>CAKSTF010000004.1 GCA_934491515.1 uncultured Eubacteriales bacterium
ACACCGAACCGTGGGGGTGTAGCTCAGCTGGGAGAGCGTACGGTTCGCATCCGTAAGGTCGAGAGTTCGATCCTCTTCATCTCCACCAAAATCGACAAACCTGCTTTCGGGTTTGTCGATTTTACTTTTTTCACTTTTGCTGTTTTTAAAGCGACAAACAAAAAATCGGTGCGGACAACGACCGATTATATTACTCTAAGGAGAATCCCATGAAACGAAAAGCATTTAAAGCCGCGTTCCCATATACCGTACCGATTTTTGCGGGTTTTTGGTTTTTGGGTCTTACATACGGCGTTTATATGAATGTGTCGGGCTTCAGTTTTTGGTATCCTATGCTGATGAGTATGACCATTTTCGGCGGCAGTCTGGAATTTGTGGCGGTAAGTATGCTGCTCTCACCCTTTGCCCCGCTTCAGGTATTTATTATGACCTTGATGGTTCAGGCGCGGCACCTGTTTTACGGAATCGCCATGCTCGATAAATTTAAGGGCATGGGCTGGAAAAAACCGTATCTTATTTTCGGAATGTGCGACGAAACATTCAGTATCAACTATACGGCTGATATTCCCGACGGCGTTGACCGCGGCTGGTTTTATTTCTTCGTTACGCTGTTGAACCGTTTTTACTGGATCAGCGGTTCTACCATAGGCGGAATTGTGGGCAGTATGCTCAAATTCAACACCAAAGGACTTGACTTTGCAATGACCGCAATGTTTGTTGTTATTTTTATGGAGCAGTGGATGAAGGAAAAACGTCATATAAGCGAGTGGATCGGCCTTGCGGCAAGCGTTGCCTGCCTTTTGGTCTTCGGCGCGGACAACTTCCTTATCCCCACAATGATTTGTATTCTTATTGCGCTGACAGCGCTTAAAAAACCGCTTTACAATGAAACGGAGGCGAACGGCAAATGACCCTTACACAACAGATAATCACCGTTTCTATGTGCGTTCTGGGGACCGTTATCACGCGGTTTCTGCCGTTTGCGGTGTTCAGTTCCAAACGTCTCACACCCAAATACATACAGTATTTAGGTAAGGTGCTGCCGGGCGCCATATTTGCTATGCTTGTGGTATACTGCCTCAGGAACGTATCGCTTTCACAGGGCAGCCACGGCATACCGGAACTTATCGCCATCGCCGTAACGGTGGGACTGCATCTGTGGAAGCGGCAAATGCTTATATCCATTGCAGGCGGCACGGTTTGCTATATGCTGCTGATACAGTTTGTGTTTTAAAAAGCGGCTCAACAATTACATCAAATGTAATTGCGCTATACATCCTTGTTTTAGCCAAAAATCTTTTTTCCGCCGATATAGACGATTTGTTTACAATTTATGTAACTATAAATATATTTTTATATTGGATAAAATAAATCTCAAGACTATACTTTAAGTATTGATTTTGCAAAAATTGGATATTTTTTGCATTTAATTCCATATTGGAATACCGTTTTTTACTCATCTTTTTAAGACACAAAAAACGACCTTGAAACTCAATTTTTCAAGGTCGTTCTTACATTGTTTAATATTCTTTTTTAACACCTGTAAGCGGGTGAAAGGCAACGTCTTTACTCCTAAATGTAAAAGGGGCTCTAACTATTTTTGCTTATAAATTTTGATTTGATACGCTTTAATTTAGTGCAGATTATCTCAATTCTATGGGGTATTTTTGCTTTGCTATCAAATAATCAAAACAACTTATTCCCACATCTGTAAAAAGAAACTGGTAACCTAATAAGAAATATTCTTTATTTAGTGTGTTTTATTGTTTTGTCAAGCTTTTTGAAATAAATATATGTTTGACTTATTGTATGTAGACTTTTTGTGTTCGTTTTAATTATATTATAAAATATGGAGGATTATAATTATGGATATCGTTAAAGTTTTTGGGACTAACTTAAAGAAATATCGTACTGTACTTGGACTATCTCAAGAAGCTTTTGCTGATAAATGCGGTATGCACCGTACCTATATAAGTGCGATTGAGTGTTATCGCCGCAGTATTTCACTTGAAAATATTCAGCGTATAGCAGATGCACTTGGAATTGAAACCTATAAATTGTTTTTGGAGGAAGAAAAAAATGCCAAAAAAGAAAACAAAAATTGAATTGTTTGAAGAATTGGCCCAAATAGATGAGAACGGTTTCAGCAGATGGGTATCTGTTGATGAATTTGTGGGAGAATACCAAGGTCTCCAACTCTTAAATGGTGCTGGATGGTCAAGAGATGACGGACCATTTGGAAAAAAGTACATTGTTGAAAGAGATAAAACTCGTACTCTGGGAAACAGAACTGATGCAATAAGAACTGCGGGGTTCAATAATGGTGATTATTCACAACATATCAGAGCAGATATAAAAAGGCAAATTCAGAGTCAGCGTTGTGTAATATTGGGAACATCAAATCCGGAGGTAGACCATAAAAATGGTATGAAAAATGAAGATCGTGTCATGCGAAATGAAGATCAAAAATTATCTGATTTTCAGCCATTAAGCAAAGCCGCAAATGATGCAAAACGCCAATTTTGTAAAGAATGCATTCGAACAGGTATAAGATATGATGCCAAGAATTTAGGATACCCTATGTCATATTACAAAGGTGAAGCTCACCATAACGGAGAGGAAGACGCCTGTGTTGGCTGCTTTTGGTATGATCCATTAGAATTCAGAAAGCACTTAAAGAAAGTATAATTTATCAAAGGTAAGGTGAGATTTTTTCACTTTACCTTTTTAAATACAAAAATATATTCGTGCTTGAATATGTAGAAATCGCTGGCTAATGCACGATAGCGCCAAATGCCTTGTTTATTTGATTTACCTTTTGTTTCACCAAAGTTTTTCACTAAAATAGCTTTTAAAAGCAACCCTTTTTCCATCATTAAATTCATACAATAGAATCCAAGTGGAATTACCTGACTGTTGGCATATTTATCACCAATAACAACTGCGCAATATCTATTTTTCTCTAAAACACATAACGTGTTATCGATTACTTTGTCAAAGGAATCTAAAAACTCATCAATACTGTTGCAATTTGACAAATCATTAGGATTTTCGGAAAACTTCACAATATCCCAGTACGGAGGATGCATTATTACGAACTGAACTTTATCTATACCTTCTGATAGTAGTATCTTATTTATATCACATGTTTGACTATCAGCAACCACAACCCTTGTTCTTACGATATCATTTTTTTCGGTGTTAATTCTGTCATAAGCTTCTTTCGCAACATCGTGTTGAATTTCTATTCCAATTGAATTTCTACCCATACGTTGTGCTTCTATTAATGATGTTCCGCTTCCCATAAATGGGTCTAAAATCCAATCGCCTTTTTTGGTATATCTAGAAAATAATTGGTGTGGAATTTGTGGAACAAAGTTCCCATGATAATGTCCGCTATGTGCACCGCTATTATCTCTTTTATCAATTATCCACAAAGAATCCGTTTCGATGTCCGTGTATTCTCTCCACTGAGATAAATCTAAATCATTATATTTTACCATTTCATTCCTCTTTTATTAAACAATGCAAATACTCAGTTGTTTCTTTTCCCGAAATATTTCTGTTTTCGTCTTTATCTGCCTTAAACCGCCTATAAGATTGGGTGAAACATTTATATGTTCCGTATCTCGACATTATATTTTTTATTGCATCCACATTCATTAAGCCTTCATTATTATAGCTCAAAAAGATATATCTGAAATTCGCATTAGCAATCAAATTTTCAAATTCACTTTCTAATGTTTTTTTAGAGCAATATTTACTTTTCTGCCCATTGGGTTCTCGCAAACCAGTTTTGCCCTTCAACTCCGGATAATCATATCGTGCAATGGTTTCAAGGATGTGATAATTTGAACAATATTGCCTACCATTATATGGTGGATCGAGATACAAAACATCCCCGTGAATTCTAGCTATCAATTTATTAATATCCTCATTATAGACCTTTCCCCTAGGTCCCCGAATTTTAGGCAGTAATTCTAACTTAAATTGTTTTTGAGCTGATTTTTTTATGTGTTTAAGAAATGCTCCGTATACCGATGCCGTATTCGCATACTTATCTATTGAATTCACAAGACCCGCTAAAAGTCCAAAATATGTTTCTTCAGATATCAAATTTTGACTAAAAAGTTTTTCGATTTCTATCCTTATAGCATCACATTTTTTGCCATTGCTATCTGTAAAATAATTCCTACCACTACCTGAACCAGCACAATAGTTTTCAAATATAAAACCATCAACATCTTCTAATAAGTTCAAATTGCTTATCAACGATTCGTCTATATTTTCTGATCCCTCAATGAAATACTTGTTAATTACATAGCTATAATATTGAATGTCATTTGAAATAACTTTACAACCTTCTTTTCTATAACTCGCACCAACAACTCCGGTTCCAGCAAATAAATCTGCAAAAACATAATCATCACCGGACTTATAACCAGTAACATCCGATATCGTTTTATGAATAAAATCAAGAAGTGAATACTTGGATCCTATATAATTCATTGCTTTTCAACCTCGCCAATATGTTCAATAATATCAGAAACATCACAGGAAAAATGAGAGCACAATCTGTCTAGTATTTCCATTGACACTTTCTCATTTCTTCCCATCTTATCCATTGTAGATTTTGATATATTGGTTTCTTTCATCAGTTGTTTCTTGGTCATTTCCTTATCAATCAACAACTTCCATAGTGGCTTATATGTAAAAGACAAATCTATCACTTCCTAATATGTTGTAATTATAGCATAAAAGTATTGCGAACGCAATTCTTTTATATCTACAACTAGACAAATCGAAAATAACGTCAAAAAATTACGGTAGTGATTTCTCCTGCCGTTGTTGCGTTTATACCGTGAAAATCAATTCTGCATTTACAATTTCCGTTGCACGATTTCGGATATTATTCATCTTCTGTACCCACAACATCATATCGGTTGCTTTGAGTTCTTCGGTTACATTTTCTTTTTTGGCAAGATCTTTTACCAGCCAAGAAAACATTTCTTCCGCCTGCCATTCGATGTCGGCAAGATGACTGTTCTGCCTGCTGTAACTACCTATCCTGTTGAAATATCTACTTATGCAATTTGTGTTTTAAAAAAACGGCTCAACAATTACATCAAATGTAATTGCGCTATACATCCTTGTTTTAGCCAAAAATCTTTTTTCCGCCGATATAGACGATTTGTTTACAATTTATGTAACTGAACAATGCCTTTTAAAAACTTCAAGCCCGATGCGGTGTTTTTTGCTATTAAAAAAATACCATGTCCGTTTACATTTAATCCCATAAAATGCGCTGTTTTTATTTCACCGTTTTTTAAAAGAGAGCACCACCTGCTTTGCAGGAGGTGCTCTCTTATGACAATTTGTGTGATGTGACTATGCTTTTTAAAAGCCTTTAAATCAATTCCGGCGGTTTTGTTGTTTTAAAAGTTAGGTATACTCTTACATTTAATGTAAGAGTAATATGCTGATCTTATTGTGCCGCTTAAAAAACGACCCTGAAGCGAAATCTTTCAGGGCCGTTTTTTTATTCAATTTTCTGTTTTTAATGCTTACAACTTAAGCAAAAACAACATCCTTACTCCCACTCGATTGTTGAAATCGGTTTTGGGGAAAGGTCGTAAAGAACGCGGTTTACGCCTTTAACTTCCGCTAAAATGCGGTCGGTTATTTTATAAAGAAGCGCGTAAGATATTTCCTCTATTGTGGCGGAAGTGGCGTCTACGCTGTTTACGGCGCGGATTATTACCGGCCAGTCCCAAAGACGCTTCCCGTCGCGGATACCGGTGGATTTGTAATCGGGCACTATTGTAAAATACTGCCAAACTTTGCCGGCAAGTCCCGCTGCGGCAAATTCTTCCCTTAAAATCGCGTCGGATTCGCGAACCGCTTCAAGACGGTCACGCGTAATAGCGCCGGTGCAGCGCACGCCGAGTCCCGGACCGGGGAACGGCTGACGTTCAACCATATTCTCGGGAAGTCCCAACGCTCTGCCTACCACCCTTACTTCGTCCTTATAAAGAAGTTTCACGGGTTCTACAAGGCTGAACTTCAAATCTTCCGGCAAACCGCCGACATTATGATGCGCCTTAACGCCGTGGCTTTCAAGTATATCGGGGTAGATAGTACCCTGCGCCAAAAATTCTATTCCGCTGAGTTTGCGCGCTTCTTCCTCAAAAACGCGTATAAACTCGGCACCGATTATCTTTCTCTTTTCTTCGGGGTCGGTAACAAGGGCGAGTTTATCAAGGAAGCGGTCAACAGCGTCTACATAAACAAGGTTTGCGTCCATCTGATCGCGAAAAACCGATATTACCTGTTCGGGTTCGCCTTTGCGCAAAAGTCCGTGATTTACATGCACGCACACAAGCTGCTTGCCGACAGCCTTTATAAGCAGCGCCGCAACAACAGACGAATCAACGCCGCCGGAAAGTGCGAGAAGCACCTTTTTATCCCCAATCTGCGCGCGAAGTTCCGCAACCTTTTCCTCAATAAAAGCGTTCGCAAGTTCCGCATTATTGATTCTTTTCATATTTTCGGGTCTAACATTCAAGTCCATATTCTAAATCTCCGTTATTAAGAATTTGTATAGTTATCAAAATATCCCTGCACCAAAACCACGGGAGTTCCCTTATCGCCGGAACCGCTTGTAAGGTCGCAAAGCGAGCCGATAAGGTCGGTAAGCTGGCGCGGCGTAGTGCCCTGAGACGCCATATTGCCCACAAGGTCGCCGTCCTTTTTGCGGATACTTTCAGAAATGGCGTTTTTAAGTTCTTCGCCCGAAAGATGCGCAAAATCGTTATCCGCAAGATATTTAAGTTTAAGCTCGTTCGGCGTACCGATAAGTCCGTCGGTAAACGCGGGTGATACCACCGGATCGGCAAGTTCCCAGATTTTACCCTTGGGGTCTTTAAATGCTCCGTCGCCGTAAACCATAACTTCGACATGTTTGCCTGTAGCCTCAAGAACACGTTTCTGAATATCCAGAACAAGCGGTTTGCACTCGCGCGGGAAAAGTTTTATCTTATCCTCGGTCGATTTATTCGATCCCAAAAGACCGTACTTTTCATTGCAGCCGCTGCCGTTTATGGGGGTTGTGAGAATATCGTCAAGGCTTAAAACGGTCTTTGCGCCGTTTTCAAGCAGTATGCGTTTTGTGCGCGCGCGGGTATGTATATCGCAGTTGAGAACGCAATCGGTATACTTTAAAATTGCGCGGGGATTGTTTGCAAAGATTATCTCTGCCTCAGCGCCGCTTTCCTCTATAAGGCGACCGTAATACTCAACATAGTCAACGCCCGTAAATTCGTGTTTGTTGACCCCGAAAAGTTCGCGATAACGTTCAAGCGTTAAAACATCCGAATAGGGGTTCACGCCTGCCGCATCTATCTTGTCAAGCGACACAAGTTCGTTTCCCACTTCGTCCGAAGGGTAACTTAACATAAGCACTATTTTTTCGGCGCCCTTTGCTATGCCGCGCAGGCAGATTGCAAAGCGGTTTCTTGAAAGTATGGGGAATATAACACCCACCGTTTTGCCGCCGAGTTTGTTTTTTACATCAGCCGCAATGTCGCAAACGCCGGCATAGTTGCCCTGCGCCCTTGCAACTACCGATTCGGTAACCGCTATAACATCGCGGTCGCGTATGGTAAAGCCCTCGCTTTCGGCGGCTTCAAGAACGCTGTTTGCCACTATCTGCGCAAGGTCGTCGCCCTCGCGGATTATGGGGCAGCGTATACCCCTTGATACCGTTCCTACTTTTCTTTCCGTATTTTTCATTTTTCCGACTCCTTTTATAGTTTAGACAAAGCAAACGGGGCGTTCCCCCGATTGCCCGTCGGGTCGTTTGGGGGCGGTTAGACAAAGCAATCGGGATACGACGATTCCGAAAGTGGCTAATTTGTCCGCTTTTATTGTCTCGTCACTTGAAATACGCCGCAACGCAGCCGATGACTGTGCTGTTCTTTCAAAAAAACCGTTGTATCCTGATTGTTTTGTCTACCCCACAAATAAATACTACATACCGATTATATAACACGGAGCCGTTTTTGTCCACTTTTTTCAAAGGTCGATATTAGAAAAACGTTTTTTTGAAGACTTTAATGCAAGCGCGGTTACCGCTGCAAACACGGCGGTGCAAATAATAAAGAAAACTGCCCTTTTCGGGGTGTCGGCATCGGCAGCGCCGTTTAAAAATTCAAGCCCCGGCAAATGATGTAGCGTTTCCGCCGCCGCCACAATCAAAAAAGCCGCAACGATAAACATAACAAAGGGTTTTCCGTAATAATACGCCGTTTTGAAAAAACCGTTTAAAAACACAAGGTTAAATGCTGCAAATATAAGCAGAACAAATCCCAAATAAACCAGATTTGCATTCATAAGAACATTGTGTTTATATACCTCGGACGAGGAAAGGCAAAACGTTCTTAAAGCCGCCGCGGCAGCGCAAAGCAGAAAACTTAAAAACTCTATAACAAGTACAAAGGCATATTTTGCCTTTACGGCGTCGCTTTTTTTAATCGGAAGCAGCACGGTATAGAGTATATCGTTATTCTCCCTTGACTTGGCAAAAGACTGAAAAATGCCCATACATATAAAAAATATGCCTACAAGTATGGGGTAACCCGGAACCAGCGCCAGCAACGAAAAAGCCAGAAACAAAAACGACAGAGCAGACGCCGAAAGTTTAAATTCCTTATAAATCAAATTTTTCATCTTTACCCTCCCTTTCAATTTCCACCATTATATCCTCAAGACTTTTGTTATCGTACCGCGATTTAAAGTCGTCAAGGTTGGCTTCAGCCACTGTTTTCCCTTGTTTTATGTAAACTATGCGGTCGGCGCATTTTTCAAGATCGGTCGTTATATGGGTTGAAAACAGCACGGTGGTGCCGTGTTCCTTTAAATATCTGAAAATATCGAGCAGTTCATCTCTTGATACCGGGTCAAGCCCGCTTGTCGGCTCATCAAGAATAAGCAGTTCGGCGCCGTGTGAAAGACAAAGTGCAAGGTTAAATTTTACCTTCATTCCCTCCGACAGTTCCGACGGGCTTTTATTTTCGTCTATGCCGAAAAGGTCAAAATACTTTTTTAAGGCATCATAATCAAAATTTTTGTAAAACCGCGCGGTGACCGCCGCTATATCGCGTATTTTTTTCTTTACGTAATAGTTTACCGCGCCGCAGGAATATCCTGCCTCGTGTTTGAAAGCGGCTTCGCATTCGGACACGGGAACACCGTTGTAAACCACCCTGCCGCCGTCCGGTTTTATAAGACCCAATATTCCTTTAAGCGTGGTGGTTTTGCCCGCGCCGTTCCTGCCGATAAAGCCCGTAACGGTTCCTGAAGGCAGTGAAAAACTTACATTTTCAAGTTTGAACGACGGGTAGTTTTTGTATAAGTTTTCAACCGAAAGCACGGTTTTCATTTATTCTTCCTCCCCGAATATTCTTGAATGTATCTTTTTAAACTCCTGCTGCGGCGGAATCGCGATTCCGCGTTTTTTGTCTGCAAGCAGCAAAAGCGTATCTCCGGGATTTATGCCGAACATATCCCGTATCGCTTTCGGAATCACTATCTGCCCCTTTTCCCCTACCGTTGCGGTGGCGGCAATTTTTCCGCCTTTTTCACGACTGCTCATAATATCACTCCGTAAAGTATGATTTGTATAACTTATTATACTAAAAATTACGTTTATGTCAAGAACGCAGTAGACAAATACAGTTATAAAAGATATAATATTTTAAACAGCAAAAGGGAGTGACGGCAATGGCGGAAAATAAAAATGAAGAGCGTTTTGTAAAAATTTTGTCGGAAGGTTCGTCTTTTAACGAGGTCCGCAAACTTTTTGTAGACAGAGAAACAGGCGTTACCTATCTGCTTATAAAAACGGGTTACGGCGCAGGAGTCACCCCGCTTTTAAACGCCGACGGCAGGCCGGTTATTACAAAACTTTAATTCCTATCGGCCGAGGTAACAATGGACAGTCTTTATATAATTTTGCTGGTATTGCTCTTTATTATCATACCCTTGATAACGCGGCGCAGAAAACTGGCGGCAATAAGACACGTTTTAAACCGTAAAAAACAAAACAAGGAGAACGGCGCAATGAAAGAGTTAGCAAAACAATTTATCGGAAAAGAGTGCATTATTTACACTGTTATGAGTACGGATTCCGGAATTCAGGGCACGGTAAAAGAGGTTACGGACGGCGGTATCATAGTTGAAAAGAAAGACGGTATCGAGGCTGTAAATCTTGAATATATAACCCGTATCCGCGAATGGCCGCGCAACGCAAAAGGCAAAAAGAAACAGATTTTCGGCTGATAATAATCCGAAACAAATACCGTATAATAAGGCAAGGGCAACGGCGACAAAAATATCGCCGTTGCCCTTGTTTTTCCTTAATTATTCATTTGCCGTGTTTTATAGTATTCAACCGCTTTTTTCATAAAATCGGGCGTAACGCCGAAATACTCCGAAAGTTCGTAAATACTGTCAATACCGTGCTTTACCGCCTGATTGAAACGGTATTCGGGCACAAGTTTTTTTATTGCCCAGCAATCGGCGCGGCGTTCGTGCTTGCCGCGCACGTCAAGCGGAGCATAAATATTGTAAAAACTGCCCGTTACACAGTGGCCGAGTTCGTGCGCCAGGCACACCTTTTCGCGATTTCCCGAAAGTTCGCGGTTTATTGCTATGTAGCGACTGTCGTTATAACTTACCGAAAAAGACAAATTTTCTTTAAGCGGATACCTGTCCACCGTAACGCCGTGCCTTGCGGCAAATCCGTAAAGCTTATCTGTTTCCATTTTCCCTCTCCCTGATAAAGGCGGCATAGCGTTTAACCTCGTTCCACATTTCGTCGGTAACTTCGGTTTCGCCGCCGAAAAGGGCAACCTTTACGGATTCTTCATCGGCAGGGCGAACGGGGGCGCCCATAAGATAGTCAACGCTTACGCCGAAATATTCCGCTATTTTTGCAAGCGTTTCGGCGGAAAGGGACTTCTTTTTTCCCGTTTTATAATCCGAAAGGGAGGCACGCGGTATCTTGCAGCCAGAACACAGCGCCGTAACGTTGATGTTCTTTTTTCTGCACAGCTGCTCTATGCGCGCATAAATATCAGTCATTTTTATTATCCCCTTTATATTTTATTACGATTTTTCGTAATTTCCTATTGACAATTACGAAAATCAGTAATATAATAAGGTTGTGATTACGAAATATCGTAATGTTTTTCGGTATTTCTGATTTTACACCATTACATAACATTTGTCAAGATAAAAAGAAAGGAAGAATACCCGGATGTACTTTTGTACGGACTGCAAAAAGAATTTTTTTGATCCAAAAGTTTATTTTGAACGCCATGCTTTTTTACCGCCGCCGTATGAAAAGCATATAGTGTGCCCTTATTGCGAAAGCGAAAACATAATTTTTTTAAAGGCGCGCCACTGCAAATGCTGCGGCGCGAGACTGCCTTACAAAAACAGCGGCGACTACTGCGATGATGCCTGCCGAAAGCGCGGCGAGCGCCTTTGGAAAACCCAGAAAGAAAGACGTGAAAAACGGAACGAAAGCCCGATATATAAAACCGTACGCGCGCTTGTTGAATACAACAAAACACACGGCACCCACCTTAGTTACGGGCAGTTTGAGGCAATTTTAAAGAAGGGCGGCGAAAATTTATGACAACCGAAAGCGCACGCGAATATCTTTCAAAATACAGGGCGCTCTGCCTTAAAGAAAACAGACTTAAATATATGGCTGAGGATTCCTGCGAAAGCCGAAAGCGCTATGAAAAACAGATAAAAAAGTGCGAAAAACTTAAAAAGACCTTAGAAGACAGCATTGACCGCGTAGACGGCGCGGTTTTAAGCGAAATACTTGCAAGCAAATACATTTGCGGCAGAAGCCTTGAGGAAACCGCCGAACTTATCGGATATTGCAAGCGGCAGGTAGAACGGCTGCACGTTAAAGCGATAGAAATTTTCTGCAAAGTAAATCGCCGCTTAAAGCCTGCCGCAATATAAAAACCGTCTGCGCAAGGCAAAAAAATGTAAGTTTTAAGAATAAAAATCCACCCGAAAATCGGGTGGATTTTTGTTGTTTGTATGCTATCGCCTTATTCAACCGTAACCGATTTTGCAAGGTTACGGGGTTTATCTATATCGCAGCCTTTGTATCCGGCAACATAGTAAGCATAAAGCTGGAACGGTATTATTTCCACCGCCGCTTTCAAAAGGTTATGAACGCGCGGTATATATATAACCTGTTCGGCTTCCGATTCTATTGCGGTTTCTCCCTCGTTAGCGCAGGCCACCACATAAGCACCCCTTGCGCGCACTTCCTTTACGTTGCTTAACATCTTTTCGTAAAGTCCGTCCTGGCAAACAAGCGCCACCACGGTTCTGCCCTCTTCAATAAGCGAAATGGTGCCGTGCTTAAGTTCGCCCGCGGCGTACGCTTCGGAATGAATATAGGATATTTCCTTAAGTTTAAGCGACGCTTCAAGCGCTACGGCGTAATCTATGTTTCTGCCTATAAAGAAAAGCGAAGTTTCGGAAACGCTGTGCTGCGCGAGTTCTTTGATTTTTTCTTTCTGATCTATAACGCGGTCTATCGCATCGGGCAGATTTTTAAGGCTTAAGGTTATTTCCTCAAGTTCCTTTTCGCTTACCGTGCCCAAAGCGCCCGCGGCCCAAACGGCTATCATATAAAGAACCGTAAGTTGAGTTGTATATCCCTTTGTTGTGGCAACCGCAATTTCGGGACCTGCCCAGGTGTATATAACGTCGTCCGATTCCTTTGATATCGAGGAGCCTACCACGTTTACCACCGACAAAACATAAGAGCCGCGGCTTTTCGCTTCCCTTAAAGCGGCAAGCGTGTCTGCCGTTTCGCCCGACTGGCTTATTATTATTGTAAGGGTCTTATTGTCGGTTATGGGGTTGCGGTACCTGTACTCGCTGGCAAGGTCAACGTCCACGGGGATACGCAGCAGTTCCTCCATAACGTATTTACCTACTATTCCGGCATGGTAAGCCGAACCGCACGCAACTATTGATATGCGGTTTATATTTTTCAGTTTTTCGGCGTCAAGAGATATCTCGTCAAATACTACCTTGCCGTTTTTGATGCGCGGAAGTATCGTCTGCTCCACCGCGTGGGGTTCTTCGCATATCTCTTTCATCATAAAATGTTCGTAACCGCCCTTTTGCGCGGAGGCTACGTCCCAATCGACATGCGATACCGTAACGGGAAGTTCGTTTTTATCGTAATCGTAAAGTTTAACGCTTTCGGGGGTTATTAAGGCTACGGTGTCGTCGTCCATATAAACAACGTCCCTTGTATGGCTTACAAGCGCCGTAACATCGGAAGCGATGAAGTTTTCTCCCTTGCCGATACCTGCGATAAGCGGACTGAATTTCCGCACCGCTATGACGGTGTCAGGCTCATCGACCGAGATTATACCGAGAGAGAACGAACCTTTAAGACGCTTGGCAGTTTTGCATACCGCGTCAAGCAGGTCTCCGCCGTAATACTTTTGTATAAGACAGGGAACAACCTCGGTATCGGTCTCGCTTCTGAAAGTCATCCCTTCTAAAGCCAGTTCTTCTTTAAGCTCTTTATAGTTTTCAATTATACCGTTGTGCACAACCGAAAATCTGCCGTCCGCGCTTAAATGCGGATGTGCGTTTTGGGTGTTCGGCCCGCCGTGGGTAGCCCAACGCGTATGGCCTATTCCCGTAAAACCTTTAATATCGGCGCCGCCGGAAGTTTCTTTAATAAGGGTCGCTATTCGCTGCGCGGTTTTGGCGATATTTATTTTACCGTCCGAGACAGCCGCTATACCTGCCGAATCGTAACCGCGATATTCAAGTTTTTCAAGACCTTCAAGCAAAATGGGTGCCGCTTCGCGCGCACCGGTAAAACCTACTATTCCACACATAAATAAAAAATCTCCTTTTTTCGGAAAGGAGACGAAAATAAGGGCGCAAAAACATGCGCGCCGAACAAGACGGAATCATCCCGTATTTTCGCCGTTTCCGTATTTAGCATAGCATTTACCACGTCCTTTAAGGCGCGGTATTTCAAGTTGAAGACACCTCTGTTTCGGAATTGCTTCCGGTTTTTACTTGCCTTCTTACGGTACTTAACCGTGGGGCATCCGCCGAATATTTCGATAAACCCCAACCTCGTCAACCGCTATGCCATGCACGGTCCCGGCGCTTAATTTTACACAAAAAGGCTTTCCTTTCATATATTTATAGCATATAACCTTTATGAGATTTTATAACATATTATATGTTTTGTCAAGCGCCGTGTGCCTGTTTCGTTTTTTGCAAACCTTTTACATAATAGCGGCAAGGGTGAGCATTTCCTCCGCTTTTCTGTAAATATCCTCCGCAGTATTTTCGGGCAGCGGGTTTTTGCCCATTCCCATTTCAAGCGTAAACGCGGGGCGTGCAAATTCTTCGATAAAAAAGTCTTTAAAACCGCCGCCTGTGGCAAGGGCTACCGGTACATCTGGCGCGTACCCCGACACCGAAGCCATTATCTGCGCCATTTTAAACGCCTTTTCGGGCGTACGGTCGCCGTAGTTCCAGTATATCACCTCGCCCTGGGTGTGCAGCGCCAGCGCGTGGCGAACGGGATTTTTTCGGCAAAATTCGCAAAGCGCCCTGGTTTCAGGCTCGCTTTCGGGAAATTTTCCGCCGTACCGCGTGGGGGACGGACCCAAAATACCGTTCATTCGTTCAAGGCGGTGCAGTTCATCCCAGCCTGCCGGAAAATTATGGTTTATATCAACCCCGTGCGCGTTTGCGTTATAGTGCAGGGTGTCCCCTTCGCTTATGCGGCGTATAAACGCGTAATTTTTTGCCGCCGCAGCGCCCCGAACCGAAATATCGCAGCCGTCGGGGTTTACTCTCGGTATCACCGTTATGCTGCGCCCTCTTATAGCCTTCTTCAAATTTATTCCGGCAAGCGGCGAATCGGTAAGCAGGCAAAGGCAGAGCATTTCCGTAAACATAAGCGATATTTCGGTGGTTATATGCTCGCTGCCGTGGAATGCCGCTGCAAAAAGCACCGTTTCCGCCGCGTCGCCTACGGTAAGAGAAAATATTTCCCTGCCCTCAACGCTTTTTCCTATGCTTGCAAGTTTCAAAAAGGCGTACTCATCGCACAAGGCGTGTAGCGCGCCGCAATATTTCACGTAGTCAAGACTTCCGTTTTTTATAATTTTGCCCATTATAATCACCGCTATTATGTATATTTTAAACGCCGATTTTTTATGCCGTACCCCTTGACAAAAACGGCAAATGCGTATATCATTGCCTAAGGCGCACGTTGCGCCGAAAATTTAGAAATCAGAGTAGACGGTACCGCGTGAAGTGCCGTGCGGACGGGGAGTTGCCGCGCGGACGAAAAGTTTTTTAACTTGCGGTGGTACGGTCGCATCCCGCTGACAAATAATATCTGCGTAATCCGCCGGGACTGTACGGAAATTACCTCCTATTATCTGTTTAAAACGGGAATAGGAGGTTTATTTTATGAAAAAAACACAAACGGCAAAACTTTGCGTTTCCGCAATAATGGCGGCGCTTTATGTAGGGCTTGATTATCTTGCCGTAACATTAAGCGCGCCTTTGGGCGGAACTATGAAACTTTCATTAAGCGGTCTTACGGTAATGGCCGTGGCCTGCGCATTCGGTCCTTTATGGGCGGCGGCTACCGGTTTTGTGGGCGCATTTTTGGGGCAGATGATAACCTACGGTATTACCGCCACCACCCTTCTTTGGGTGCTGCCCGCGGTAGTGCGCGGAATATCCTTTGCGCTTTTGTTTAAAGCCTTCGGCCGCAGCACAAAGCCTTACATACTTATAATTTCCACCGTTTTAAGCGGACTGCTTGTAACGGCGGCAAACACGCTTGCTATGTATGTTGACAGCAGAATCTACCATTATCCGGCGGTGCTTTTCGGTGCGGCGCTTTTAAACCGCGTTATTGCATCCGTTATAACGGCGGTTGTTTTTGCGATACTGCTGCCCGTTGTTGTAAAACTTATAAACAAAGCAATTAAAGTGCACTGACCGCTTTATTTGCCCCGAAAAACGTCTGTTTCAAGCCTTTTGCCACATTTAAGAAACAAACGGTTGCGGCGCTGCAACCGCCCGTTTCTTGCATGCAACCGCATTTTGCTGTATAATGCTTTCAAAGAATTAAGCTCCCCTTTCAGGGCCAGGAGGAAAGTTTTATGACATTACAGTTTGCGGAACGTCTTAAAAACGCCAGAACAGCGGCAGGGCTTTCACAGGAAGAACTTGCCAACAAAATAGGTGTATCACGCCAGGCAATATCCCGCTGGGAGAGGAGCGAGGCTTCGCCCGATACCGATAATCTTATAGAACTCTCCCGTGTGCTTCATGTATCGATAGATTCCCTTGTGGGAGATACCCCCACAAAAACGCACAGCAAGGATTCCGTTCATATCGGTTTTGACGGCATACACGTTGAAAACGAACGCGAATCGGTACATATAAGCCGCGACGGCATACACGTTGAGGACGGAAACGGGTCGGTACACCTATCTCCCGAAGAGTTAAAGCACAAAATTCATTCGGGCAGAAAAAGCCGCACGCTTCGGTACATACAGTCACTTACCTTTCTTGCGGCGGTTATTGCTTTTCTGGTTTTCGGATTTATGGGCTTTTGGCATCCCGCATGGCTTATCTTTTTGGCAGTGCCCGTAATAACCTCGCTTGCCGAGGCAATCGAAAAAAGAAACGCTTCCGAATTTGCGTACCCGATACTTGTGGTGCTTTCCTATCTTGTAAGCGGACTTATCTACGGCAGGTGGCACCCCGAATGGATAATGTTTATCACCATACCGGTTTACTACATAATAGTTGATATGTTCAAAAAAGCCGGCAGGGCGGACTGACCGCAGCGCGCACGCCACAAAAAATTAAGGCATACAAAAACCGCACCCCGTTTCGGGTGCGGTTTTATGCTGCTTTTTACTTTTCCTGCTTTGCGCGTTTTTCTTTTTCCGCCTCTATTGCGGAGAGTAT
The DNA here is from genome assembly GCA_934491515.1 of uncultured Eubacteriales bacterium. Classification (GTDB taxonomy): domain Bacteria; phylum Bacillota; class Clostridia; order Oscillospirales; family Acutalibacteraceae; genus UBA737. The sequence goes on from CAKSTF010000004.1 coordinate 17,086, forward strand.
GTTTTTCATATGCTCCGAAAACTTTGCGGCCGGACCGAAAGGCTTGAAGAAATGGTATTTTTCCTTTGCCTGTTCGCTGGCTTTGCGGATACGCTCCTTAACCCGTTCGTACCTGAGTTCAACATCGTTTTCCTTGGCAAACTGCTTAAGTTTTGCAACAAGCTGCAGCGAATGTACCACATCGACCGCAAAAACGCCAAAAAACACGCCGATAAAAAACGAGAAGGCAAGATTATTTCCGAGCCACCTTACGGCGTCCTTAACATGCGGGTGCACAAGGAAATAATAAACTGCGCCCAGCGCGCCCCACGCAAGAGAGAATTTCGGGCATATAATTCCCTGTATGTTTCCCCACTCGTCCGAATAGTCCCAAAGCCTTATATGATACATTTTAAGCGAAAGTATGCCGGCGATATACTCAATAAGCGTCATAAGCAGGGTCATTATGATAAAAACGGTAATCTTGCCGAGCACGGGGTTTGAAAAGCCGAGATGTTCCTCAAGATCAGCCACAAGATAAAGTATGCAAAGACCGTTGCCGTAAAGCGGCAGATAGGGTCCCGTGCAAAAGCCCGGATTTATCCATTTTCTTTCGGGATTGGCAGAGGATATGAACCTTCTGAAAAAAAGTTCCAGCACCCACCCGAAAAAAGAACCTACGCAAAAAAGGAAGGCAAGAGACAAAAATATATTCACCCGTATTTCCCCCGTTTCGGTTTAGAAGAATCAATTAAGCCGGCAGGACCAAATTTCCCGCCTGCATTTATTTTACATACAAGGCAATTTATTGTCAATGTTTTCTGCCGTCGGGATTTTCTATTATGCGGCCGCGTTTCACGCTGTCGCGCCCGAAACGGTCGCGCACAAGATTTACCGAGTTTTCTATTTTCTCTTCCCGTGCGTCAAATTCGGCGGTGCCGAACATATCCTGCTGAAAAGCGACGTTTTCGGTTTTAAATCCGCCTGTTCGCAGTCCCACGGACCTGAGTGGCAGGTGAAAACGGTAGGTTTCGTCAAATATTTTCATACCTTCTTTTGCAATGCCCATAGCGGTGCAGACGGGTAACGCGAGGGTGCGCGAAGTTTCTTTTACCTTAAGCGCGGTATCGCGCGTGTGTACAGTTATTACCGAAGCGTAAACGCCCTTGCGGCGCATACTGTCCGCTATCTGTTCGGAAAGCGATAAAAAGGTTTCCCAGACCTCCTCGCGGGTGGTTATATCGTGCGGCAGCGTAGTGCTTTTTCCGATGCTTTTGGGTATTTCGTCCTCCCTTGGGGGAGTTACCGGCGAATCGTCAAGCCCCAAAGCGTATTTTTTAAGCTGCGCGCCGTTTTTGCCGAGCATCCGCAAAAGAGTTTTATCATCGCATTCGGTTATATCGCCAACGGTTATTATGCCGCACCGCCGCAGGCGTTCTGCCGTGCTTTTTCCCACGAAAAGCAGTTCGGAAGCCGCAAGCGGCCAAACCTTTTCTTTAAAATTTTCTTTTGATATAACGGTTGTCGCGTCCGGCTTTTTCATATCGGAGCCGAGTTTTGCAAACACCTTGTTGAAACTTACTCCTACAGACGCCGTTATCCCGAGTTCGGTTCTGATATCGCGGCGTATGCGGTCGGCAATCTGCTCCCCCGTTCCGAAAAGCAGCGTGCTTCCCGTAACGTCAAGCCAACATTCGTCTATGCCGAAAGGCTCTATAAGGTCGGTATAGCGTTCGTATATCGCGTGGGCTTTTTTTGAATATTCGGAATACTTTTTATAATCGGGTGCAAGGGTTACAAGGTCGGGGCATTTAAGCCGCGCTTCCCAAAGCGCCTCCGCCGTTTTAACGCCTGCCGCCTTTGCAATTTCGTTTTTTGCAAGAATTATGCCGTGGCGTGCCTCCACACTGCCGCACACCGCTACCGGCATATCGTAAAGGGTGCGGTTTGAAAGCAGTGACACGGAGGCAAAAAAATTGTTAAGGTCACAATGAAGAATTATCCGTTCCGCCACAAGACCGCCCTCCCGAAAAACAAATGTTCTCTGATATTTATTATAAGTTATATCGTCTATTTTGTAAAGTATATTTCACTATAATACGTCTTTTATAATCGGTATACGGAATACGGTATTTGTAGTTTTTACGGCGCGATGTTATACTCGAAAAAGCAAGAAAAAGCGTTAGAAATTCAGTTATTGCTTTGTCTTTAAAAAGGGGAATTATTTTATGACAACCGTTTGTGAAAACAACATTAAAACACGCCTTGAAAGCGACTCCATAGGAACAAAATCCGTACCTGCGGACGCTTATTACGGCGTCCAGGCGCTGCGCGCCGCGGAAAACTTTAATATGACGGGCCGCAGAATGCGTCCCGAAATGATAAACGCACTGGCGGTTATAAAAAAAGCCTGTGCCGCCGCAAACAGGCAGGCGGGAACGCTTGATGATAAAAAGGCGGACGCGATAATCTTTGCCTGCGACGAAATACTTTCGGGCAAATACCACGACCAGTTTATAGTAGACCCGATACAGGGCGGCGCCGGAACCTCGATGAATATGAACGCTAATGAGGTTATTGCCAACATAGCAATAACAAAACTCGGCGGCAGGCAGGGCGATTATTCAATAGTTCACCCCAACGACGACGTAAACTGCGGACAGTCCACAAACGATATTATACCCTCTGCCGGCAAACTTACGGTTCTTACCTTACTTAAAACTTTAAACGAAAGCCTTGAAAATCTTTATACCGCTTTTTGTGAAAAAGCGAAGGAATTTGACGGCATAATCAAAATGGGTAGAACGCAGCTTCAGGACGCCGTGCCCGTAAGGCTCGGTCAGGAGTTCGGCGCGTACGCCACGGCGGTGCAGCGCGGTCTTCGCCGTATATGCAAAATTGATAAGGAAATGCTTTCCTTAAACCTTGGCGGAACGGCAATAGGCACGGGAATAAACGCCGACCTTACATACTACGAAAACGCGGTAACGGAACTTGCCGCGCTTACCGGATTTAAGTTTTACCGCGCTTCGGATATGATAGACGGAACGCAGAATATAGACGGCTTTTCGGCAGTTTCGGGCGCTGTTAAGGATTGCGCGCTTGCCCTTTCAAAGATTGCCAACGACTTAAGGCTTATGTCCTCGGGCCCGAGAACGGGATTCGGTGAAATAAATCTGCCGGCAAAACAGAACGGTTCTTCCATAATGCCCGGAAAGGTAAACCCCGTTATACCCGAAGTTGTAAACCAGGCGGCATTCAGAATTGCCGGAAACGACCTTACGATATCCATGGCGGTGGAAGCAGGACAGTTTGAACTTAACGCGTTTGAGCCTGTCACCTTTGATGCGCTGTTTGAATCGGTATCACTGCTTTCCCACGCTGCCGACACCTTTACCGAAAACTGCATTAAAGGCATTACGGCAAACAAAGAACGCTGCAGGGAACTGCTTGAAGAAAGCGTGGGAACAGTAACCGCGCTTTGCCCCTACATAGGTTACCAAAAAGCGGCTTCCCTTGCCAAAGAAGCGCTTAAAAGCGGCACGCCGATAAGAAAACTTCTGCTTGAACGCAAAGTAATAGACAATACGGAGGCCGAAAAAATTCTTGATACATACAGCATGACTTCTCCGGGGATACCCGGCAAGAACGATTGATAAATAAGATATCCAGATGCCCTCTTACAGTGTGCCGACGCGGCACAAAAAACAGCACCCCTCCAGGGTGCTGTTTTTTACTTTAAATGTTTAGCCTTTCGGCGGCGTTTAGCGGTTTTATCTCCACGCTTCTGCCGCCCGAATTTTCGTAAAGACGGTGAGATATGGAAATTACGGTGCGCCCCTTTGAAGCACGGCGCAAAGCGTTTAGTACGCGCGCCTCGGTCTCGGCGTCAAGATTGGCGGTGATTTCATCAAGCAGCAGCACCGCAGGGTTTCCGGCGGCGGCACGCGCAATGGACAATAACTGCCACTCGCCCTGCGAAAACATTCCGTCCGTGCACAGTGTATCATAACCGTCCGGCAGCAGGCGGATACTTTCGTCTATTCCGGCAAGTTCCGCTGCTTTCTCCGCCGCCTGCCTTGTAATATCGGGGTCGCCTAAAGTTATCTGGTCAAGCACCGTCCCGGGCACCCGGGAAAAGTGCTGTTCCACGCAGCCTACGACCGATCTGCGTTCGCCGTCGAAAATGTCTGCCACATTAACGTTTCCTACGGTAATTGTTCCGAAATCCGGTTTGTAAAGCCCCAAAAGCAGCCTGAACACGGTGCTTTTTCCGGCGCCTGTTCTGCCCACAAGCGTTACCTGTTCTCCTTGTTTTACCGTCATCGAAAAATCGCGCAGCACCGGTTTGTCTCCGTAACCGAAAGTTACGTGTGAAAACACAATATCGCCGCACGGCGCGTTTTCCGACCTTTGCGGAATATCTCTCTCCGCTTGCGAAAGAAACGCGTCAATCCGTCTTACGCCGGCCATTGCCGACTGAATGGTCTGTATTTCCATACCAAGACTTTCGATAGGCGTAAAAATACGGGATATATAGTTTATCACGGCAACCGATGTGCCCACGGACATACCGAACAGACTTAATATCTCCTGCCTGCCGGAAGCGGAAAGCAGCATTACGATACCTACTACCGCAGCGTTGAGCAGCAGCACAACTGGCGAATATACAGCGTCGTAAAAGTTTGTTTTTTCCACGGCGGCGTAACTTTCCACGATACGGCGGTCATAACGGCGTTCCATATAATCTTCAAGCCCGAGTAAACGCACGGTGCGTATGTTATGCAGCGTTTCGGGCACAAGCCCCGATACCGCCGCCACGGCGCGGCGGTTTTCAAGCTGCGCCGAAAGCACTTTCTTTTGTACACGGCGGGTTAAAAGCGTGAAAAACGGCAAAATAACCAGCAAAACCAATGCAAGACCCGTATTTTTAACGGCGATGACCGCCAAAATGGATATGATACGGCAGGCGTCCGCCGCCATACTGATAATACCCGATGTAAAAAGCGCCTCCACGGTATCCACATCACCCGAAAACCGTGCGGCAACCTCGCCCGGCTTTTGGGAAACAAGGATGCCTGCCGGAAGACGGGTAAGTTTTTCCGACATTTCGGAGCGCAGCGCGTGGGTCATCTTTTGCCCGAAAATTACAAGCAGCGTTTCCTGCGCCGAGGAAAAAATTCCTTCAAGCGCAAGACTGCCGAAATAAAGTAATACGGCGGTAAATGCCGGTGAAATGCCGGCTGTAAGGGAGTCTATAACACGCGCCAGCAGCAGCGGAGGAATAAGGGACGCCGCCACAGAGCCTGCCACGCAAAGAATAGTTCCCAAGGTAAGAAAGCGGTGGGTAACCGCCGCCGTGCGCACTGCGGCAAACACGCCGTTTTTATTTTTCTTCATGCGCGTCACCCCCTGTCTGACTTTCGTACAGATTTCTATACGCCGGAACGGACAACGCCAGTTCTTTGTGTGTGCCGACGCTCACTTTGCCGTCCTCTATAAAAACAATCTTCTGCATTTGCGGAAAATGATAAAGGCGGTGCGAAATAAGAAATACAATTTTATCTTTTGCGTATCGGCGCAGGTTTTCAAACACCGCGTCCTCGGTTTTTCGGTCAAGGGCGGAAAACGGATCGTCTAAAATCATCAAAGGCCGCGGGTGCGCCAACGTTCTTGCAAGCGCAAGCCGCTGCGCCTGACCGCCCGAAAGGCGTGTGCCGCCCGTACCTATCACGGTGTCGGCGCCGTTCTCCATTTCATTCACTTCGTCGGTTAAAGATACGGCTTCAAGGTATTCCGCAGCGTTTTGTCCGCCGCCGCAGATCACGTTGTTTTGCAGCGTATCGGCGGAAAGTTCGGGGTCGTGCCCTAAATATCCCACCGTTTCCGCTATTTCGCGCGGAGAAAATGACGAAAGTTCCCTGCCGCCGAAACGGACGGAGCCGCCGTAGGAGGCTTCGCACAAAAACACACGCCCCAAAGTGGATTTACCGCATGCCACGGGGCCCGTAACGCCGATAATATCGCCGGGGCGTGCCGTAAGGGTAAGGCCCGAAAATATCGGCTCTCCGCCGTAGGCAAAGGAAAGCCCTTCGATGATAAGTTCCGCGGAATTATGTACGCAAAGCGGTTCAAGCGGTTCGGGGGATTTAAGCAGCGGTTTGATTCTTTTCCACGAAACCTCCGCCTTTTGCACCGAGTTAAAGAGTTTTGCAACTTTGGAGGACTTTACCGTAAGTTTTGTAAAGCAGGAAAGAAAGGTTGTAAACGCCGCAATGTCCCAGGCGTTAAAGCCTGTTCCAAGCACATTCTTTGCACCAAACCACAAAATAAACAAAACGCCCGCGCCGGACGCCGCAAGGTAAAGCGGAGGCAGCGCCGACTGCCACATGTTGTTTTTAACGGCGGTTTTTTCATAAGTTTTAAGCGCCTTTTCGTACCCTTTTACCCTTGCGTTTTCGCATCCGTATATGCGGTAGGTAACGGCGTTTTCCGCACGGTCAATGGTGGCGCCGCTTAAAGCGGCGGCGGCTTTTTTATACGCCGCACCGGCGCGCTGTACCGGGTTTTTCATCATCGCAGCGCAAACATAGGATATCGGGGTAAACAGCAAACTCATAAACGCCAGACGCCAATCGTACACAAAAAGCATTGCGGCGTATCCTACCATCACCACGCCGGTATCAAAAACCTCGGTGGTAAATTTGCGCATACCCTCAACGCAGTCGTCAACGTCGGAAACGGCCTTTGTAAGCAGTTCTCCGGCGCCCTCTTTTTGAAGTGACGTACGGCTTTTACGCACAAGATTGGCATAAAGAATACCTTTCATACGGCGGTTTATGTTGTTGGCAAAACGGCGCACATAAAAGCGTTTTACAAACCGCGCCGCCTGCACTGCCGCCACAACCGCCAAGTAGACCGCAACAAGCGCCGCCATAGTGTAAGCGGTTTTGCCGCCGCCCAAAATATCGGCAAGGCACTGGGCAAGTTTTCCTTCAAACCACGGCGTTGCAAGCAGTCCCACATTGTAAATAAGTCCCGAAACGGTAACAAGGGTCAGCGGCAGCCATTCGGCACGGAAATATGAAACGATTCTGTCGGGGCAGAAAATTTTTTCTTTTTTACGCATTGTTTCTCCGCCCGCCGCTTTTAACAAAATGCGGAAATCCCGCGCGGCTTTCGACCTTGGAGGCTACGTATATCTTATCAAGCGATTCCGCAAAGATTTTCGCTTCTTCAACGCTTAAAACAGAGATAAGATACTCATAAAATCCCGCTTCTATCTCTGCCTTGGAGGATTTCATATTTCCCGCTTTTTCGGTGGGATAAAGCAGTTGGCTGCGGCGGTCGTTTGCGTCAGCCTTACGTACAAGAAAACCCTTTGCTTCAAGATTTTTGGTTCTTCGCGCAACCGCCGCCTTGTCGGCGTGCAAAAGTTCCGCAAGTTTTGCCTGCGTGCACCCGGGATTGTGCCGCAAGGCGTGAATCAGGTCTATTTCCGCCGTGCCTACGCCCTCTTCACGCAATGAAATCAAAACAAGTTTTTCCGCCTCACGCGCGATTTTCGTGATTTTACGTTCCGTAAAATCCATAAAAACACCCCTTCGACAGTTTGTTGTATATACATTGTTGTACCTACAACTATTATATCCGTAAATATGCTTTTGTCAAGCAGCGATTTGAATTTAAAAATAAAAAAACGGCACCCTTTCGGGTACCGTTTCAGTCTGTTTTTTAAAGTAAATTTTAAATTACTTAAGTTCAACAGTTGCGCCAACTTCTTCAAGTTTAGCCTTGATTGCTTCAGCGTCATCCTTGGAAGCGGCTTCCTTGATGGTCTTGGGAGCGCCGTCAACAACTGCTTTAGCGTCAGCAAGGCCAAGACCGGTGATCTCACGAACAACCTTGATAACCTTAATCTTTTCAGCGCCAACTTCTTTAAGAACAACGTCGAACTCGGTCTTTTCTTCAGCTGCTGCTGCGCCGCCTGCTGCCGGAGCCGCTACTGCTACCGCTGCTGCTGCGGATACGCCGAATTCCTCTTCAACTGCTTTAACAAGCTCGGAGAGCTCAAGTACTGTAAGAGTTTTTAACTCTTCAATCATAGCTGTAATCTTTTCAGATGCCATTTTAATTTTCCTCCAATTTAATTTTAGAATGTGTTTTTAAAAATTATTCTGCCGCGGGCTCTTCACCGTCTTTATCAACGATGGCCTGTACGGCACGTGCGAACGCCGCAATGGGCGCCTGGAATGCGGAAAGAACGGTTGCAAGAAGAACGTCCTTGGTGGGGAGAGCCGCGAGTTCTTTAATGGTCTCGATTGCTACTACCTTACCGTCAAGGAAGCCGGTCTTAACTGCGAAATTTTCATGAGATTCCGCAAATTTGCAAAGGATTCTTGCCGCGGCGGTGTAGTCTTCGTTAGAAAGTGCGATAGCGGTTGTGCCCTCCAGTGCGGACTGCATTTCCGCAAGGTCGCCGCCCTCGATCGCGCGGGAAAGAAGGGTGTTCTTTACTACGAAATACTCAACGCCGTTTTCGCGAAGTTCTTTACGCAGTGCTGTGTCGTCGGAAACGGAGGTACCCTTGTAATCAACGATAACGCCCGTAACAGCGGCGGCAAGTTTTGCTTTAAGTTCTTCAACGATCTGCTGCTTTTGTGCTAAAACCTGTGCGTTTGGCAATGTGTTTCACCTCGCCTTAAAAATAAAAAATGTCCACCAAACACAGGTGGACACGAAAATATCATATAAATATTAACGCTCACCTCGGCAGGCGCATACGCTTACGGAGCAAACTCCACCTACTGTCTACGGTTTGATGCCTTGGTATTATACACCGAGCGTCTTTCTTTGTCAAGCATTTATTTTAAGATTTTCCTATATCGCAGCCTTTATAATAATGAAGCAGTATTTCCTTATAACTGCTGCCCTGCTTTGCCATATACTGCGCACCTTCCTGACTCATCCCGACGCCGTGGCCGCTGCCCCTTACCGTAAAAACATAGTTTCCGTTTTCGTAAGCCACGTCAAAATTCGCGCTTCTGAGTCCCAGCGCTTTCTGAACATCGCCGCCCGACAGTTCTTTGCCGCCGCATTTAAGACTTTTCACCCTGCCGCTGTCACTAAGGGCAATATCGGAAAAAGCGTTTGCGCCCGCAGCCACCGTGCAAAGCGATTTCATCTTTTCGGCAAGCGCGGATTCTTTAAAGGAAACGTTGCTTAAGTATCCCGAGGACAGTTTATCCCCCATACTTTCGACCGAAACAAGGTAAGGCAGATCGCTGCCCCATACTTCTTTTGAGGAGGCCGTAACGCCCGATGATATCGCGTGATATGCCGTAAGCGCCGGTTCGCCTTTATAAAGAACCGCAACGCCCGATACCGCCGACACCGCCTTTTTTATTTTTTCGTAGTATTCGTCGGTTTTGTCGCCCCATTTTTCTTTAAGCGCAGCCTTTTCCACATAACACTGGTCGGTTTCGGGGCTGTCGGTAAGGTCGTAATCCCGACCCGCCTTTTTCGCGGCGGCGGCACGGCGCAGCGCAAATGTATACGCGGCTACCGCCTGCGCCTTAAGCGCCTCGTTTTCATAAGCGGGCGGTATTTCTCCGCAAAGCACGCCGCATATATATTCTTCGGCGGACAAAGTTTTTATGCTGCCGTCCGAACTCATTTTAATTTTAAAGGATTCGGCAGACCCTGTATTAACCGGTTTTTCTGCGGTAATCCCCTCCGGAATAACGGACGCCACCGCCGCCGATACTGTTTTTTTGTCTAAAGATAAAAGCGGCATTGCCGCGGCACATACAAAAACCAATACTGCTGTAATTATTGCGGCTTTCATTTTTACACTCCTTACGCGTGTTGACTTTTGGCGGAAAATTTTATACAATATATAGTATGTTACCGATTTGATTTAAATACCGCCGCTTAAGGCGGAGATACTCACGTCCGACAGGGCGGCACTGCCGCTTTAAGCGGATGGAAAGGGTGCGTTTATGATATACGGTCAGATAAAAAAGTGTTTTTATGTTTTACTTTCGTCCGCCCTTGTTCTGCGTACGGCGGAGAACCTTTTAACAACGGACGGCAAAACGGGGTTTGTAAAATCCGGTCTTGGCGTAATAAACGCCGTACTTACCGTTCTTCCCCTTATTTGTGTTGCCGTTCTGGCATTTTTATCAGTAAGGGTTAAATATCTTCCGAAAAAAATTGCCGGTCCCGACCTTTTATCGTCGGCGTCCGCTTTATTTATTGCTATATTTACCGTTATTGATACCTTTACGGTAAATTCTCCGGAATCGTATCCCGCGTGGCAGATAGCGATAATAACGGTAGTCGGCATACTTAACGCCGTGTATTTCCTGCTTTATGCGGCAAGTCTTGTTATAAATCTGCCGCCGCTGCTTTCAATAATACCTCTTGTTTTCAGCATAGTAAGGCTTGTAAGATTTTTTGCGGCAACCTCCTCGATAACGCTTATAACAAGCAATATTTTCGCAACTTTCGCTTATTCCGCCTGCGTTATATTTATGCTTGAATTTGCTTCGGCGCAAAACGGAATAGGCACAAAAAAGATTTACCGCAAATTTATAGCCGCCGGACTTTGCGCCTGCGTTTTATGCCTTATAAGCGCGGTTCCCGACATACTTAAACTTATTTTCGATAAAACCGCCGTGGCGCACGAAAGCGTTGCTTCTGTTATTCAAACGGCGGCTATGGGCGTTTTCTGCTTTGCGGTAACAAACAGAACTTTCAGTGTGGGCAGACCTCATAAATAAAATGTAAAAATCGCGTTTTACGGCAGATACTGTTTATAAAGGCGAAACTTATTCTTGAATAAGCAACGTTAGACAAAGCAATCGGGATACAACGATTGTTTTGTCTATTTAAATTGACAAATGTGAACTGTTTGTATATAATGATGTGTAGGTATTTTCGGTGTGACGGTTTTTTACTGTCACACCGCCTTAATCATCGGTAACGGGGAGGCGTCGGCTTTTTGGAGAAATTCGTTATAAACGGCGGTAAGCCGCTTAAAGGAACTGTCAGAATAAGCGGCGCCAAAAATGCGGCGGTTGCCATACTGCCGGCGGTACTTCTTTCGGACGAGCCTTGTATAATCGAAAATTTACCGGAAATATCCGACGTTACTACTTTACTTAAATCGCTCAAAACTTTGGGCGCCGATATAAAGGTTATAAACAAAAACAGCGTGCGGATAGACCCCACGCGCGTTAATTCGTATACCGTCACCAAAGAAATGGCGGAGGGTATGCGCGCTTCAAGTTACTTTTTGGGTGCGTTGCTCGGCAGGTGCGGTCATGCGGCGGTAGCGCCTCCCGGGGGATGCGATTTCGGCGTAAGACCCATAGACCAGCACATAAAAGGTTTTGAAATGCTGGGTGCGGACGTTACCATAGAAAACGGTATGGTGGAAGCGCACGCAGGCAAACTTTCAGGCTGCTTTATATACCTTGACGTGGTATCGGTCGGCGCTACGATGAACATTATGCTTGCGGCTGCAAAGGCAAACGGCCTTACCGTTATAGAAAACGCCGCAAGGGAGCCGCACATAGTTGACCTTGCAAACTTCTTAAACTCCATGGGTGCAAACATTATGGGCGCCGGCACAAATCTTATAAAAATACGCGGCGTAGGCAGCCTGCACGGCAGCAATTACAGCATCATTCCCGACCAAATAGAGGCGGGAACGTATATGGCGGCGGCAGTTGCCACAAAGGGTGACGTGATGATAGAAAACGTCACGCCTAAACATCTTGAGTCCATTATAGCCAAACTTGTAGAGGCAGGCGCCGAGATCACCGAGTTTGACGAGGCGGTGCGCGTTGTGATGCGCACAAGGCCTAAAAAATGCAATATAAAAACGATGCCGCACCCCGGTTTCCCGACCGATATGCAGCCGCAGTTCGGCGTGATTTTATCGATAGCGGACGGTACAAGCATTATAACCGAAGGCGTTTGGGACAACCGTTTCCGTTATGTTGAACAACTTTCCCTTATGGGCGCCGACATTCAGGTAGACGGCAAGATGGCGGTTATAACCGGCGTTGAAAAACTGCACTCGGCACCCGTTCGCGCGGTCGATCTGCGCGCAGGGGCGGCTGTTATAATAGCCGGCCTTATGGCAGAGGGTACCACAACGGTGGAAAACATTCTGCATATAGACCGCGGGTATGAACACATTGCCGAAAAATTTTCCGCTTTGGGCGCGGACATCAAGCGCATAACCGTTCCCGACGGAATAGTCGCGGCAAAAAACGCATAAACAAAACAATCGGGAAACGGTGACTTTTATCCGGACAAAAGAGGCGGCACAAGCCGCCCTTTTTAATTAAAATTCCGAAAAAGGAGGGTATGTTAGTGGCAAGGCTTTGCACGCTTTTCAGCGGTTCTTCGGGCAACTGCACATATATTAAAGACGGCGACTGCGGTCTGCTTATAGACGCGGGCGCCTCCTTCAAAAACATAAACGACGCCCTGTTAAAAGCCGGCGGCAGCACCGAATCGCTTTGCGGAGTTTTTATAACCCATGAACATACCGACCACGTAAAAGGGCTTAAAACCCTGCTTAAAAAAACGGGCATTCCGCTTTACGCTTCGGCAAAAACGCTTTCGGCGCTTGAAAAGGCCGATATGATACCCGAAAACACCGCCGTGTTTGAAGCCGCGTCCGCAACGGCGGCAGGCGATTTTTACATAGAGCGTTTTGCCACAAGCCACGACTGCGAGGGTTCAAGCGGTTACGGCGTCACCCTTAAAGACGGCAGAAGAATCACCGTTTGCACCGACCTCGGAATTGTTACCGACAGTGTGCGCGCGGCGCTCTCAGGCAGCAGCGCCGTTGTTTTTGAATCGAATCACGATATAGAAATGCTGCGCCGCGGTCCGTATCCACCGGCGCTTAAAATGCGGATACTTTCGGAAAAAGGTCACCTTTCAAACGCGGCATGTGCGGCGGAACTTCCCGCGCTTTTGCAAAACGGCACCTCAAGGTTTATTCTGGCGCACTTAAGTTTGCATAATAATCTGCCTGCTCTTGCGGCAAACTGCGCAAATTCAGCGCTTGCGGCGGCAGGCGCCGTTAAAAATTCCGATTACATACTTGTTACGGCAAAGCCGTGCGGCAATCCGGTGATATCGCTATGATGAAAATAACCGTTATTTCGATAGGAAAACTTAAAGAAAAATATTTTAAAGACGCCGCGAACGAATACATTAAAAGGCTTTCGGCTTACTGCGATATTTCCGTGCGCGAGATAGTTCCCGAATCTCTGCCCGAAAAGCCTTCTGCCGCGCAGACGGACGCCGCGCTTTTAAAAGAAGCCGAAAAGGCGGAAAAGCAAATACCTAAAAACGCTTTTACCGTGGCGCTTTGCGTTGAAGGCAGAGGCTGCAGCAGCGAAACCTTTGCAAAACTTATAAAGGAAAACTGCGATAAAGGAACGCCCGTGTGTTTTATTATAGGCAGTTCCTGCGGACTGCACGAATCCTTAAAGCAAAAGGCGGATATGCGGCTTTCCTTTTCCGACATGACCTTTCCGCACAAACTTTTTAAGGTAATGCTGCTTGAACAGATCTACCGCGCTTTTAAGATAAACGGCGGCGGTACATACCATAAATAGCCGCAAACGGCGCCGCACATATTATATATTAGAACAGTGAAAAAATGCTTGACCTCACAGGTGGTTTGTGATATACTTACTTTACCTCTGTGAGGCTCTTTTTTTTTGGAAAAAGACCTTTTCATAAGCGGATATACACGATGTAGTACTTGTGCTTTCGCAGGTCTCAATATGTGGCTTGCGGTACTGCCGTTTCCGTAATGAGGGAGGCGTTCCCTTTGTCTTAAAAAAGGGAAAAAATATTTCCGTAAAGCGGGAGGTGCCGTTATGAGAGTAAAAATCACACTCGCTTGCACAGAATGCAAGCAACGCAACTACAACACGATGAAAAACAAGAAAAACGACCCGGATAGACTTGAAATGAACAAGTACTGTCGTTTTTGCAGAAAGCACACCTTGCACAAGGAAACGAAGTAAGGAGGAAAACGAATGAAAGCTTTAAACAAAGTTTGTCAGTTCCTTACTATAGCGTTGGGACTCGGCGCGCTTGTGCTCTTTTTCCTCAAGTTTGCAACCATCACCGTTGAAGGCGGCGAATCCGTATCCCTTATAGGTGCGGCGCTCGGCTTCGGTACTAAAACGGAGGTTGCGGGAACAGAGTACGATATGGCGCGTTCGGCAGATATACTTTTCTGCTTCTGGCTCACCGTTATAGGCCTTCTGTTCAGCGTTTTCTCGTTCAAATCAAAGGCAAGCCGCTATTTCGTGCCGGCTATCGGTCTTATTGACGGTATTTACATGCTCGTCATCGCGCTCTCCGATCCGTTCAAGTTCGTAGACGCAAGACCGCTTTCCACACTTTTGGGCGTTACCGCCATCAAGTATTCAAAGTTTGTGCTTATCACAGCTGTTTGCTTACTTGCCTTTGCGGTAGTTTCCGCCTGCTACCTCTTTATAAGCGATTATCTTGAGGTTCTGGCTTCCAAAGGCACGAAAAAGACGATTTTCCGCCGCGTTATTTCCTTCTTCAAGGATTATAAGAGCGAAACAAAGAAAATCGTTTGGCCCGGTTTTAAGGACGTGCTTAAAAACACCCTTATAGTTCTTGTAATGTGCCTTATCACCGGCGCGTTTATTTGGGCTATAGACTTTGGCCTCGGCAAACTGCTTGAACTCGTTCTCGGTGCATAATGCAGAGGAGGGCGAAGAATGGCTGACACTAACCAGGCAAAATGGTATGTCGTTCATACCTATTCCGGCTATGAAAACAAGGTAGCAAGCGATCTTGCTACAATGGTAGAAAGCCGCGGTATGCAGGATCTTATTCAGGACATTAAAATCCCGACCGAGATCGTTACCGAAGTAAAGGACGACAAGACCCGTGAAGTTGAAAGAAAGATATTCCCGGGTTATGTGCTTATTAAGATGATAGTTACCGACGACAGTTGGTATGTTGTAAGAAACATACGCGGCTGCACCGGCTTTGTGGGACCCGGGTCCAAACCCGTTCCCCTTACAGAGGCGGAAGTTGCTTCCTTAGGCGTTGAAAAGCACAGCGTTGAAGTGGGCTACAAGGTTGGCGACAGCGTCAAGATAATAAGCGGACCGCTTGAAGGCTACAGCGGCAAGGTCCAGTCGCTCGATACGGCAAACAACAACGTTTGCGTAGTTCTTTCAATGTTCGGAAGGGAAACTCCGGTCGAACTCGAACTCGATCAGATATCCACCGAACAATAATCATCGTTAATACGCATAATTTATGCTTATTAACTTCCGGCATACAGATTCTCTGCGGCCAAGGTTAACCGTCCGCAGGGTGTGAGCGTTTGTATGTCACGGTGGGAGGGGCGCGTAGATGAGTGTCCCGCCAAGTGTTAAAAACACGGTTACCACGAATAATGGAGGTGCTAATTATGGCTCAGAAAGTTATAGGTTACATCAAATTGCAGATCCCTGCAGGCAAAGCCACTCCGGCTCCCCCGGTAGGCCCTGCTCTCGGTCAGCACGGTGTAAACATTATGGAGTTTACCAAGGCGTTTAACGAAAGAACAAAGAATGACGTTGGCATGATAATACCGGTAGTTATTACCGTTTATGCAGACCATTCTTTCACCTTTATCACAAAAACGCCGCCCGCGGCAGTTCTTATTAAAAAGGCTTGCGGTATTGAATCCGCATCTGGCACACCTAACAAAACAAAGGTTGCCAAGATCACAAGCGAGCAGGTAAGGAAGATCGCAGAAACCAAGATGCCCGACCTTAATGCAGCAAGCATTGAATCCGCTATGAGTATGATAGCAGGTACAGCGCGCAGCATGGGCGTTGAAGTTGTAGATTGATTCTCTCTTGTGGGAGGATAGTTCCGATTAACCACTTATTGGGAGGTAAACAAAGTAATGAAACACGGAAAAAAATATAATAACAGTGTAAAACTTATCGAAGAAGGTAAGTTTTACGATGTTGCGGAAGCAGTAGAGATTGCCGTTAAAACCGGCACCGCAAAATTTGACGAAACGGTTGAAGTACACGTTCGTTTGGGCGTTGACTCCCGTCACGCAGACCAGCAGGTTCGCGGCGCGGTAGTTCTTCCCAACGGCACGGGCAAAACCGTAAGAACCCTCGTTCTTGCAAAGGGCGACAAAGCCGACGCCGCTAAAGCAGCAGGTTCGGACTTTGTAGGCGCTGAAGAAATGGTTGCAAAGATCCAGAACGAAAACTGGCTTGATTTCGACGTTGTTATCGCCACACCCGACATGATGGGTATGGTAGGCCGTCTCGGTAAGGTTTTAGGCCCCCGCGGTCTTATGCCTACACCTAAGGCAGGCACTGTAACACCCGACGTTGCGAAAGCCGTTACCGAAGCAAAAGCAGGTAAGATTGAGTACCGTCTTGATAAGACCAACATCATCCACTGCCCCATCGGTAAAGTTTCCTTCGGTGCGGAAAAGATAAAAGAAAACTTTGACGCTTTGATGGGCGCCATTATAAAGGCGAAGCCCGCCGCTACCAAGGGTCAGTATGTTAAATCCTGCGTTCTCGCGACCACTATGGGCCCCGGAATCAAACTCTCCGTTGCTAAATTCGGCAACTGATTGCAGCAGGACCGATAACCGTAATAAAAACAATAAAGCCTTCGTACTATTTAGTACGGAGGCTTTATTGTTTATGAAAATAATACTTATTTGTTTTTTCGCGGTTCTTGCGATTTTCGCTTTTGTTCTTTTGCTACTTCACATAAAAACGCTGCGCCCCGTGCGGTCAATGCTGATTCACGCGGCGCTGGGGCTTTTGTTCACGGCAGTAATAAACCTTACTTCGCGCTTTACCGGGATTGCAATACCGATAAACCCGTATACGCTCTGTTCGGTAAGCGTTCTGGGTGTTCCGGCGGTTTGCGGAATACTTGTTTTAAATTTAATACTTTAAAATCAGACGGCGGATAATTTCCGCCGTCTGCTATTTATTATATATGCGAACAAAGAATATCACCGTAACCCGTAAACTTCACCGGTATACCGGCAGGAATCAGCACGCTGTCCAACGGGTTTAAGTTTATCGTGCCCGAAGGATACGATAGCGCCGCGCTGCCGCTTGTAAGTATTACGGATACAAAACTATCGTCCTCCCGCAGACCTGCGCTGCCGTCAAGCCGGATAAGCGATACCGAAAGCCCCTCTGTCGAGGGAATCTCGCTTACCGTACCGAACGGATAAAGGAATGTGTCCTCAAGTCTTGCGGCGGCAGTAGTCGCCGCAGTGGTTTTAATTATTCTTTGCGCGTTTCTAATGTCCAGCGGAACACGGCTGCCGTCGGGTGCCGTTCTTCCGTAATCGGAAACGGCAAAAAACTCCTCGTCGGCGTGTGAAGCCTCGAAAAACAGAACATCTTTGCCTATCGCGTGCAAAAGGCCTGCCGGAACATTTATAAGGTCGCCTTTTTTAAGCGGCACATAGTTACATACGGGAGACAGCGTATTTGAGGATATGCGGCGCGACAGTTCATCCGCGGTAATGTCGCGCGTAAATCCGTATATCATCTGCGAATTTTCCGAAGCCTCCGCCACGTATATCAGCCGTTCGTGGGTGGCAACGCCTATGGGCAGCCTGTCCTTTGCGTCCGTAAGACGGATAAAAAAAGGCAATTCGGTCCCCTTTTTAAGTTTTCTGCCGCCTATTGCCCTGCCCTTTTCATCAAAAAGCGCGTCAAGGCCCATATCTTTATACTCGCCGTTTTTTACTGTGCAAACGCCCTCCGACTTAGAGGAAAGCAGCCACAGTTCCGAGGCGTTTTCATATTTCGGCAATCCCAAAATATCATATATTCGCCTGCCGCCCCAAAGTCTGTCCTTTGAAGGCGCGTTCAAAAGCAACGGATACATTATATCTGCCTCCCTTTTTTAACTTCTCTTTTTATTATAATATAAAATCCGAAAAAATCAAGAAGCGTAAAAAATGCTTGAAAATACGTCGAAAAATGGTATAATCGTTTCATTCGGGCAGATAAAACGACCGGAATACAATAATTTTTATCTAAATAAAACGGCAAAGGGGATGACATTTTGAAAAACAAACAGACAGACCTTGTAAACGGCAATATATTCAAGGGCGTTTTCCTTTTGGGAGTGCCGCTTATGCTCTCCAACATACTGCAGGTGCTTTTCAATATGTCAGATATAGCCGTAGTGGGCAGATTTGCAGGCTCTAACGCACTTGGCAGCGTAGGTTCTACCTCGATACATGTAATGCTTTTTACGGGACTTGTAATAGGCGTGGGCGGCGGCATAAACGTTGCCGCGGCGCAGGCTATGGGCACGGGCGACTGTGAAACTGTAAAGGCACGCATACAAAACTGCGCCGCCGTGGCGCTTTTCGCGGGCGTGTTTATATGCCTGCTTTCCCTCTTTGCTTCTCCTCCGCTTTTACGGCTGCTTGATACAAAGCCCGAACTTTTAAGCGGCGCCGAAACCTATATGCGCATATACTCTTTCGGTTTTCCCGCACTTATGATATACAATTTCGGCAATGCGGTGCTTTCTGCCGCGGGAAACACAAAAAAGCCGCTTATAATACTGCTTGCAAGCGGCATTATAAACGTGGCGCTTAATGTTTTCTTTGTAACCGTTATCGGTATGGACGTAGACGGCGTTGCCTATGCCAGTATTATATCGCAGTATCTTTCCGCCGCGGCGGTGACCGCCGTGCTTTTAAAGACCGATAAAAACTATCGGCTTTCGCTTAAAAATTTCAAACTGCAAAAAACCCAGGTCTTCTCGGTGCTGTCACTGGGCGTTCCGGCAGCGCTGCAAAACGCCATATTTGCGTGCGCTAATTTCTTTATTTTAGCCGGCGTAAACCGTCTTGACACGCTGATGGTAAAGGGAAATTCCGCTGCTGCCAACGCGGACAACCTTATATACGATATTATGGCGGCGTTTTATACCGCCGGCACAAGTTTCATAGGTCAGAATTTCGGCGCACGAAAGCGCGAACGAATTAAAAAGAGTTATTTTGCCGCGCTTTTTTACTCGTTCACCGCAGCGGTAATAGGCGGCGTTTTGCTTTTGGTTTTCGGCAGGCAGTTTTTATCGCTTTTCACAAGCGAGGCGGACGTTATAACTGCGGGAATGCAGCGCCTTAAGATAATGGCGTTTTCTTACGCAGTCTCCGCTTTTATGGACTGCACCATAGCGGCATCTCGCGGAATCGGAAAAACGTTGGTGCCCACCGCGATAGTAATAGCAGGCTCCTGCGTTTTCAGAATTATCTGGGTTTATACAATATTTGATTACTTTAAAACAGTGCCGTCGCTTTATCTTCTTTACGTTTTCTCATGGGCGATAACGGCGATTGCCGAAATAATCTACTTTAAGCACGCCTTTAAAAAGCAGACGGCAGGATTTGAAGAATAGAAAAAAGCGTCACCCGAAAAGGTGACGCTTTTTTTGCAAACCGAATTTTTTATTTTGTGCAGCAAATTTTATAATTTTTCAAAAATTCAGTCCATCCATTGCTTTTTTTATATTTTCCCGCACGGCCGAGTTAAGTTCGCTTTCCGAAAAAAGCGCCGTGTAGGAATAAAATACCATACCCGAAACCTGTCTGTCGCTTTTACATAAAGACACCTGCCTTGAAAGTATGTCGTCCGCATTCTGCCATTCGGTGCAGTCGGGAGATACGGCGGTCCCCGTTTTGTACGCCGCAAGACCTATGCAAAGTTCCACGCCCGTACCTGCCGTAAGGTTTTTCCAAGCGTCAAGCAGATTTTCAAATCTGAACTTTTCGGTAGGATACAAAAATCCGAAATATATCTGCGGAATTATAACATCCACACAGCGGCTTTCACACCAGGCTGATATATCGGCATAGTAAGCGGTGCGGTTTTTTTCTATGTCCGCTGCCGGACTAACGCTGAAAATAATGTCTTTTCTTATAAATTTCAGTGCCGTATAGCAGCCCGATATCAAGGCATTCACGCTTGCCCTGCGGAATTCTTCAAGAGTTATCGGCACACTGCAGCCGGCGGCATATTCCTCGTATGCGGCACTGTCAAAAGCGGGGTCGGTTGTCGGGTAAAAATAATCGTCGAAGTGCACGCCGTCTATATCGTATTTTTCCGCCGCTTCTCTCACGGCGGATATTACGGTCTGGCGCACTTCGGAGCATCCGGGGTTAAGGTATATTCCCCCCGATATGCATACGTTTTTATCGTTGTCGGGGTTTTCATCGTTAAGCCATTTATATGCAATGCTGTTTTGCGGCAGTGTGGAAGTGTCGATATCGGAAGTTTTTACACGGTATGGGTTCATCCACAAATGCAGCCGCATATTTTTCGTGTGTGCAAGTTCTACGGCGGTTTTAAGAACATCGCCCGAATAGGAGTTTGCACTCTCGCGCTTTGTATATATTTCCGAAGGATAGTAAGCGTCGCAAAACGGAACGGCGTGCATAAATATATCGGTTATACCGAACGCTTTGCATTTTGAAACTATCTCGGAAAAGTTTTTGTAAAAGTCGCCGCTTTTAAGACAGGCGTCCATTTCTATGTAGGATATCCACACTCCGTTTATATCGGTTTTTGTCGATACCGCCGCCTTTTCGGGTGCCTTTTTTGCGGCGCAGCCGGATATACACAGCGCCGCCAGCATTACACATAAAAGTCTTTTCATATTTACTCCGTTCTGTACTTAAATCGGATATCGGAAATTTCCATACCGCTGCTGCTTTCGGCAAAAAAAGCAGCGCGTTTTACCCTGCCCAAAGCCGACCTTGGCAAAAGGATAATTTCTCCCTTACCGTTATGTATATGCTTTTTGTATTCTCTTTTATCCGTTTTACAGCCTGCATTAAGTATACCGCCCGTGCTGTAAAAGTAAATGCTTTCGGGAATTTTGTAGCCGTCGGTGCCGAATTTGTAAAACGCGGTCGTAAAACTGCTCTTTACAGGCAGCCTCTTTTCCGCAACCGCACCGTTTTCGTCCGTTTCCGGTATTGTGTCGGCAACCGATTCGGAAAGCGAGGAAAGATAATCTATGTTTCCGTCGGTTTTTCCGCAGAATACGGGTTCTTCGCAAATCTGCGCCCCGGTTATGTTAAGCGAAGGAGTTTTCCAGATATACCACCCTGCGCTTCCTATGTTTTCGGCAGCGTATCTTTTTGCGTAACCGAAGTTATTTATCCTGCAGTCGCACACAAACACCGCGTCGTTTATAAAAAGATAGTAATATCCGCCTGTCGACACGGCAAAAGGCTCTTTACCCGTTGCGTTTTCTGCAAGCGCTTTTTTGATTTCCGATGATATCGGGTAAGAAAGTTCAAATATATTCTTTTCGCTGCCGTAGGTGGTGGCCTCAAGTGTGTAAACATTGCCGTCCGACCCAAGCCATATAAGCTGCCCCGCACATTCGGCAACGGTCTTGCCGAACGTTGTCCCGATCTTCATACTGATACTTTCGGAAGACAAAGAGTCCCCTATTATAAAGGTATCCTTATCGTAATTTTCCGAAATCGCCCTTGAAACGGTGTTGCCGGCGGCAAGATTTATTTTATATATCTCACTTTGCTTAAATGCGACCAGTTTCCCGTTCTGGTGCGCCGCCGCAACAACCGGCTGATCGACAGATCCTATCTCGGTCTTTGATGCGCTCGGAAAATAAAGCGGATTTGATATACGGCAGGAATATACCTCGTTTGGTTTTTCCGAGTTCCCGTAAAAGTAAGCGTGAGAGCCGAACACCGCAGCGCCTTTACTGCCTATTATCTCTTCCCTGCCGGACGCTTCCAGAACCGAACTTACGATAAGATTATTGCGCCCGTAATCAAAATTGTGCGAAACGGGTTTTTTGTTATCGGGATCGGTGGAATCAAAAACATAAAGATGTCCTTTATTACGGTAACATACAACGCGGTATTTGTTTTCGGCGTCGCTTGCCTTGTTATCGCCAACGGGCACGGTAACGTCCGTCCATGTATTCACGCTTGAATATATCCTTACCCTTACGGGTGCATCGGCGCGGATGTTCGTAACGGGCATTTCAAAAACCGAGGAGTATCCGTCGGTAGTAAAACACATTGTGAAGGCTCCGGAAAGCAGATCCGGCGCTTCGGGCGAATAGGGCGTTCCTATGTCCATATCTATGCCTGCGGCTTCGACCTTGTTATAAAAAAGGCCGCGGCCGTTTGCATATATTATCGGAGAATAACATTCGTCCCTTCCTATATACCGCCATGCGGTAAGATCCGCCGACAGTTCCCTTATATCGTACACGTTGCCATTGTCGCCCACGCCCGTAACAAAAGCGTATATCCCCGAACCGAATGTGGGCTCGGCCACCAGGAAAAACACCTGTTTAAACCTGCTGTACGCCTTTGCGGCGTCTTCTGCGTCCTTCATGGCGTTTATGCCGCCTATCTGCCGTATGCCCGATTTCCCGTAAACAAGGTACACCTTTATCTGTTCTGCCTCCCCATCCTGCGGCAGGTCGCTTTTATATGCTATTTTACACTTTTTCCCGTCATTATAAAACACGGTATCGGTAAGCGTAAATGGCAGCGCCGCCGCGGCGGATGTTTGCATCGCAGTACCCATATCCGCACAAAAGGCGGGGCGCGTTTTGATTTTGCCGTCGCGGCAAAGCACGTTTTCAGCCCTTAAAAACGAATTTTCACTGCCGTAAAGCCTGTTGCAGTCTGTACCGCAAATTTCCGGCAGATTGAAAGTTTTAATTTCCGGGCGCTTGGTTGCTTTATACTTCATTTTATCACCTCACGCCGTAGGCATAACGTTTTTGATTTTTTCGGCGCTGCTTTTAAATGCCGCCCTGTACGAATTGTAAAGGTCGCAGAAAAATTCCGCGGCGGCTGTATCGCCCCCGTTCTCTGCCGTAAAGAACGCCACGCCGCAGCAAAAAGCGTTTACGGCATTATCGGGAATCTTTATTTCTTCAAAAACATCGGATATGTAAAAGCCTTCAAACAAGTCTGTCCCTATAGTATTAAGGGCCGCAAGAGCCGAAACAGGTACCGTTTTATCACCGCCGGCGTCTGTATTTACGCCCATAAGCGCCAACGCTTTTTTGTATATGTCATACCCCGTCATTTTCATCCTCCTCAGAATCGGGCGCGCCGGAAAGTTCCTCCGGACGTTCCAGAATGCCGCTTGGAATCCTGCGCAGCAATTGTTTTTTTGTTATTATTCCTTTTTCAAACAGCCTTAAAAGGAATTCGGTTTTTTCACTTTCGGTGTGGTGCTCCGCGTTTTCGGTCCTTACCTCCGCAGAAACCGCCGTATCCTTATACCTTTCGGAAGAAAACGGCATATACCATATTCCGTCGCGGTCCTCTATTCTTAAGTCTCTTTCTCCGTAACATGTAAGAAAGAAATCCGCCCATATTTCACATACCCTGCGAATAAATTCCGTATATCTGTTTTTAACTATCGAAAGCGACATCAAGGCGCTGTTTTTAACCGTGTTAAGCGCCGTTGCGTTATTAAGTATCTCGTCGCCCAGCACTGCAGCGGTGGCCCCGCTTTGGGTAAGGGTATTTTCTATAAGATTGTTTATGCTTTGGCAAAAGTCACCTGCGTGCTCGGGCGGCGTTACAAAATTAACGGCGCTTTTTACGTCTTCATTGCTGCCGTACACTTTTATTACCTGCCCGGGATCGTTTGTTATCTCGGCGGTAACGGTATCGCCGTTTACCACCATTATGGGCATTCCCGTGCTCATGGCGGACCACACGTTTGCGGTTATCATACGGTTTATCGCTATCTGATTCGGTATAAGATAGGTTATTTCGCTGTCGCCGTAAATTATATCGTCGCGTTCCTCAAAGCAAAAAAGCGCTATCGGATATTTATGAAGTTTTGTATCGAACGGTTTTCTAATCTCCGCGTGCTCGGTGCTTCTTGTGCACATAACGGCGTAACTGCCGTCGGGATTGTACTCCTTATAAAGTTTTGTAAGCACCACTGCTTTTCCGTCGGTGCTGTCACGCTTTATCGCCATTTGTTCCGCGGCGTTTCCGAAAGCCGCGGCCTCGCGGCAGATATCTTCGGTGCGCCTTAAACTTGCAATTATTATATACGGCTGTTTTTCAATATCCTTAATATACGGGTCGGAAAAATAAACATCGTTTATTGACAGGGTCTCGCAGGCGATATCTCCCCTGCCGCCGTCTTTTTGCGGATCCCAGTAGGTGTAGATTATTCCGCTGCCCGTTATGTAGGCGTCACGCAGCGCTTTTTGGCAAACGGCGGAAAATCCGTTTTGCTCGGCACAGCTCTTTCTGTAATTTGAAAGTGCCGCCGTAACAAGATTTATTTCCTCGCTTGACGGCTGACGCGGTGTTTTGCCGCCGTTTTTCACTCTTAACTGTTTTTCAAGTTTTCTGAGATCCGGCGCGTCCGAAAAAAGGCGCGGTATGCCGCGGGCAGAATATTCCACCGTAATTTCGCCGTCCGTTATCTGCGACATTTTAAAATCGCCTATCCTTTTTATAACGTTGTGCCTTACAAGCGGACGTTCGTTTCCCGTACCGGCGCCGCGCCATTGGTCGCCGGCGTAGAATCTGGCGTTTATGCGGCCCTGTTCAAATATTCCCTTGTCACCCACTTGAGATTTGAACTGTTTTGCCGTTTTGTATTCGCCGTAAATTTCTTTTGGGCTTGTGTTCATATACTGCTCCTTTCAGGAAGGGAAACGGACATAAAGTCCGCCTCCCCAAAAAATGATAGGGACTTGTTACTGAACGGTAACAGTTGCCACTTTTGAAGTTACGGCAGGAATACCGTTAACCTTTATCTTTACAAAATAAAAGTATGTTCCGGCGGTAAGATCGGTAGGCACCGCAAAGGTTGCGGCAGCCGCATTTGCAATTTTAACGGCGTTTGCGCCGGTGCTGTCACTGCAGGCATACCACTGGTAGGTAAGCGTGCCGGTAGATACCGCGCTTACGCTTAAATTGCCGGATATGCTGCCGGCAGTCACGGTCTTATCGGCAGGCTGCGTTTTTACCGTTACGGCAGGCGCAATCCATGCCCAAACTGCGTCAAGACCGCTTTTTTCAACGAAAACGTCATAATAAATGCGGTAATCGAACTTGTATGCGTCGGCGTCTATGTTCTGCTCGGGCGTAAACACACGCAGCTGCTCTGTCTTTTTAACAAGATGCGCGCCTGCCTTGGGGCAAACAAGCATATATATTTCCCTTGAGTCTGCCTTGGGCGCAAAACCGCCGGCAGTTGTGTTAAGAAAATCGTAGGCGGTCTTCATACGTTCCGAAACCACGGGAATAAGCGCCACTCCGTTAAGTGAACGCACGGTAAGGTCAACTTCACCCTGACGGAAGTTTGAAACGGTTATCATTCTCGATATTTCGGCGGAATTCTGAAGCGCCGCATAAAGCGTGCTGTCAACGAAAGCGACAAGTTCTTCATCAAAACCGACATTCTCCCTTACCGCAGATATAAGGTCGCAAAGCGCCTCGTAAGGCTTTTCAATGCTGCCCTCTACAAGATTGGAACGGTTAAGCGCCGTAGTACCGAGTTTTGAAAGCACATAAGCGTCGCATTCGGGAACCACCTTTGTGCGGACATATTCTCCGAGTATCTTGCCCGCAAGGCTTGCAATACCCGTTTCATCCATATCCTCACGGTCGATCTGCAGGGAACGGGCACGGTCCATATTCATGGTGTACGAAGTGTTGCTTACTGTAATTGCGCCCTTTGTAAAACCGTTGTCGCGGTCATAATCCGCAAGACCCGAAAACTCCGCATCGGGAATGATTACGGTTTTAGCCCCCACAAACTTAGTGCGAAGAATGTTATCGGCAAAAAAGCCGGTTGCGCTTTTCTGAACAAAAAGACGGTCAAGTTCTTCGGAATATCTTGCCGCGTTTTCAAGTGAATTTATTGCCATTTAAATCAGTTCTCCTTAAATTTTAATTTCCCCAGAGTCCCTTTATAAACTCCCGGTCGGCGGTGCCGCCGCACGCCGAACCTTCGCCCGAAAGCGTGCCCGTGCTGCGCAGATTTACCGCCGCTTGCTGTTTTTTTGCGTTTTGCTGTTTTATCTTCTCATCCAAAAGATATCTTAAATATGTGTCAAGCAGATTTTTGCCGAGCGCTTTTGATGTTTCCAAAACCTGCTGCGGAAGTTCGCCTATTTCCTTTATTTCGGGGAATCTTTCACGCAGTTCGTCAAATTCTCTGTTTGAAGATGATGTCATGTTTTCAAGACTTATAATATGTTCGGCAAGTTCGCCGTTGCCGCCAGTCTGCTCCATAAGTTCGGCGCGGCGGTTGTTTATCGCCTCTTCTTCCATACCGTTTAAAAATTCGGTAACGCTTTGTCCTTTTTTAAGCGCCATATTTTTAAGCCTTGAAAAATCCTCGCTTATAAGGTCGTATTTAAGACCTTTTTGTGCCAATACCGATGCCTCCTCGATCGGTATTCTGCGAATTTCTTTGTTGAATTTTACCGATACGGCGGATATCTCCTTCCCGTCTTTGCACGGTGTGGTATCCGCATTTTCGGGTGTGTTTTCGGCGGCAGATGGTATTGCCGCTTTCATTTTTTCCTCCATATTTCCGGTGCCTCTTTTCTGTTCTTTTAAGTGGTTTTCCAGTCGCTTCCGTCAAACTGTAAAAATTTTCGGATATCGTCAAAAGCGGTGATTTCCGCCGACGCTTTTCTTACGCCGCCCGTTCTTTTGCTTTTGCCCGCGTATCCGGCAAGGAATCCGGCAAAAAACAATGCGGCGCCTAACGGTATAAACAGTACCGCTGTCATACGTTCCAGCCTCCTTTAAAATCGCTGCCGTAAATTTCGGCATGCTCCGCATGCTGCGGAAAACGGCTTTCGGGGTGAAAGAATTTTACATCGCAAAAAGCGTAACGCAGCGCGTCGCACAAGTGGTTTTCGGTATCTCTGGGCATTTTCTGCCCCGAAGAATTCCGCGTTTCACCGTAAACATAGCCTGAAAGTTCCCGTATCATATTAACGCATGAGGGGGATACCGTTATCCTGTATTCGTTAATCTGCGCTATGCCGCTTAAAATGCTGTCGCGCCCTTTAAGCGAAGGGCATATTCGCCCTATTCCGAGCCGGCGCAGTTCATCGTTGGATTTCGGTTCCGCACAGTCCGCACGGATTCGCTCTTTTGCATATCCGCGGCGGATTATTTCATTTGCTATGTCGCTGTTTAACATTCTTTTTTTGTAAAATTCGTCATAGATGTATATTTGCTTTTTCACGGGACTTGCCTTGAACGCGATAAACGCTGTGGGGTCGTTGGTGTAACCGTAATCAAGCCCGAAGAAGTCTTTATAAAGTTCCTGTTCTTCTTTTGGTATTAAAAGTTCACCAACACTCCAGTTTTCAAACACAAGCCCTTCGGATACGCCCCAGTTTCCCAGTCCCGCCACATCGTACTTTCGGGGATTTTCGGTTTTCATCCTTTCAAACACGTCTCGGTCGGTCTTATCCAGAAACTCGTTTGAAAGGTAATTCACCGTAAAACAGGCGGCGTTTTCGGGCGGATTGTCGAAAAATCTTTTCTTAAGCCAATGTCCGTCACTCCAGGGATTAAAGGTGAGAGTGGTTTGCTTGAAAAGATTTTCGGGCACGCTGCCGCGCGGTACCGACAGGTCAAGTTTGTCGAAATCCGATTCGCAGGATATTTCAAATGCTTCCTCTATCCATACCCAGCAAAGATAACCCCTGCTTACGGTGGTGGAAGCAAGTTTCAAAACGTCGTCGAAACCGCGGAAAAGAATTTTTTGCCCCGTAGGCAGATACACCATTTCCATGTGCGATATGCTGTTTTTCCACAAATGCGATACCTGAAGCCTTTCCTGCGCCCATTTAAGTTGGGCAAAGGTGCTGTCGCGGTGGGTGTTCATAACCGCCCTTACCACAAGCAGATTGCTGTTTTCGTATTTCATTATGCGGAATATAAAGTTAAGTGCCGCCGTGGAACTTTTTTTGGAAGCCTTGCCGCCCTTTACCACCCTGTACCGGTGGGTGTCGCGCCAGAAGTCATCGTATCCGCCGCCTATTATTTCAGATATTCTTTTTTCCGACATCGTCAATTATCACCACCGGCTCGGCCGCAGGGTTTTCCGTATCGGAGATCATACCCGCCAGTTCCTTTATTGCGGAAAGATCGCCGCCGCACGCCTTTTTGTAAAGCGCCGTGAGTATTCTGGTTCTGCGCGTGGGATTTTTAAAGTTGAATCCCTCGGATTTAAGGGTATCTGCCTCCTCCTCGGTAAGTTTTTCCGAAAGCAATGCTTCGGCGGCGGAAGATATTTGATTTTTCACGTGTTTGCTCCTTCCTTTCGCCTTGCGGTAAACACACGGTCGCTGCAGTCGCCCTTGCCTTACCGCCGCGAATATAATAGCGCCGACTTTTGCGACATTCACCGACATCTTAGGTAAACGATACTTGAAATTCACGTTTTTCTGTTGTATAATTACGGCATAAAATGCAACAAAGGCGATTTTGCCTTTGCTGCGTTATTTAAACTGTATCAGGCTGCATTACGGGAGGTCTTGATTATGCACGATTACAGAAAATCCGTTAAATTTACGCTGTATCTTACCTATGCCGCAATGGCAATTACGGCGCTTATAACCGTTTTTATGCCTTTAGCGGTACAGTGGTTTGTGGAGATTCGCGGCAAAGACCCCAACCTTGCAACAAGCATTATGATAACCTGCTACCCTTGTATGCCCTTTGCGGCGGTAATGCTTTATTCGCTTAGAAAACTGCTTTTGAATATGCTTGACGGTCTTGTACTGGGCGATGCAAATGTAAGGCTTTTGCGCACCATTTCAATATGCTGTTTGGGTGCTTCGGTTATAATGATACTAGGCGGTTTCCGCTATATGCCGTTTTACATATCGGGTTTTGCGGCAGCGGCAGGCGCGCTTGTTGTGTGCGTTATTAAAAATGTGTTTGACTGCGCTTTGCAAATGCAGCGTGAAGAAGAATTTGAGTCTGTGAGGAAACATTATGAAAAAGACAGTAATATCGGTAATAGGTAACGACGCCGTAGGAATAACGGCAAAGGTTGCGGCGGTGTGTTCTGCGCACAACGTTAACATAATCGACATTTCCCAGTCGGTTATGCAGGAAATGTTCGTAATGGTTATGATGACCGACGTAAGCGGAATAGACTGCCCGCTTAACACTTTTAAAGA
This sequence comes from uncultured Eubacteriales bacterium, assembly GCA_934491515.1. Lineage (GTDB taxonomy): Bacteria > Bacillota > Clostridia > Oscillospirales > Acutalibacteraceae > UBA737. The sequence continues at coordinate 46,357 of CAKSTF010000004.1, forward strand.
GGAAATGAAACAATTAGGCAGCAGTATGGCGCTTGACATTCGCGTTATGCACGAAGATGTTTTTAATTCCATGCACCGAATATAACGGGAGATAAAAATGCTTAATCTTAAAGATATTACAGAGACAATTACCATGATAGAGCAGGAAAATCTTGATGTGCGCACCATTACTATGGGCATATCGCTTCTTGATTGTGCCGACAGCGACATTGATCGTTCCTGCGAAAAGATATACGAAAAGATTACCCGCAAAGCAGGCAATCTTGTAAAAACCGGCTGCGATATTGAAAGCGAATACGGCATACCGATAATAAACAAACGTATTTCCGTAACGCCGGTTGCCATGCTTGCCGCCGTATCGGGCGGCGACCCCGTAAAGTACGCAAAGGCGCTTCAGCGTGCCGCCGATTCCACCGGCGTAAACTTTATCGGCGGCTATTCGGCGCTTGTTCATAAAGGTTTTTCCGCAGGCGACCGCGAACTTATACTTTCAATACCGCAGGCGCTTGCCGAAACCGATAATATCTGTTCTTCGGTGAACATCGGCTCCACAAAATCGGGCATAAATATGGACGCCGTAAAACTTATGGGCGAAATAGTAAGAAAATCCGCTGAACTCACCGCCGACCGCGACTGCATAGGTCCTGCAAAACTTGTTGTGTTCTGCAATGCGCCGGAGGATAATCCCTTTATGGCAGGCGCTTTTCACGGCGTGGGCGAGCCCGACTGCTGCGTACATGTGGGCGTTTCGGGTCCCGGTGTTGTGCAAAACGCGCTTAAAAAGTGCAGCGGCGATTTAGGCGAGGTTGCCGAAACGGTTAAACGCACCGCATTTAAAATCACCCGTATGGGTCAGCTTGTGGGCACGGTGGCCTCCAAACGGCTTGGCGTGCCGTTCGGTATAGTTGATCTTTCCTTAGCCCCCACTCCTGCCGTGGGCGATTCGGTTGCAAGAATACTTGAAGAAATGGGTCTTGAACGCTGCGGCACCCACGGAACCACAGCCGCGCTTGCCCTTTTAAATGACGCAGTTAAAAAAGGCGGCGTTATGGCGTCGTCCTACGTAGGCGGACTTTCGGGCGCGTTTATCCCCGTTTCCGAAGACGCCGGAATGATAGAGGCTGCAATAAGCCGCGACCTTTCCATACAAAAACTGGAGGCAATGACTGCCGTATGTTCCGTTGGCCTTGATATGATAGCCGTTCCCGGCGATACGCCGGCGGAAACCATATCCGCCATTATTGCCGACGAAGCGGCGATAGGTATGGTGAATTCCAAAACCACCGCCGCAAGACTTATCCCCGCAATAGGCAAAAAAGCAGGCGAAGAACTCAATTTCGGCGGTCTTTTGGGCAGGGCGCCGATAATGGACGTAAACCTTAAATCAAGCCCCAAAAAGTTTATAAATCGCGCAGGCAGAATCCCCGCCCCCATGCAGGCGCTTAAAAACTGACCTGCAAAACATAAAGACATAAAAAAAGAACGACGGATATTTCCGCCGTTCTTTTTATTTTTTTAAAATCTTTTACTTTTTAAGCGCTATTGCCTTTTTGGCTTTTTCTGCAATATCCTTTGCACGCAGACCGAATCTTGTAAGCAGTTCGTCCGCAGGACCTGAATATCCGAACTCGTCCTCTATTCCTATCTTAACAACGGGAACGGGGCAGGTTTCGCAAACCGCTTCGCTTACCGCAGCGCCGAGACCGCCTATTACGGTGTGTTCCTCCGCTGTCACTATAGCGCCCGTCTCGCGTGCGGCTTTTATAACCGCTTCGGTATCAAGGGGTTTTATCGTGTGCATATTGATAACGCGCGCGGAAATACCCTCGCCCGCCAACATATCGCAGGCGATAAGCGCTTCGTTTACAAGAAGTCCTGCAGCGATTATCGTAACGTCCGTACCGTCTTTCAGAACCGACGCTTTACCTACGGTAAATTCGTGGCTTTCATCAAAAAGAACCGGAGTTGCAAGTCTGCCGAATCTGATATAAACGGGACCTTCCATATCTATTGCGGCATTTACCGCCTGTTTTGCCTCGGTATCGTCCGCGGGAACGATTATCGTCATACCGGGAATGGTGCGCATAAGCGCAATATCTTCGTTGCACTGGTGGGTGGCGCCGTCCTCGCCTACCGAAATGCCGGCGTGCGTAGCGCCGATTATTACGTGAAGGCGCGGATATCCTATACCGTTACGAACCTGCTCGTAAGCACGGCCGGCGGCAAACATTGCAAAACTGCTTGCAAAAACGCGCTTGCCGGTAGAGGCAATACCTGCCGCTACGTTCATCATATTCTGTTCCGCTATTCCGCAATCGTAAAATCTTTCGGGAAAAGCCTTTTTGAATTTACCCGTATTTGTGGCTGCCGCAAGGTCGGCGTCAAGCACTACAAAATCGTCTCTTTTTTTGCCGAGTTCTACCAAAGCCTCGCCGTAAGAGGCGCGGGTCGCTATCTTCTTGATTTCCTGTGACACTGTCTTTTCCCCCTTATGCAAGTTCCGCGCGTGCGGCGGCAAATTCTTTCATTGCCTGTTCGTACTGTTCGTCGTTAGGCGCAGAGCCATGCCACGAAACCTGATTTTCCATAAACGAAACGCCTTTGCCCTTTACGGTGTGCGCGATTATCGCAACCGGTTTATCTACCGTGTGCGCTTCCTTTACGGCTGCCTCGATTTCATCAAAATCGTGACCGTTTATGTTTATTACATGAAAACCGAAGGCCTCAAACTTTTTGTCTATCGGCTCGGCGGAGTTTACTTCCCTTATTGTGCCGTCTATCTGAAGACCGTTAAAGTCGACAAAAGCGGTAAGATTTGAAAGACCCTTATTGCCTGCAAACATAGCCGCTTCCCACACTTCGCCCTCTTCAAGTTCGCCGTCGCCCAAAAGCGCGTAAACGTTAAAGCCGCTGCCGAAGTGCTTTGAAGAAAGCGCCATACCGCAAGCCGCCGCTATGCCCTGACCTAAGGAGCCTGAGGACATATCCACGCCGGGAGTATGCTTTTTATCGGGGTGACCCTGTAAAAACGAGCCTACTTTACGCAGATTTAAAAGTTCCTCTTTAGGGAAAAATCCGCGTTCTGCCAACGTGGCGTAAAGCACCGGCGCCGCATGGCCCTTTGAAAGCACAAAGCGGTCCCTGTTTTCCATATCGGGATTTGCGGGATCTATATTCATCTCTTCAAAATACAGATATGCCATAATATCCGCCGCGGAAAGCGATCCGCCCGGATGACCCGATTTTGCCGCATGCACGCTTTTGATAATATCTTCTCTTATATCAAGAGCATGCTTACAAAGTTCAGTCTTTTTTTGTTTGTCCATCGGTGTGAACTCTCCTTTTCAATGTATATATAAAGTCGGCAACCGCACCCTCTACGGCATCCCCGACAATTATATCGGCCCTTTCCTTAACCGTATCCGGCGCGCCTGCGGGACAACCCGAAAACGCGGCGGCAGACAGCATCTCAACATCGTTATAACCGTCGCCCACGGCAAAGAAATTTTCCTTTTTTATATTAAGTATGTCAAGCAATTTCATAAGCCCCGATACCTTTGAAACACCGCGGGGCATCTGTTCTAAATATATTCGCGTTTTGCCGTATATCTTTACCACCGTATCGTAAAAAGCGCAGGGCGAACCTATCGCTTTTATCGCCTCTTTAACGGCGGCCTGCTGACCCTCGTGGTCAAAAAGATAAAGTATCTTATTGGGAGTGCGCGAAAGTATATCGTTAAAACTTACTGTCTCGCTTGTCATCCCTTCGTAGTCCTGGTGGTCTTTGGTTTCGGCGGTCTCTTTAAGCGTATACACCTTATCACCGCAGTGCACTTCTATACCAAGTCCGGGTGCCGCCGCCTGCGCCGCTTTTATACATTCAAATCCGGAAGCGTCGATATAAGTTTCCCAAACGGTCTTTTTGTTTACAGTATCGTATATCATGCTGCCGTTGCCCACAACGCAGGGCGCAAAACCGTTGTAGATTTCCGTAACGGGCGACACGGCGGAAGCCGTTCTTCCCGTGGCGAGGCAGACAAGTCCGCCCTCGCTTTTAAAGTATTCCATCGCCTCGATATTCTTTTGCGGAAGCACGCCGTTGTAAAGCAGTGTTCCGTCTATATCGCAGGCTAAAAGACATCCGCTAAAAATTCCCATTTCTTCTTAAATCCTCTAAAAATTCAGTAAAATATCGGGGCAGGTCGCTTGAAAATTCCATATATTCGCCCGTTTTTGGGTGAATAAATCCTATTTTTCTTGCGTGCAGACACTGTCCGCCGAGTTTTTTTATAACTTTTTTCGGCCCGTAAACGTCGTCCCCTGCAAGCGGATGACCGATATACGCCATGTGTACCCTTATCTGGTGGGTCCTGCCGGTTTTAAGCCGCAGTCTTATATATGTAAAACCGCCGAAGCGTTCCAGAACCTTGTATTCGGTCTGCGCCGATTTGGAGTTTTTTTCGGTCACCGCCATTTGTTTCCGCTTCACGGGGTGGCGGCCTATCGGGGCGTCAATAAGTCCCGTATCGTCCTTTAAGTTGCCGTACACCACGGCCTCATACTCGCGCGTAAGGGAATGCGCCTTTATCTGCTGCGCCAAAGAAACGTGCGCCTTATCGTTTTTTGCAACAAGCAGAAGTCCGCTTGTGTTTTTGTCTATGCGGTGAAGTATGCCCGGGCGCATAACGCCGTTTATACCCGAAAGACTGTCACCGCAATGAAACATAACCGCGTTTACAAGCGTGTTGTCGCGATTGCCTGCGGCAGGGTGAACCACCATTCCTTTAGGCTTGTTTACAACAAGCAGGTCGCTGTCCTCGTAAACTATATCAAGCGGAATGTTTTGGGCTGTTACTTCATATTCGCGCGGCTCTTCAACCTCTATTTCAACACGGTCGCCGTTTTTAAGACGGCGGTTTTTTTCGGCAGGAACACCGTTTACCTTAACCGCGCCGTTCTTTATTATAACCGTCGCGCGCGTACGGGAAAGACCCGCCGTCTGTGCCGTAAACGCGTCAAGACGGCAGCCCTCCGGACCGCCGTCGTATATGGCATTAAACTTTTTCATTTTTTTCGCCGGAGGTTTCCGCTTCCGCTTTAATCTTTTTAAGGCGGCTTTCCTTAATCATACCGCCGATAAAATAAATAAGCAAAAGCGCCGCGCCTATGCAAACGCCGCAGTCGGCAACGTTGAACACGGGGAATTGCGGCATAAAGGCAAAATGCAGAAAATCAACAACATAACCGCCCCTGAAAACGCGGTCTGTCATATTTCCTATTCCGCCGGAAAGCACAAGAATTATCGCCCAGAAAAGGGTCTTATCCTTTGTTCCGTATTTTAAAAGCAGCGCAATGCACACAAGCATTATAACGCAGGTAAGCGATAACAAAAGCCACGTCGACCCACCGAGCATTCCCCACGCACCGCCGTCGTTCTTTATGTATACCGTATCAATAACGCCGGGAATAAGCACCGGTCCGTTTTCACCAAGTTCCATTCCCGCCGCCACGATATGTTTGGTTACCTGATCGCCGACAAGAAGTAATATTCCTGTAAGTACCGCTAAAATATAGGAAATCATCATTATTTCCTCCTGATTGTTTTGTCTGAACGGCAGATTGCCGCACTAACGGGCGTAACGGGTATAAACAATAACCGTTCTGCCCTTTTTGGAAAACGTATCGCAGGAAACTATGTCAAACCTGCCTTTCCCCCTCACGGTTATTCTGTCGCCGCCTTTAAGCACGGCGGTATGTTTTTCTGCAAGGCGCGAATTAACGCTTACCTTGCCCTCGTCTATAAGAGTTGCCGCAGCACTTCGCGAAACGCGGCAGATTTCCGCCAAAACGCAGTCTATGCGCATAGAAGCCACCGTGCCCGAACGTTCTTCCGCAGCGTCGGTTTGCGGAAGCGGCGGATCGTAGCCCTCACTTACCGTAACGCCCACCGCGCCTACCTTGTTTATCTGCGATATAACATACGGCGCGATATCGGTTTTAAGAAAAACCACCGCGCGGCCTTTTTCGGTAAGAATATCGCCTATCGCTTCCCTTTTTACGCCAAGCGCCGTAACGGCACCCAGAAAATCGCGGTGAGAAAGCGAATATTCGGGCATGTATGTAAACGTTGCCGCGGTTACGGGGAACTCCGGTTCGCTGCACCACGGCGGCAGGCAGGCAAGAATCAACCGTTCCGCACCGTCATATCCGCCGAAGAAAACAAACCTTTCGTTCCTGTTTTTCAGAATTTTCTCGGCCTCGGCTGTTTCCGCCGCCGATAAAAATCCCAAAAACCGCGGAATGTTCTTCAGGTTTGAAAGTTCTGCCGTGTCCGCTACCCGTGCGGAAAACTCATCACGTTCCATCAATAATAAAGTTTGCTGTCGTCCATATCCTCAAGCGTAAGTTCGCCCATAACGTCAACACCGCGCGCCGCGATAATGAACGTGTTTTTTGCAACCTTGCGCATATTTCCGGCGTTTGCATAGGCAACGCCGCTTAAAAAGTCAACTATTCTTCTTGAAACATCGTGCGCGGCGTCCTCAAGGTTAAGAACCACGGTCTTGCCGTCGTTAAGATTGTCAGCAATGGAAGTAACGTCGTCGAACCTGTCGGGTTTTACAAGAACCACCTGCATGGCGCTGCCCGCGGTTGCGGCAGCCGCGCGGTTGTAATTTACGGTTTTCGATTTAACTATCTTAGGGGTTTCGGCGCGCTCTCTTCTTGCAGAAGACTCTTCCTCCGCCTCGCGTGCGGCGCGGCGGTCGGTCTGTACGCCGTCATCCTCAAAATCATCTTCGTCCGGAATAGTCATAATGTTTTTAATGTTATCCCAAAGACCCATATAAAGCACATCCTTTTTATTTATATATCCTTCTGCCGAAAAGAGAAGTCCCGATTCTTACGAGATTTGTGCCGCATTTTACGGCACATTCGTAATCGCCCGACATTCCCATAGACAAAATTTCCATAGTACTATTATCTATTTTTTTAAGCGCGTTGTCAATAAACAGTTTGTACATTGCGTCAAAATATTTAATGTTATCCGAAGGCTTTTCGCAAACGGGCGGTATCGCCATAAGGCCCTTTATTCTAAGTCCCTCAAAGGCGGCTGCCTGTGCCGCGGCTTCCGTTAATTCTTCCGCTTTAAATCCCGATTTGCTCTCCTCATTTCCTATATTTACCTCTAAAAGCACGTCCTGCACGATTCCTTTTTTAAGCGCCGCTTTGGATATTTCTTTTGCAAGGTGCAAAGAATCCACCGAATGTATAAGTTCCACGCGACCCACAATATCCTTTGCCTTGTTGGTCTGCAAATGCCCTATAAAATGCCGATGGGCGGACTTATCGTAAAAGGCTTCCTTTTGCAGAAACTCCTGCACGCGGTTTTCGCCTATGTATTTCACTCCGCACCTTATCGCGCGGTTTACGGTTTCCGCGTCAACCGTTTTTGTGGCTGCAAGGAGGATAATATCCTCTTCCCGTTTTCCTACACTTTCCGCCGCGCGGCGTATGTTTTCTTTTATAACACGGTAATTTTCTTCAAGCATCAGCCCACTACCTTTCCGTCATAAAGTTTTTTGCCCTTTACCACCACTTCATCGTAAAGGCGCAGCACCTTTTCTTCGTTGCTGCTTTCCTGTTCGCAGATTATATAATCGTCCATTGTATACAAAACGTTTACCGGCACGAACTTAACAGCGCTGCCGTTAAGCACATACACGCCCGCGGTACCGTTTACTATACGCAGCGCTTTCTTTTGTATTTTAAGGCCTGAATAGGTGTTGTTTACAAGGGTAAAATTAGCATACCGTACAGACGCGAGTTCCCGACTTACGCTTCCGCAGGAAAGAACGATTACCGCCGCGTCCTCCGCGTTGGAAAGGTTAATGGCCTTTACCGTTACCGGCAGGTCGCTGCCGCCGTCCACCGCGGAATGGAGATATAACTCGTCCCCTTCTTTAAAGCGCGCGGAATCGTTTACGGATATTTTCCCCGCCACAAACCACTCGTAACCGGAAACTATTTTTCCAACCGCTTTATCGGAAACTTCCGAAACCTTTACGGTTTTTAAAAATTCGGGCGTAAGTTCTTCCGGCGTTTTCCCCGAAAGCATACTCTCGTACCCGTCCACATGGGATATAAAATATCCCGACATAGGCGCCGCAATTATTCCCGAAGCCGCAGGGAGCGACGCGGAAAGCGAGGAAAGTTCCTCTTTAAGCGCGGTAAGCCTTGCGGAAAAATCGGTTTGCTCGCCGGTTATCATCTGTCGCCTGTTTACCGCGGTAAGCAGCCTGCGAGTATACTCCGAACTGTCGGTAAAAGTTCCGTTGGTGCAGTTTTTTACAAGTTCCCCCAGCGCTTCGTCCACCTTTGCGTTTACAAGACTTAAGTCCGAAGCGGAAACGCTGTTGTAACCCTGCAATTCTTCTATATCCGCTATTTTACTGTTAAGTTCGCTTATTCGGCTTACCGTGTAGGACGTTGCAGCGCTGTCGTAAATATCGGCCACCGCGCCGCCCTTTGCAACGCGGCTGCCGTCGCTTGCCACAAAATGCAGCACTCCCGTGCTGCCGCTTTCTATAACCGTTTCTTCACGGACTATAAGCCCCTTGAACTTAACGCCGTCTATTGTCTCGTAAAACTCGGCGCTTTCGGTGGTTATCGGCTTATAAACGGCGGAATATATCTGATGCACCAAAAACAGCAGCAATATACCGATTATAAAGATTTTAAGAATTTTGTGATTATTCAAATCGGTATCCCTGCCTTTCAAGTATTCGTTTTGCCGAGGAAAGAACGTTGTCGCTGTCGGCGTATATCCAGTTTATATCGTCCCTTGCGCCGAACCACGTAAGTTGTCGCTTGGCATAGCGACGTGTCTGCCGTTTAAGGTTTTCCACCGCTTCGTCAAGGGTTATCTCCCCTTCAAAAAACGAAAAAAACTCTTTATGTCCTATCGCCTGAACCGCGCCGCGTGTACCGCTTTCTTTTCTTAAATAGGCGGCGCGCGCCTCCTCTAAAAGACCGTTTTCCATCATTATATCAACACGCGCGTTTATGCGGTCGTAAAGTTTTTGTCGGTCTTTATATGTAATGCCTATCACGGTAGGAATAAAAGGCGATTCGTTCTGCCTTGAAATCTGTTTTTGCTGCGCTTTTGTAAGGCCCGTGGTTTCGGCAATTTCAAGTGCCCGCACTATTCGGCGGCGGTCGTTTGGGTGCAGCGCGGCGGCAGAATCGGGATCGAAAGAGCGCAAAACGGCAAGCATATGCTCTCCGCCGTTTGCGTCATACTCCGCTTCAAGCCGTTTTCTTACTTCCTCGCTGCCGTTTTCTTCGCAGTATTCTATATTGTCGATAAGCGAATTTACATAAAGTCCCGTGCCGCCTACCGTTACGGGTATTTTGCCGCGCGCGGCTATTTCGCGCGCCGCCTCGCGCGCCGCTTTTACATATCCGTAAACCGTAAATTTTTCACCGTAAGGTAAAAATTCAAGCAAGTGGTGCGGTATGCCGCACTGTTCTTCTTTCGATGCGGCGGCAGACGCTATATGCATATCTTTATACACCTGCATTGAGTCCGCCGATATTATTTCACCGTTTACGGCTTTTGCAATATTAACGCCAAGCGCCGTCTTTCCGCTTGCCGTAGGCCCTACGACAAATATTATCTTAATTTTTTCGTTCATTGTATCCTGCCGAAATATTTTTCAAGCGTAGTCTTTTTTATCAAAAACGCCACCGGTCTGCCGTGCGGACAGTACATAACGTCATCATTTTCAAGCACGCGTTTTGCAAGAGACAAAAGTTCCTGCGGCGTGGTTTTGTAACCTGCTTTTATGGCGGCTTTGCACGCTACGGTGTGGTAGATATCGTCAAGCGCTTCAAGATTTACACCGCCGCCGTTTTTAAGGGTGGAAAGCGCCTGTATAAAGGAATCCGCAACGTCCTCTGCCGAAAGGGCTGCGGGAACGGTTCTTACAAGCACGCTGCCGTTTCCGAAATCTTCAATTTCAAATCCGGCTTTTAAAAGCAGTTCGGACCCCGAAAGCGCCGCCGCGTGTTCTTCCGCGGTAAGGGATACCGCCACGGGGGAAAGCAGTATCTGCGTTTCCGTTTTCGCTTCGCTCTTGAGTTTATTGTATATTACCCTCTCATGCGCGGCGTGTTTGTCTATAAGATATATCTCGTCCGCGCGCTGAACTATTATGTAGGTCAAAAAAGCTTCGCCTATAAGTCGTATCTCCCTGTCGGGATTGTATTCGGCGCCGTCACGCACGCGGTTTTCAGTCTGCGCCGGAGTTGCCGCCTTTGCGGAATTTTCCGCCGGCACCGGACTTTCCGGCGGTGTTTCGCCTTCTGTCTGCGCGGCAGTTTCCGCCTGACGTCTTATATCAAAAACTGTTCTGTTTTGCACCGGTAAGTGTTCTGCCGCGTCAGGTCCCGAAAAAGCAGGCGGCGCGTTGTGCGGCGCGTTGTTTTCCTTTTCCGCATTTTCCGGCGGCACCGTTTCCTGCCGCGCGGCAAAAGTATTTACGTCTTTTCTTAAAAAGAAGGGAAGATTATCTTCCTTTAAAACGTTTTGTACGCCGTTCCGATTTGATACGGTCTTTTCCTTTTCGGGCAATTTTACCGCCGTTTGGCGGTATTCCTGCGCCGTCATTTTAAAGAAGTTGTCGGTTTTTGGCACGGCGGAAATTTCGGGGCGCGTATCAAGCGCTGTAACAGCGCTTTTAACGGCATAGTATACCGCGGAAAATATCCTGCGTTCGTCCGAAAAACGCACTTCGGTTTTGGCAGGATGCACGTTTACGTCAACCGCCTCGTAAGGCACGTTTACAAACAGGACAAATCCGGGGAATTTCCCCACCATACTGCTGTCGCGGTACGCCTGTTCCGCAGCCGCCATAACCGTGCGCGAAACAACGTATCTGCCGTTTAAAAAGGTAAACTGAAACGCCCTTGAAGCGCGGCAGAATACCGGTTTGCAGGTAAATCCCGACACATTTACGCCGTCGGTCTCGCCCTTTACCGGAATAAGGGTTGAATGAAAATCCCTGCCTAAAACGCTGTATATCGCGTTTGAAAGATTGCCGTCGCCCGAAGTGGAAAAAACAAGTTTTTCATCCTTTATGAATTTAAAGGCTATCTCCGGATGAGAAAGCGCCGCGCGCTCTGTTACGGCACCTACCGCCGTACCCTCCGAAGAATCCTTTTTAAGAAATTTCATCCTTGCCGGAGTGTTGTAGAAAAGGTCCCTTATAATAAGCGTGGTGCCTTCGGGACAGCCAGCCTCCTCGCACGAAATTTCCCTGCCGCCTTCTATAACATAGTGCGTGCCGCATTCCCCGTCCGATGTTTTTGTAAGCATTTCTATTCTGGAAACGCCGGCTATTGCCGCAAGCGCTTCACCGCGGAAACCGAGCGTTCTTATGGAATCAAGGTCGGCAGCAGATGAAATTTTACTTGTGGCATGCCTTAAAAATGCCGTTGGAACATCCTCTCGGGATATGCCGCAGCCGTCATCCGTTATACGGATAAAGGTTATTCCGCCGCGCTTTATTTCCACCGTAATGCGCCGCGCGCCCGCGTCTATCGAATTTTCCACCGTTTCCTTTACCGCCGAAGCCGGTCTTTCAACTACTTCGCCTGCGGCTATAAGTTCGGATACGGATTTTGAAAGAAGATTTATTTTAGACATACCGTCACCTGCCTTTAATTACTTGTTTCGGAAGTTCTACACCGATTTTGCTTTTTTAACAACATCGAAAAGCACGCTCATTGCCTCTATGGGGGTAAGCGTATTAACGTCGATTTCCTTCAGTTCGTTCAGTATATCCGAAGCGCCCTGCATGGAAAGGGGGATCTGCCCGTCCGATTCGCGAACGGTTTTATAGGTCACAACACCGTCCTCCAGGGTCTTTTTAAGTATCTGCTTCGCACGGTCGGTTACCGCTTTCGGTATACCGCCGAGTTTTGCGACTTCAATACCGTAACTTTCGTCCGCGCCGCCCTTTACGATGCGCCGCAGAAAGATTATATCGTCGCCGCGCTTTTTGGCGACTATGTTATAGTTTTTAACGCCCTTAATCTCGTTTTCCATAGCGGTAAGTTCGTGATAATGGGTTGCAAAAAGGGTCTTTGCGCCCAAGGTTTTCTTATCCGCCGTGTATTCAAGAACGGCGCGCGCTATCGCCATGCCGTCGTAAGTGGAAGTTCCCCTGCCTATCTCGTCCAATATAAGCAGACTGTCGGCAGTGGCGTTTTTAAGTATTTCGGCAACTTCGCTCATCTCGACCATAAAGGTGGATTTGCCGCTTGCAAGGTCGTCTGAAGCGCCCACCCTTGTGTAAACCGAGTCAACAATGCCTATTTCCGCCGATTTTGCCGGCACAAACGAGCCCATCTGCGCCATTATCGTGATAAGCGCCACCTGCCGCATATAGGTCGATTTACCCGCCATATTCGGGCCTGTTATAATCGCGCAGCGGTTGTCGCCCTTGTCAAGATGCGTATCGTTTGCCACAAAGGGTGAAGCGATAAGTTTTTCAACCACCGGATGTCTGCCGTCCGTAATATTCAAAACGCCGCTGTCGGTTATAAGCGGCCGGCAATAGCCGTTAACGCAGGCGGTATCCGCAAGCGAACACAAAACGTCCAGCCTTGCTATCGCCGCGGCGGTTCTTTTGAACGCCTCGCCGCGCGCCGCCACCTGTTCGCGAACCTTTGCAAACAGTTCAAGTTCAAGGCTTATAACCCTGTCTTTCGCCGAAAGAACGCGGGTTTCAAGTTCTTTAAGTTCCTCGGTTATAAAGCGTTCGCCGCCCGTAAGAGTCTGTTTTCTTATGTAATCTTCCGGTACTTTATCAAGGAAAGAGTTCGTAACCTCGATATAGTAACCGAACACCTTGTTGAATCTTACCTTAAGATTTCTTATCCCCGTGCGCTCACGTTCGCGCGCCTCGATCTCGGTAAGATATTTTGTGCCGTTCTCCATCGCGTCGCGCAGAAGATCGACTTCCTTGTTGTAGCCTTTTTTAATTATTTTGCCGTCGCGCATAATAAAGGGCGCTTCGGGATCTATCGCGGAATCTATAAGCGATACGATATCCTCGGCAGTGTCTATATCGGCGTGCACGCCCTTAAGCATTCTGCATTGCGCCGCGGCGGTAAGTTGTTTTACAAATGGGAACTTGTGCGCCGTAGCCGCAAGACTTAAAAGGTCCTTTGCATTCGCCGTGCCGTATATCACCTTGGTGATTATGCGTTCGACGTCGCGTATGCTGCTCATATACTCCTGCGCTTCGCAGCGAAGCACGGTGTTCGTACAAAGTTCCTCTACCGCGTTCTGCCGCAAAAGTATTTCGTTTATGGATAAAAGCGGTTCGGTGATCCAGCTGGTAAGAAGTCTTTTCCCCATCGGGGTACGGGTCTTATCAAGCACCCACAAAAGCGTGCCGCGCTTGCTGTTTGTGCGCATGGTAGAGCAAAGTTCCAGGTTTCTTACCGCACTCATATCAAGCCGCATAAACTGCTTTTGCGTATAAACCTTTACGCTGTTTACGGTAATTTTTGCGCCGCGTCCGTTTTCGGTAAGATAGTCCGCTGCGCCGCAAAGCGCGGCTGCCGCTGCGGAATCGGCCGCAACGCCCAACTCCTCAATTGAATTTACGCCGAAAGCCCCGCGCACTATATCTGCCGACGTGTGCGACAAAAAGCAGTCGTCCGGTCTGCAGGTAACGGCAACGCCGTCGGCGCCGTTTAAGAAATTAAGCAGTTCCCCGTCTTTAAGGGATTGCGGATATATGATTTCGGTGGGCATAAAACGGGCTATTTCGTCAAGGCAGAGCCGTTCGGCGTTTTCGCCCGATATTTCGGTAACATAACATTGTCCGGTGGAGGCGTCCGCAAAACAGACACCTACGCCGCTTTGCGTACCGTAAACGGCGGAAAGATAGTTATTCTTGCCCTCGTCAAGCATATCGCCCTCAACCACCGTACCGGGCGTTATTACCCTTATAACATCGCGCTTTACAAGACCCTTTGCCTTTGCCGGATCTTCGGTTTGCTCGCATATAGCGACCTTATGACCCGCAGCAACCAGTCTTGCTATGTAACTTTCGCAGCTGTGGAAAGGCACGCCGCACATAGGCGCGCGTTCGGGCAGCCCGCAGTCCTTGCCGGTAAGCGTAAGACTTAATTCCTCGCTGGCAAGTTTTGCGTCGTCGAAAAACATTTCGTAGAAATCGCCCAAACGGAAGAACAGTATGCAATCGCTGTTCTTCTCCTTTATTTCCATATATTGGCGCATCATAGGTGATAATTCCGCCATTTATACAGTCTCCTTTATTCCTTTATGACCGGCGCGGCGTAAATTTGCCGTGCCCGATTATCAGTGGCAGCCGCCGCAGGTAGAGCACGAACCCGTGCAGTTGTGTCTTTCAGGTTCGCAGGAAGCGGGATCCGCACCCTCTACGCACTGCATTATAATGCTGTTTATATCGTTAAGCATTGCGTCTATTTCGCCCTTGGCGGTGTTGTATTCAAGCATAGCGGGCGTCGCCATTATATCGCCGTATATTTTGCGCAGCTGCTCGTTTAAAGCGTTTATTTTTTCTTCACGTTTGTTTTCGCTTGCAACTTCTCTTTCAAGATTCATACGGGCGGTGTTAAACTCGCCTATCTTGTCCTGAAGTTCCTTGTCGTTGTCGTTGGCAAGGCGCGCCTTTGCAAAGCGTATAAATCTTTCGTCCTGCTGAACGGCTTCGCCCAGTTTTCTTGCAGCTTCGATAATTTCCATTTTAATTTCCTCTTTCTTTATATGAATTTTAATTTTTAACCTTTTTGTACCTGCGTTCCGTAAAGCGCGTTATCGTACGAATCTATCCGCACGTTTGCAAAGTTGCCGATAAGACTTTTATTCCCTTTAAAACGCACGGCGTAAACGCCGTCTGTTTTGCCTAAAACAAGCCCGTCGTCGGTCATTTCTTCACATAGAACGCGCACCGTTTTGCCAACGGCCGCCTTTTCCTTTTCGCGGCCTATCGCGTCCTGCACGGCAAGAAGTTCCGAAAACCACCTTCCCTTTTCCTCACGGCTTACGGGGTCGGGCATCGCGGCTGCAGGCGTGCCGTTTCGCGGTGAGTATATAAACGTAAACAGGGATGAATATCCTATTTTTTTCACAAGTTCCACGGTTTTTTTGAAGTCCTCGTAAGTTTCACCGGGGAAACCTACTATTATGTCGCTTGTAAGGTCTATGTCGGGCATAAGTTCGCGCGCGCGGTTTACAAGACGCATATAACCCTCCGCCGTGTACCTGCGGTTCATTATTTTAAGTATACGGTCGCTGCCGCACTGCACGGGCAGGTGCAGATGTTTTTCCGCCTTTTCGCAGTCGCGCATGGCAAGCAGCAGTTCCTCGGTGCAGTCCTTGGGGTGAGAGGTCATAAACCGTATTCTGAAATCCCCCGGCAAATCGTTTACCTTGCGCAGCAGTTTTGCAAAATTTATATCCTCCTGCAGTCCCTTGCCGTAAGAGTTGACGTTCTGCCCCAAAAGCATTATTTCCCGATAGCCCGCTTTTATCATACTTTCGGCTTCCGCAAGTATTTCGGCGCTTGTCCTTGACCTTTCGCGGCCGCGCGCGTAGGGCACTATGCAATAGGTGCAGAAATTATCGCACCCGTACATTACGGGGACAAAGCCTTTAAAGGTATCGTCGCGGTTTATCGGAACGCCCTCGGTCACGGCGGCGTTGTTCAGTTCCGTTTCAAACACCCTTTTGCCGCCCGTAAGCCTTGTATACACAAACTCCGGCAGACGGTGGCCCACCTGCGTGCCGAAAACGATATCAACATACGGATAACTCTCTCTCAGTTTTTTACGGACGTGTTCCTGCTGGACCATACATCCGCAAACGGCGATTATCAGATTTTTGTTCGTCTTTTTATATTTTTTAACGGCGCCTATATTGCCGTAGACCCTGTCCTCGGCGTGTTCGCGCACGGCGCAGGTGTTAAAGATTATAAAATCGGCTTCCTCCGCTTTTTCGGTAAAAGTGTACCCCATAGCGGAGAGCATTCCCCTTATCCTTTGCGAATCGCTTACGTTCTGCTGGCAGCCGAACGTTACAACGCAGGCCTTAGCACCGCCAGGCATCCTGTTTTTTAAAATATCGCAGACTCTTGCAGCAAAAGCGGACTGTTCCGCCCAAAGGTCGTTGCTTTTTAACCCGTATTGCATTTTGCGCCCCTTTTAACTATCAATAAAGATTATATTATTATACTATAAAACTCCATAGAGTGCAAGGTGATATATTGTCTGCAAAAGAAATTTTATTTTTATAAAATTGATACTTGAAAGTATCCGCCGCGCTTGGTATACTTTCTTTATGTTTGCAGAAATTTTGGAGGTAACTTTGTGGGGAAAACGGGATTTGATAATGAAAAATACATAAAACTGCAGTCGCAGAACATCCGCGACCGCATAAATATGTTCGGGGACAAACTTTACATGGAATTCGGCGGAAAACTTTTCGACGATTTTCACGCTTCGCGCGTGCTTCCCGGGTTTTTGCCCGATTCAAAGGTAAAAATGCTTTTGGAACTTAAGGACGACGCCGAAATAATCATCGCCATAAACGAGGACGCGATAGAAAAAAACAAGCGCCGCGGCGACCTTGGCATAACCTACGATCTTGACACTTTAAGGCTTATCGACGCGTTCCGCGGAATCGGACTTTATGTGGGCAGCGTAGTAATAACCCGTTTTACGGGGCAGCCGCTGGCTCTCGCCTTTGAAAAGCGTCTTAAATCGCTCGGCATACCCGTTTACCGCCATTATCCGATACAGGATTACCCCGCGAATATTCCGCTTATAGTAAGCGATGAAGGTTTCGGTAAAAACGATTACATAAAGACCGAACGCCCGCTTGTTGTTGTAACGGCTCCCGGCCCCGGCTGCGGCAAAATGGCGACCTGCCTTTCCCAGCTTTACCACGAACAGAAACACGGCGTTAAGGCGGGTTACGCAAAGTTTGAAACTTTCCCTATATGGAACATTCCGCTTAAACACCCCGTAAACGTGGCATACGAAGCCGCCACGGCGGATCTTAACGACGTTAATATGATAGATCCTTTCCATCTTGACGCTTACGGTAAGACCACGGTAAACTACAACCGCGATATCGAGATTTTCCCCGTTGTAAAAACAATGCTTGAACGCATTCTGGGCGAATGCCCATACAAAAGTCCCACCGATATGGGCGTTAATATGGCGGGCTGCGCCATTATCGACGACGAGGCCGTGCAGACCGCCGCGAAACAGGAGATACTGCGCCGTTATTACACCGCGCTTTGCGATGTAAGACAGGGACTTGCCGAGCAAAACGACGTTTCAAAAATAGAACTGCTTATGAACCAGTGCGGCATTACTCCCGCCGACCGCCCGACCGTGAAAGCGGCGCTTGAAAAAGCCGAAAAAACAGGCGCACCGGCAACAGCGATAGAACTTTCCGACGGTACGATAATAACCGGTAAAACCTCTTCGCTTCTGGGGTCGAGTTCCTCAATGCTTTTAAACGCGCTTAAGGTTCTCGCCGGTATACCCGACGACCTTGAACTTTTATCCCCCACTATAATCGAGCCTATACAGAAGATGAAAACGGGCGTTCTCGGAAACCACAATCCACGCCTGCACACGGACGAAGTGCTTATTGCCCTTTCGATTTGCGCCGCTACAAACGCCACGGCAAAAAAGGCGCTTGACCAATTGCCGAAACTCCGCGGAACGGAGGGCCATTCAAGCGTTATACTCTCCCGTGTGGACGAGCAGACCTTTAAAAAACTCGGCGTAAATATGACCAACGAGCCCAAGTACCAGACAAAGAAACTTTACCACGCAAGATAAAAGAATTTGCGGTATACAAATTACGTTTTTAAAACCGATAAAGACCAAAAAACGTCCCCGTGCCAAGGCACGGGGACGTTTGCTTCTGCTGTGTTTCTATATGATTATTCGGGATAAACTATCTTTTTGGTTTTGAATACTTTAACGGCGGAAGCCACGGTTTTAACGCCCAGATCGTCGCCTTTTTTCTTTGCCGCTTCGGTGGGTTCGTCGCCTACTTCAAGGTGCCTTAACGTATCATCGTAAACCGAGAGATAATAGGGGTCCTCAAGTACGTCTTTTCTTATAACAAGCGCCATTTTGCCGGTGGTTTCAAGTATTTTTATATCGCCTGCCGCCATTTCTTTTGCTTCGTCAAAGAAATCCGCTTTTGTTGAACTTGCCTTATCGTCGCCTAAAAGTTCCGCGTGGGAATCAAGCGGAGTTGAAGAATCGCTTTCGGCGTCCGCAGAATCTGAAGTATCGGTATCTTCGGAGTCCGAATCGGTGTGCGTGTCGCCGTTGTGTTTGTGGTAAACGTCCTCAAAAGTCGAACCGGTTTTAAGGAGATCAATATATCCCTGAAGTTCTGCCTTCTTGGAGGTAACTTCCTCGTCGCTCAGTGCCGCGGTATCAACCTCTATCTTGTCTACAAGCACATAGTGGTCATTCAAAGCGGCCTTGAGTTTCTCTTCCGACACAGGGTCGGTACCCTCTTTGCCGTAGGTCTTTTCAAAATAAACGTCGGCATAATAAGTGTCTTTCGTATACTGGGTAAAGGTCGCCTTTGAAACGCCGTTTTTGCTGAACATTTCTTCCGCGCCGTAGGTGGTCCAGTAGGTGTTGGCGTAACTTTCGGCGGTGACGGTCTCGTCCTCGCTGAGGTCGTAACCTTTTTCCTCGCAAAGCGCCTTATAACCGGCATTTATCTTTATGTTTTCAACAGCCTTTTCCTTGACCCATTCGTTAAAGGTTTTGCCGTCTATCTTCTGCTTTTCGTAATTTATGTCGGTTGTGCTTTTACCGCTTGCGGTAAGGTTTTTTTCAACTTCCTGCCTGCCTTCGTTATAAGCGTAAACAAAAGCACAGGCATAGTAGCCGGAGGTGTATGTGTATTTGCCTACCGTAACCGCCGTTTCGTCCTTTTTGTGACAGCCGCAAAAAGCCGTAACCGCTATTGCCGCACAAAGCGCGGCCGCAAAAAATCTTTTAATGTTCTTCATGATATCCTTCCTTTTAAAAAGAATCCCGCAATGCACACGCCGCACGGGCGCATACGTTGAAATACATTATACAGCAAAACGCCGCGAATGTCTATAAAATTTTGGAAAGCCGCGCCACTATGTCGGAGTGGCTTTCTTTAGGAGATATCCTTATGATATACGCGGGCTTCTCGAGCGACGCCGATATATAAAACGCGCTGCCGAACTCCTCCGCAAGTTTTGCGGCGGCGGAGTCGTTCAACCTGTCGGTATGCAGCACTACCGATACCGGCGTGCCGCTTATATCGTTTATTCCGTTCTTTGCCGCCTTGCCGCGTAAAAGCGCAATATTTATAAGCCCCGTAACGGCGCGCGGCGGCTCCCCGAAGCGGTCGCACAATTCGTCTAAAACATCTGTCACGTCGTCATCGCAGGAAATGTCCGCTATGCGCTTGTAAACTCCAAGCCTTGCCGAAGGGCTGGCAATATAACTTTCGGGAATATGCGCCGAAATATTAAGGTCCACCGTGCACTCTATTGCCTTTTCGGGCGGTTTTTCGCCCTTTTCCTCGGCTATTGCGTCGGCAAGCAGTTTAAGGTACATATCGTAACCCACGGCTTCCATATTTCCGTGCTGTTCGCCGCCTAAAATGCTGCCGGCGCCCCTAATTTCAAGATCGCGCATAGCAATTTTGAAACCGCTGCCGAATTCGGTAAAACGGCGTATGGCTTCAAGCCGCTTTGCGGATATATCGGAAAGTTCGCGTCCCCTTGCAAAACAGAAATAGGCATAAGCCCTTCTGGGGGAACGTCCCACTCTGCCGCGTAACTGGTGCAGCTGGGAAAGACCCATACGGTCGGCGTTTTCGATTATAAGGGTGTTAACGTTCGGCACGTCAACGCCCGTTTCTATTATGGTGGTGCACACAAGAATATCTATTTCGTGTTCAAGCAGTTTTTCCCATACGGAATTCAGTTCGTCCTCGCTCATCTTGCCGTGAGCCACCGCCACGCGCGCTTCGGGCAGGCGCTGCTTTATTTTATAGGCGCAGCGCTCTATGCTGTCTACGCGGTTGTGCAGGTAATACACCTGTCCGCCGCGGCGCAGTTCCTTTGCCATTGCGTCGGTAAGAACGCCGTCGTTCTGCTCTAAAACATAGGTCTGAACGGGATACCTGTCGCCCGGCGCTTCATCTATTGAGGACATATCCCTGAGTCCCGACATCGCCATATTAAGCGTGCGCGGAATGGGTGTTGCCGAAAGCGTAAGTATATCCACAAAGGGGTACATTTCTTTAAGACGTTCTTTCTGCGCCACGCCGAAACGCTGCTCCTCGTCTATTATCACAAGCCCTATATTTTTAAATTCAACATCTTTTGAAATAAGACGGTGGGTTCCTATAACCATATCCACCCTGCCCGATTTAAGACCTGCAAGGGTGTTTTTTTGCTGTTTTGCCGGCACAAAACGGGAAAGGAGCCTTACCTCTATCGGCATATTGCCGAACCGCCGCAGAACGGTATTGTAGTGCTGGCTTGCAAGTATGGTGGTGGGAACAAGCATAGCGCACTGCTTGCCCTCGCTTACGCATTTAAAGGCGGCGCGCAGCGCAACCTCGGTTTTTCCGAATCCCACGTCGCCGCACAAAAGTCTGTCCATGGGCACGGGGCGTTCCATATCGCGTTTTATTTCACCGATACACCGCAGCTGGTCGTCGGTTTCGTCATATTCAAAACGCCGTTCAAAATCGCTTTGCAAATCGGTATCGGGGCTGAAAGCATACCCTTTCGCCGACATTCTTTTTGCGTAAAGCGCCGTTAACTGCTTTGCCATATTCTTTACGGCGCGGCGCACCCTGCTTCTTGTTTTCTGCCACTCGGCAGAGCCTAATTTGTTAAGTTTTATCCCGCCCTCTTCGGTGGCGGCGCCTATATATTTTGAAACAAGGTCAAGCTGCGTTACGGGAACGTAAAGCACGTCTTTACCGGCGTATTTTATCTTTATATAGTCTTTTGTAACGCGGTCGTTTGTGATACGGTTTATACCCTCGAATATGCCTATGCCGTGGGTGGCGTGAACAACATAATCGCCTATTTTAAGTTCGTCAAGCGAACCTATTTCCTTGGCGTTTTTGATTTTTCTTCTTCGAACGCGGTCTTCGCCGCGCAGGTAGCGGTGGGTTATAACAAAAAGTCCTGCCGCAGGCTGTTCAAAGCCGCTTGAAAGACCTCCCGTGGTTACATACACGCCCGCTTTTTCCGCATTGCCGTCGGGATTTAAAAACACTGCTTTTATGCCGCACTCGGAAAGTTCCGCGCAAAGCACCTTCGCCGCCTTCTCTTCGCCTGCAAGCACAACGGCGGTGCCGTTTAAGTGCATTGCGTAAGAAAGGTCCTCGCAAAGTATTTTAATATCGCCGTTCCAGGGGCTGTTGCGTTTAAGATCGAAATTTATAAGTTCTTTAAGCGGCACCGAATAGGAAGCGCGCGGAAAATTTTCAAAATAAACGGCGTTTTCGCAATATTTTTCAAAATCCGCCTTTTTAAGCCGCAGATCGGCGGTGGCGCTTGAAAGTTCGCCGCTTGCAAGCAGCGCCGCAACCTCTTCGTGTTCGGCGGCGGCTATGCTTTTAAAGCGTTCTTTTATATTCCCCGATTCACAAAGGATTATATCGCAGTCGGGAATGTAGTCAAATACCGTAGCGCGTTTTTCGTACAGAAACGGCATATAAAGGTCGGGCGATACGGCAAGACCGCCGCGCAGCGCGGCAACGTCTTTTTCTATGCTGTTTTTCTGCTCTTCCGTAAGCTTTCTGCGACCAGACAAATACTTTTCAAGTTTTTCCGCAAGTTCTTCCGCATTATAAACAAACTCCTGCGCCGGAACAATCTCGGCAAAAGGCGCCGTTTCGGTCCTGCGCTGACTTTCTATATCAAAATAGGAAACGGTATCTACCTCGTCGCCCCAAAGTTCTATTCTGTAAGGCTGTTTTGAGGAAACCGAAAAAACGTCCGCTATGTCGCCCCTTACGGAAAACTGTCCCGCGCCCTCTATCATATCCGAACGTTCGTAACCCATGGCAACAAGTTTTTCGCAAAGTTCCGCGGTGTTAAGGGTATCCCCAGCCGAAATACGGAAAGAATTTTCCTTTAAAACTTCAGGCGGCAATGTATATAGAAGCGCGCTGTCAAGGGATAAAACAAGCAGCTCAAAATCCCCGCCGATAATTTTCGACAGGGTGTCCGTCCGCGCCTGCTCGTACTCTTTCGAGTAGCCCGCAAGGTGCGCCAAATTATAGTCCCTTTGCGGCAGATAAAGCACCTTTGCGCCCAGCGAGAGGGCGTCGTCCCTGAGTGCCGCCGCCTGAGTTTCATCAGGCGCTATAAAGGCAAATTTTCTGTGTGCGGTTTTGGCAAGCGCATATCCGAAAAGTGCCTTGTGAACGCCGGAAAGTCCCGTGCAGCACACGGGCAGCCGCCTGTTTTCAACCGCAAGGGAAAGCGAACGCCAGTCCGCGTCCCTTTTAATTATATTAAGTAAAAATTGCATACAAAGTCGGACCGGAACAATCAAATCGCAACAGTTCCGATAAACGGACGATTTGTCCGCTTTTGTTGTTTTGTCGCTTAAAAATTATTTGCTGTATTTATTCATGGCGTGGTCGATACCGTTTTCAATAATATCTTCCGCCGCTGCCGCCGCCTTTTCAAGCGCGCGGCCGTATTCTTCCGCATCGCACTCGCCTATTTTTGAAAGCACATGATTTTTAAGGTCCTCGCGTTTGTCGGCGCGGTCGCCCACGCCCACTTTTATGCGGATTATCTCCTGCGTGCCCAAAGCGGCAAAAATATCTTTAAGTCCGTTATGGCCGCCGGCGCTGCCTTTGCGGCGGATGCGCACGCAGCCTACGGGTATCGCTATATCATCCGATATTATAATTATGCGGGATACGGGTATTTTATAAAAGGACGAAAGCGCATACACCGCCCTGCCCGAAAGATTCATATATGTCTGCGGTTTTGCGGCAATTACCCGTGTGTCACCGAGTTTTCCCTCGCAAAACACCGAGTCAAATTTGTTCTTCTGCGGACCGGCGGACAGTTTTTCCGTAAAAATATCAAGCGCGTCAAAACCGGCATTGTGCCTTGTGTGGGCATATTCCGCGCCCGGATTTCCAAGTCCTACCGCAAGCCAGCGGTCGGCATCTTTACATTTTCGCAAAAACATACGCCTTCTATCACCTCGCCTGAACAATATACCACATAAGTCCTTTGTTTTCAAGGAAATTTATTGACAAATTCCGCAGGCAATGATATCATAAACACGATTATGACGCATAGAAAGGAGATTGCCGGCCGATGGATAACGAATCCGTAAAAAGCGCCTCCGCTTCACTTAATTTTATCGAAATTCTTTCTTTTATGTGGAGCAAAAAAATACAGATTGCCGTAACCATTGCCGTTTGCACGGTGCTCGCACTCTTATATTCAAACTTTTTTGTGGCGCCCGAATACGAATCGGAAGCAAAAATAGTTGTTCTTTCCTCTTCCGACACGGGCAAGATAACGTCGTCCGACGTGGCAGTCTCTACTTATCTTGTAACCGACTATATCGAAATGGTGGTAGACCGCACCGTACTTGAGGAGGTAAACCGCGAACTTAAACTGAATATGACTTACAATCAGCTTAAAAACTGCGTAAAGGTTAAAAATCCGCAGGATTCGCGCATACTTGAGATAACCGTAACCACCGACAACGCAAAACGCTCCCAGCAGATTGCAGGCAAGATATGCGAAGTTGCGCGGGTAAAGATGGTCGATATTTTGGGCGTTGACAAGGTAAACATTTTCAGTGCCGCCAGCAAACCCACGGGCGATTCTTCCACCCCTGCTTCGATTTTTGCGATAATGGGCGTGCTTTCAGGTCTGCTTTTATCGGTGCTTGCTTGTATGCTTTCAATCTGTCTTAACGATAAAATAAAAAATTCGGACGATGTTGCGAAATATCTGGATCTTTGCACGCTTGCCACAATTCCGTACAATACGGCAAGGGCTTCCGGCAAAAAGCGTTCCGGTAAAAGAAAGGCGGTAAAAAACTGATGCAGGACTACCCCTACGTTCCGAAATCCGACGTATCCGCCGAAACGGTAAACAGCGCCCGTCCCCTTAAAAAGGTCACTTTCAACACGCAAACGGGTGAAAATTACGTATCAAGAGAAGCGTACAAAACGCTTCGCACAAATATACTTTTCTGCGGCAGCGATATAAAAAGTATCGTTATAACCAGCACTGCCGAAGGCGAGGGCAAAAGCACCACATCAAGCGAACTTGCGAAAAGCCTTGCCGACAGCGGCAAAAAAACTCTGCTTATCGACGCGGATATGCGAAAATCGGTAATGCTGCGGCGCAGTCTGCGTTCGGGCGAGATAATCGGTCTTTCCGAAGTGCTTTCGGGCCTTGCCGCCGAAGAAGACGCAATCTTCAACACGCAGGACGATAATTTCGACGTTATGTTTACAGGCCGTTTTCCGCCGAATCCCGTGGAACTTTTAGGCAACGGGAAACTTAAAGAACTGCTTTGTACGTTCCGCGTAAAATACGATTACATTATAATTGACGCACCGCCGCTGGGTCCCGTTATAGACGCTGCGGTTATTGCCGCCGCCTGCGACGCCGCAATACTTGTGATATCCCCCGGTAAAGCGCGCAGAAAGGATATACTTGCGGTAAAAGAGCAATTGCAGAAAAGCGGCACACGCATTTTAGGCGCCGTTATAAACGAATCGGAAAAACGCAACTCCTCATATAAAAAGTACGAAAAAAAGGGCAAATATTACTACTGACGGCGCGCCGTTTGCGGCACGATTGTTTTTGGAACAAAATTTTGCTTGAAAAAGGCGAAAAACAGTGGTATAATGCCTTTTGCAGATTATTTAAATGATTAAATGCTTTGACGAAGAAAAGTACCGTTTGTGCGGCGGGCAAAGAGAGGTCTGTATTTGCTGTGAGCAGACTGCCGAAGCCTTTCGGGAAGTTCCCTTCCGAGCAGTACCGCAGAAATTTTCAGTAAGCGGTAACGGCTGTTCCCCGTTACAGGAAATAAGAGTGTTTGCTCTTTGAGCGAAAATCACGGGTGGTACCGCGGAGTTTTCTTAAAAGATTTACTTCGTCCCTTTTTACAGAGGGACGGAGTTTTTTTATTTTTGCATTATTTACAGCCATATAAACGGAGGTCACGGTTATGAAAGAAAAAATCGAGGCACTGAAAGCGGCGGCAAAAACGGCGCTGGCGGAAGTTGCTTCACAAAGCGAGCTTGAGGAACTAAGGGTAAAGTATCTCGGCAAAAAAGGTGAACTTACGGGCCTTTTAAAGCAGATGGGCTCTCTATCCCCGGAGGAGCGCCCGGTTATCGGGCAGCTTGTGAACCAAGCCAAGCAGTCGCTTGACGCAGTAATCGCGGAAAGGTCGGCGCAGATGAAAGCCGACGCGGAAGCGCTTAAACTGAAGGCCGAAACGGTTGACGTTACAATGCCTGCGTCACCGCGCGAAGTGGGCGTTTTACATCCGCTTAACCGCGTGTTAAACGAGATGATAGACATTTTCAAGTCTATGGGCTTTGATGTTGTGGACGGGCCCGAGGTTGAAACCGACCACTATAATTTTGAATGTTTGAACGTTCCTGCCGATCACCCCGCAAGGGACATGCAGGATACTTTCTATCTTGGTGAAAATCTGCTTTTGCGCACCCAGACAAGCGCCGCGCAGATAAGAACGATGGAAACGCGCAAGCCGCCCATCCGCGTTATCTGCCCGGGCAGGGTATTCCGCGCGGACGAAGTGGACGCGACCCATTCCCCCGTTTTTCACCAGATAGAAGGTCTTGTTGTTGACAAGGGCATTACCATGTGCGACCTTAAAGGCGTTCTTGAACAGTTTGCAAAGGAAATTTACGGCAAAGAAACAAAGGTAAAATTCCGCCCCTCTTTCTTCCCGTTTACCGAACCTTCGGTTGAGGTTGACGTTACCTGTTCCGAGTGCGGCGGCAAGGGCTGCCGCGTGTGCAAAGGCAGCGGTTGGATAGAAATACTCGGCGCCGGTATGGTGCACCCGAACGTGCTTAAAAGCTGCGGCATAGACCCCGAAGAATACAGCGGTTTTGCTTTCGGAATAGGTCTTGACCGTCTTACCACCACCAAGTATAAGATAAGCGACATTCGTCTGCTTTTTGAAAACGACAAGCGTTTTCTTGAACAGTTTTAATGCAGCGGGAGGTACAGTATTATGAAAATTTCACTTAATCACCTTAAAAACTACGTTGATATAAACGTGCCCGTAAACGAACTTTGCGACCGTATGATAATGGCGGGTTTTGAAGTTGAAAGCATTGAATACGAAGGCGAAAACATTAAAAACGTTGTTGTGGGCAGAATAGAAAAAATCGTTCCCCACGAAAACAGCGACCACCTTCTTGTGTGCAGTATAAACATAGGCAAGGAAGAGCCGGTACAGATAATCACCGGCGCGCAGAACGTAAGGGAGGGCGATTTGGTGCCCGCCGCGCTTGACGACAGTTATCTGCCGAACGGCGCGCATATCGTGGCAGGCAAACTGCGCGGTCTGCCCTCTAACGGCATGCTCTGCTCCGGCGGCGAACTCTGCCTTACCGAAGCCGATTACGAAGGCGCCTCGGTAAACGGAATACTCATACTTAAACCCACCGAAAAAATAGGCGCGGATATGCGCGACGTTCTGGGGCTTAACGATGTTATCATCGACTTTAAGATTACGGCAAACCGCCCCGACTGCAACTGCTTTCTGGGTGTTGCAAAGGAAATGTCGGTAGTATTGGGAACGAAGTTCTGCGCGCCCTCTACGGGATACACCACCGTGGGCGGCGACATAAAAGAACACATCGGCGTTGAGGTTAAAAACTACGACCTCTGCCCGAGGTATATGGGCAGGTTTGTTAAAAATCTGCGCATAAAGGAAAGCCCTTTATGGATGCAGAAAGCGCTTATCGCATCCGGCATGCGCCCCATTAACAACATTGTGGATATCACAAACTTTGTTATGCTTGAAACGGGTCAGCCGATGCACGCATTTAATTATGACGATCTGCGCGGCAAAAAGATTATTGTAAGAAACGCAGCCGAGGGCGAAAGCATAACCACGCTTGACGGCAAAGAATATACCCTTACCCCCGAAATGCTTGTAATAGCGGACGGCGAGCGCCCCTCCTGCCTTGCCGGCATAATGGGCGGCAGGGAAAGCGAGATAGAAAGCGACACCGTAAACCTTTTCCTTGAATCCGCAAAGTTTAAAAGGGACAACATCCGCCGCACCGGCAGGTCTTTGGGTATCCGTACCGAAGCCAGCGGAAGATACGAACGCGGCGTTGACATTATGAACGTTGAATTTGCGATGGAACGCGCGCTCTCCCTTATATGCGAACTTGACGCAGGCGACGTTGTAAACGGCGTTATCGACTGCAACGCGGGTCTGCCCGAAGAACGCGTAATAACGGTTGCGGCAAAGGATATACTTGCGCTTCTCGGCGTTGAGATACCGGTTGACACCATGGTGGACATCCTTAACTCCCTGCACCTTAAAACAGAAAACAACAACGGCGTTTTCACCGTTCGCGTGCCCTCAATAAGGGACGACGTTGAGGGCAGAGCCGACCTTGCGGAAGAGGTTATGCGTATTTACGGATACGACCATATTGTAGGAACACCCATGCTCGGCGACGTTGTAAGGGGCACAAAACTGCCCGAACGCACAAAAAGCGATGCTATGAAAGAATATCTCTGCGCGCAGGGCTGCGACGAAATAACGACCTATTCGTTTATATCTTCTTCCGCGCTTGACACGCTTTCTCTTCCGGCAGACGATTACCGCAGAAACGCGATAAAGATAATAAATCCTTTAGGCGACGAATATTCTGTTATGAGGACGCAGCTTGTAACAAGTATGCTTAATGTTCTTTCCACCAATATAAACCGCAAGACCGAATCGGCGCGCTTTTTTGAGCAGAGCAAACGCTTTATTCCATATTCGCTTCCGCTTGACAGACAGCCGCAGGAACTCCCCACGCTGTGCATAGGTCTTTACGGAGAAAAGGAAGATTTCTTCACACTTAAGGGAATTATAGAAGGGCTTATGAAACTTTTCGGCGCGCACACCCGTTACGAGCGTTCAACCGAAACTTTCCTGCACCCGGGCAGACAGGCGCAGGTTTACGCAAACAACACTGCGGCAGGCACCTTCGGTGAGGTACATCCGGCAGTTGCCGCAAAATACGGCATTGACCGCCGCGTTTACGTTGCCGAACTTAAACTTGACCTGCTGTTTGCAATAAACAAACGTCCTGCCACCTATAAACCGCTTCCCAAATTCCCGGCGGTAGAGCGCGACTATGCAATGCTCTGCGACAGGGAACTGCCCATAGGCGACCTTGAAAAAGCAATCGTTTCGGGCGGCGGCAGACTGCTTGAAAAGGCAAAACTTTTCGATATTTACGAAGGCGAACGCATACCCGAAGGCAAAAAAAGCGTTGCATACAGCGTATGGCTGCGCTCGGCAGAGGGTACGCTTACCGACGAACAGATAAATTCCGTAAACGAAAGAATTATAAACAACCTTAAAAAGTTGGGTGCGGAACTTCGTAAATAATTCTTGATATTTTGCAATTTTCGCTATACAATAAACAGGTGAACACATAAATGTCAAGCCCCAAGGGGCGTATGCAAAGGAGTTGTTGTTATGGATGATAAGACTATGACCTTTTCGATAGGCGACGAGACCGAGCGTGAAATACGCCGTATTCTTACTACGGTTTACGAATCACTTAAGGAAAAAGGCTATAACCCGATAAATCAGATAGTAGGTTATATTCTGTCCGAAGACCCGACGTATATAACCACGCACAACAACGCCCGTAACCTTATACGGCGTATCGACAGGGATACGCTTCTGCAGTCGCTTGTAAGGTTTTATCTTACCGACTGAAAATCCGATATAAGGAATAAAAACCAAAGCACCGTTCTTAAAAAAGAACGGTGCTTTTTATCGTTTGGTCGTTTTTTCTTTACGGGGCAAAGGCGCGGCGGTTCATTTGCAGAATGCCGCCTTTATCTTTCGTGCCGCCTCGCTGCCGGTTTCCGCCGTGGCAGCAGTGCCGCCCATATCGGGGGTAAGGAATTTCTTTTCCACAAGCATTTCCTCTATTACCGAAATAATTCTTTCTTCCCATTCGGGATATCCCAGGAACGCCAGCAACTGCGCTGCGGACCATACGGTTGCAAGCGGATTTGCGAGACCTTTTCCGGCAATATCGGGCGCAGAACCGTGTATCGGCTCGAACATAGAGGGGAATTTGCCCTCCGGATTAAGATTCGCACCTGCGGCAAGACCCATTCCGCCGGCGATGGCGGCGCCGAGGTCGGTTAAAATATCACCGAACAGGTTGGAAGTCACCACAACGCCGAAACGCGCCGGGTCTTTTACCATAAACATACTTGCGGCGTCTACCATAAGGCGGTAGGTCTTAACGTCGGGATACTCCGTGCCGACTTCCTCGAAAATTTCATCCCAAAGAACCATTGAATAGTTAAGCGCGTTGCTTTTCGTAACGTTTGTAAGGGTGCGCTTTTCGCGGCGGGCAAGTTCGTAAGCGTAACGTATAACGCGCTCGCAGCCTTTCCTTGTAAAAACGCCGGTCTGCAAAGCCACTTCGTCCTTTGTGCCGCGGTTTTTAAATTCGCCGGCACCCGCGTATTCGCCCTCGCTGTTTTCACGCACAAATATCATATCAACGTCCGATTCGCGCACGCCGGCAAGCGGACAGGGCGCGCCCTTCAAAAGTTTTACGGGGCGCAGATTTATATACTGGTCAAATCCGTGGCGGATTCTAAGCAGCAGGTCCCAAAGCGAAATATGATCGGGCACACCGGGAAATCCCACAGCGCCCAGAAGCACGGCGTCGAATTTGCTTAAGCGCTCTATGCCGTCCTCATCCATCATTTTGCCGGTTTTAAGATAATACTCGCAGCCCCACGGAAAGTACCCGAACAAAAAATCAAACCTTCCGTCTGCCGCGGCAACGGCCTTAAGTACCTTTACGCCTTCTTTTATTACTTCGGGACCTATGCCGTCGCCTGCGATAACCGCTATTTTATATATTTTTTTCACTGCTCTTCCTCCATGGTATTAACATACTGCGCAAACCTTATAAAGGCGGCGGTTCCCTTGCGGTCACGCTTGAAAACGCCGGCGCAGGTAAGAACCTCGGCAAAAACCTTGCCTATCTCTTCCTTTAAAATTGCGTCGATATTGTCTGCGGTCACGGTTCTTCGGCTCTTTATTTCCTTTGCCCATTTTGCGTGGGATGATATTTCTTCAACCTTGGAAACGTCCTCGCCTGCAAGCATTGCCGTCTTAAGCCGCGCCATCTCATTCTTAAGCCTTGCAGGCAGCACCGCAAGACCCATAACCTCTATAAGTCCTATGTTTTCTTTCTTTATATGGTGCAGTTCCTCATGCGGGTGGAAAACGCCCAGAGGATGCGCCTTGCTTGTTATATTGTTTCTCAGTACCAAATCAAGTTGGTACTCGCCGTCCGCAAAACGGGCAATGGGCGTTACGGTGTTGTGGGGTTCGCCGTCGGTTTCGGCAAATATTCCTACCGTTTTATCGCTGTATGAACGCCATGCGGTAAGTATTTTATCGGCAAGCGCCGCTAATTTTCCGCTGTCTGCCGAACAAAGCCTTATAACCGACATCGGCCACTTTACAATGCCTGCTTTTACGCCGTCGAAGCCTTTGAATATAAGCGGAGTTTCTATCTGCGCTTTAGCCATTGCAAATTCGTATCTTCCGCCCTGGAAATGGTCGTGGGAAAGTATCGAGCCGCCTACAATGGGCAGATCGGCATTTGAACCTATAAAATAGTGCGGAAACAGTTTTACAAAGTCAAGCAGTTTTTTAAAGGTATCCCCGTTTATCGCCATCGGGGTGTGATTGCTGTTAAATACTATGCAGTGTTCGTTGTAGTAAACGTACGGCGAATACTGGAAGAAATAATCCTCTCCGTCAAGTTTTATCGGTATAAGACGGTGATTCTGTCTTGCCGGAAAATTCATTCTGCCGGCGTAACCCTCGCACTCCTTGCAAAGCAGGCACTTAGGATATCCCGACTGCGGCGCCGCTTTTGCCGCGGCTATCGCCTTGGGGTCTTTTTCCGGTTTTGAAAGATTGATGGTTATATCAAGCGTGCCGTAATGTGTGTCAACCGTCCATTTAAGGTCGCGTTTAACGCGGTATGTCCTTATGTAATCGCTGTCACGCGAAAGTTTGTAAAAGTAATCGGTGGCTTCCGCCGGATTTTCTTTGTAAAGTGCGGCAAACTTATCGGTAACTTCGGAAGGGCGCGGCATCAAGGCGGACATAAGTTTAGTATCAAAAAGATCGCGCGCGGTGATATTGTCCTCTATCAGTCCCTTTTCTACGGCGTAGGAAAGCAGTTCGGACAAAATATTTTCAAGCGGTTCATCCGCCGGAACCGCGACGTCCTCATATTCGTCTATGCAAAGTATTTCAAGCAGTCTGTTGGTAACGAACACCTCGTCGCGCTTTGTAAAAAGACCGCGGCAAAGACCGTAATTTACAAGTTTTTTAATGCTCTCGTTTATCATTCTTATGTTCCCTTCCGTGTTTTTTGCGGAAAAATCCGCCGTATCGCAAATACAGCCGCCTTTAAAGACGGCTGCTGTTTTTGAATGATTACTGGAAAGTCGGCACCGTTGTGGATTCGTTCACTATAAACACCCACGATTTGCCGACGTTTATCTTTATTTCCGCACCGTTTGCATCGGTTATCTTTATGCCTTCGGACGCGCCGCCCTTGCTCCAGCGGATCTGCGTATATGTGCCGTTTACCGCGTAATATCCGCTGCCGCCGTCAAGATATACCTGGCGGTGATATCCGTCGGGATAATTAACTATCGTAGTGTTAAGGATAAACACGTTCTTAACGTCGGTAGTCTCGCCCGTTACGTAGTCGGTGCGCACGGTACCGCCGGTGCTTCTTGTGTAAAGGCCGGTGGTTGCGTTATAGGTAAAGCCTGCGCTGTAGTTGAACGGAACGGTTATGCTGTTTGCAACCGAATTTTCAAAGGATACCGTTTCGTCCTCTTTCGCAAAACTAAGCCATGTTCCCTTGCGGTCGGTGGTGCTGCGCGAAGCAGTGTTCTCTACCGCTTCAAGCGCGGAACTGCCGAAGGTGTAAAGGGTGTGTTCCCACGCAAGACCGTTTGATATACGCTTTGCGTATTTATCGGTTTCTACCGAAACGTGATCGGTATCCCTTAAATGGGGCGCCGCGTATGTGGGATCCTGACCGCAGTGGAAATATACCGCGTCGTGACCCATCGCAAGGTCGATATAAGGATATCTTGCCGAGCGAACAGGGCCTAACTGACCCACCGTTTCAATGTTCTTGAACACCGCCATAAGGCGGGTAACGCCGCCTTCAACCTCAGTCTCGTAAACTATATCCGCATGGTTAACGCCGGTCTGAACGGGCTGCGCCGTGCTGATGTTGTTTATCATAACAGCCACGGGGCGGCGGTTTTCATACGCGGGGTCAAGGTCCTGCATTCCGGTAAACGGATTTATCTTCATCCGGTTCACAGGCTCGGAAACGGGCACGGGACCGGTGCTGCTTATATCGTCAAGCGATTTTTTCTTACAACCTGCAAAAGCAAATACAGTTACCGCACAAAGTATCAAAGCCGTAATTCTCTTTTTCATAAAAAACCTCCGTAAAAAGACGCAGCGGTATCACCTGCTGCAAATCCACAAGAATTATACCACCCAAACAAAAATTTTGCAACAGTAAACTGTACGACGCAAATTTCTGTTGAGAAATAGATATGTATGTGATAAAATAAATTTATCTATACGGATATTGCCGCACACACAGCGGTAATACGCAACGGGAAGTGTAATTTTGAAAGAAATCTACCTTGACAACAGTTCCACCACCATGCCTTGTAAAGAGGCTGTAGAGGCGGCGCGGCAGGCCGCCGAAGTGTGCTGGGGCAACCCCTCGAGCCTGCACATAAAAGGGTTTGAAGCGGAACTGCTTGTAAAAGAAACACGAAGCCGCGTGGCAGCCGTTATCGGCGCCGCGCCGGATGAAATATATTTTAATTCCTGCGGAACAGAGGGCGACAATACCGCCCTTATCGGCGCCGCGCATGCCCTTAAAAAACGCGGCAGGCGCATAGTTACCACCGCTGTGGAGCATCCGGCGGTGCTTGAAACGGCAAAGCGCCTTGAGGAAGAGGGATTCGAAGTTGTTTACATAAATCCCGAACGTGACGGAACGATATCCGAACAGGCCGTAAAATCCGCAATAACGCCCGACACTATCCTTGTAAGCGTTATGACGGTCAACAACGAAACAGGCGCCGTTTTTCCGATATCCGCATGCAGACGCGCTATCGACACCGTGGGCGCCCCCGCGCTTTTACATACCGATGCCGTTCAGGCATACGGCAAACTGCCGATGGCGGTTTCGCGCTTAGGGGTGGACCTTTTAACGGCAAGCGCCCACAAAATACACGGCATAAAGGGCTGCGGCGCACTTTACATAAGAAAAGGAGTTCACATAAAACCGCTTATCACCGGCGGCGGTCAGGAAAGGGGTATGCGTTCGGGCACGGAAAGCGTGCCGCTTATATCCGCTTTCGGCGCGGCGGCGCAGGTGCTTGGGAACATCGGCGCGGCGCTGAAACGGCAGCAGGAACTTTTCGATTACACAAAATCCCTGCTTTTAAATTCCGGATTTGCGGAAATAAACTCTCCCGAAAACGCTCTGCCCTACATACTTAACATTTCCGTTCCGGGATACCGTTCGGAAACGCTTCTGCATTTTCTTGAAAACGACGGTATATATGTATCCTCGGGCTCGGCATGTGCAAAGGGCAAAGGCAGTTATGTTTTAAAGGCGGCAGGTCTTTCCGACAGCCGCACGGACAGCGCGCTGCGGATAAGTTTTTCACGTTACAACACCCGTGAGGACGCCGACCGGCTTGCGGAATCGCTCCGCCGCGCCGTAAAAACCATAAGAAAGGCCAGATAATGAAAGAAATTATACTTGTAAAAGAGGGCGAACTTGCCCTTAAAGGACTTAACCGCAACATTTTTGAAGATAAAATGGTGCATGCGATAAAGCGCAGGCTGAAACCGTTAGGCGATATAAAGATAACACATTCGCAATCCACCGTTTTTATAGAACCCGTATCGGAGGATTTTGACACGGACGAGGCCATGCGCCGCCTTTCCTACGTTTTCGGCATAGCGGTGTATTCACGCGCAGGCGTATGCGAAAAAAATATGGAATCGGTTATTGCCGCGGCACCCGAATATTTAAGGGAAACACTACAAAACGTGCGGACGTTTAAGGTTGAATCAAAACGCGCGGACAAAAGTTTTCCGCTTAAATCGCCCGAAATATCGGCAGAGGTAGGCGGCTGCCTTTTGGGCGCGTTCCCTCATCTTAAAGTTGACGTGCACGACCCGGACTGTGTTGTAACGGTTGAGATAAGAGACTCCGCCGCGTATATACACGCCGGCAAGGAAAAGGGCGCGGGCGGTCTGCCCACGGGTACGGGCGGCTGTGCCGAGGTGCTTATCTCCGGCGGTATCGACAGTCCCGTTGCGGCATACCTTATGGCAAAACGCGGACTCACGCTTAACGCCGTGCATTTTTCCTCACCCCCCTATACAAGCCGCCGCGCGGAACAAAAGGTAAAGGACCTGCTTTCCTGCGTTGCAAAATACAGCGGTCCGATAAAACTTACCGTGGTGCCCTTTACCGAAATTCAGGACGAAATCGGCAAATGCTGCCCCGAAGATTATTTCACCCTTATAATGCGGCGCATAATGATGCGCATAGCCTGCATAATAAGCAAAGCCGACAATTGCGGCGCCCTTATCACGGGGGAAAGTCTGGGTCAGGTTGCAAGCCAGACCCTGCAGGCGATTGCCGCTACCGATTCGGTATGCACACTGCCGGTGCTGCGTCCGCTTATAGGCAACGACAAAGAGGACATAATAAAAATATCAAGGCAGATAGGCGCTTTTGATATTTCAATACTGCCTTACGAGGACTGCTGCACGGTATTTACGCCCCGCCACCCCCACACAAGACCGAAACCCGGTCAGTGCGAAAAGGCGGAGGAAAAACTGGATATTGATACCCTTATCGCACGGGCGACAGAGGGCGTGCAGACTTATATAATCGACTGAAAAGACGGTCGGGACACCTGTTTTCCCGACACATCAAAGCGAAGGGATGGATATTTAAGTGCAAAGCATGAAGGTTGATATTGTATACTACGTTGTTCCTACGGACTTTGAAATGGAATTCAATTTAAGCGGCTGCTGCCGTATGCGGCTGCTCACCTCTTTAAGTCACGACCGCAAGGGCTATGTTGAAGCGCTTGCGCGCGCGGTGTCACGAAGCAAGATAATACTTGCCTGCGGGCCGATTTTCGGCGAGGACGGTCTTATTTATATGACCTCCAAAGCAATCGGCAGACCGCTTACGCTTATAAACAACCGCGACTACGGCATTGCGGACGAGCAGAACGTCCGCGTGATAGAAGGTTCGCTGCCGCTTGTGACCTCCTCCGGTCTTTTCGGCGGAGTTATCATAGAAAGCGGACCGCAGACTATAATCATACTTTCGGAAAACCGCGACGTGAGAAAGAACATAATGCAGACGCTTATTCACCCTTATATACAGGAAATAAGCATTATGGAGATACGCAAAAGCACGGCTTCCGTGCCGCAGCACACGGCGGAACCCGCAGTGAAAGACGCTGCCGAAATTCCGTCATCTTTGGCGGCTGCGCCCACAGATGCGGATACTGCGGCGGAAATTCCGCCTGAGATTTTGTCCGCGGCTGCCGACATTGCCCTTTCTTCGGGCGATGTTCCCGCCTTTTCGGGCGATACGGCAGCGGATACTTCTTACGAAGCGGAGAAAAAAGCCGTAGAGGAATTAAGCGAAGATACGGAAACGGACAACGGCGTTTCGGACGAAATAGAGTTTGACTTTTTCGGTGAAGAACCGATTTCGGAGCCGGAGGTTTTAGAGGATACCGCAAGTGCGTATGAAGAGCCGCCGCGCGAAGAACCCGAAACCGCGGCGGAATTTGCCCCGTTTGACGGCGAGGAAACTGCCGCGCCCGAAGAACCGGCGGCAGAACTTACGGAAACCGCGGAGCCTGAAATTACGAAGGCAGAAGAAACCGCGGAAGCCGATGAAACGGAAGTTTCAGACTTTACGGCGGATACCGAAACGACAGCCGATACCGACGAAAACGCAGCAAGCGGCGAAGAAGGCGAAGGGGAAAAAGAAGCCGTATCCGCCGAGGTAAACGACGGTGAAGAGACTGCCGATGACCCTGCCGACGCGGTTATGCGCGATACCGCCGTTTCCATTGAAGATCTGCTTAAAATAGAGGACGGCGAAGGCAGCGTTATTGCGGACGACGGCGAAAACGAAATTGACGACGGGGACGACGCCTTCTTTACCCCTTCCGCCGAAAACGATATGTATGTTGCCGAACCAACCGGAAATTTTGAAAAGCGCGGTAATAAATCGCTTAATGTTTC
Organism: uncultured Eubacteriales bacterium; assembly: GCA_934491515.1. GTDB lineage: Bacteria > Bacillota > Clostridia > Oscillospirales > Acutalibacteraceae > UBA737. The sequence continues at coordinate 83,143 of CAKSTF010000004.1, forward strand.
CATAGTAATTATTGCGGTGTTGCTGGCAATTATTGCGGCGGCGCTTTGCTACCTGCTTTTGTGGCTGCCCTACAGCCGCGGAATGTCCACTTCCGAATTTTTAAGGGAGGCGCTCTCCCCTGCCGCGGTTGCGCTTACCGCGCCGTCGGGTCTCATAAAATAATCTGCGCGAGGTTTTTGTTTTGAGTTTTTGGAGTACTTATTTAGGAAAAATCCTTACAACATTTTTTATTTCAATGGTGCCGGTAATAGAACTGCGCGGCGCCGTACCGATAGCCTACGCGCGCGGTATAAACATATGGGTCGCGGTTGCGGTGTCGATACTCGGCAACCTTGTGCCCGTGCCGTTTATCATAGTTTTTATCCGCAAAATATTTGCCTTTATAAGGCGGCATATGCCAAAACTTGACTGCCTTGTAACAAAACTTGAACGGCGCGCCGAAAGCAAGGGCGACACGGTGCAGAAATACGCTTTTTGGGGTCTTTTCCTTTTTGTTGCGATACCCCTGCCGGGCACCGGCGCCTGGACGGGAGCGCTTATAGCGGCAATGCTTGATATGCGCCTTAAAAAAGCCTTCCCCTCAATAGCGCTGGGCGTTTTATGCGCCGGAATCGTGGTGGCGTTTATAACCTGCGGTGCAGACGCACTGTTTTTCTGAAAATAACATATTATAAAACAAGACCTTCCCGAAAAGTCGGGAAGGTCTTGTTATTTTTTGTCTGTCAGTCTTCTTCCAAAAGTTTAGCAGGCGGCACATCAAGCACCTGCGAAATTTTAAAAAGTGTTTCAAGGGAAATGCCGCGCACCGTGCCGGTGCCCTCCACCTGTCCCACAAAACTTACGCTTTTGCCGATAAGTTCGGCAAAATGTTCCTGCGTAAAACCGCACTTTTTTCTGTAATAAGCGATTTTTAAACCGAGAACAATATATTTTTCAGGGAATTCCGTGAACATCTAAATACCCCCCCGTTTTCCGTATACAGATATTGTACCGAAAAACGAGGGCATTTATTATAAATTAAAATTGTATATTTATTTACTTTAAGTGAATAATAGTGTATAATAGATAAAATATCATTGTGCTTTATATTTCTTTGTACCTGTCCATTTCGGCAAGTATTTTCATTATCTGCTCCTGCTGCTTTGGGCTTTTGGTAAGCAAAAATTCATAGCATTTGTTGAGAGTATCGTTCCCGGCGGTGTTCTCCCCTATATTCTCAAAAAGTTTTGAAAGCGAAATGCCAAGCGCCGCCGCGATTTTATAAACGCTTTCGACCGTGGCGTTCTTTTCGCCGCGTTCCAGCTGCCCCACATACGTTGGGTGACAGCCGCAAAGTTCCGCCAGTTTTTCCTGGCTCAGTCCCCGTGCGGTTCTGTAATTCCTTATCCGCGCGCCCACCGTTTTTGCAAGATCGTTCATAAAATCACCTCTATAATGAGTCTATAAATATTATTTACCGCTTTCCACAGACTATTGATATTTATATTTTCTGAGAGTATACTATAAATATTAAAATTTGCAGTTTCGTACTTTTAGTAGAGGTGAAACAGTAAAATGAGCGAAGTTTGCTGCTTTTTCGGGCACCGTGATTTGCCCGAAACGGAAAAATTAAAGACAAAACTTTACTCGGCAATCGAGGACCTTATTATAAACAAAAACGTACGCACGTTTCTTTTCGGCAGCAAAAGCCGCTTTAACGATATCTGTTATGAAACCGTTACGGAAATTAAAAGCAATTATCCCGATATAAAACGGATATATGTAAGGGCGGAATATCCGCAGATAGACAGCGAATACAAAGCCTACCTTTTAAGGCGCTACGAGGATACGTTTTTTCCCGAAAAGTTATACGGCGCAGGCAGGGCGGTGTATATTAAAAGAAACCTCGCTATGATAGAAAACAGCAGATACTGCATAGTTTATTACCGAAAGAAAACTGCCGAACGCCTTAAAAAAAGCGGCACCGAAACGGCATACCGCTATGCGGCAGAAAAGAAAAAAGAAATTATTTTAATATAAAAAATGAAAATGCACGGGAATTTTCCCGTGCATTTTATGTTGCCGCCGAATTTAAACTTCGGCTGTTTATCAGCCGTAAATGCTCTTTTTACCCTTAATGTCAAGTGCCTCTTTACCGAGATAGTCGGCAACGTCCATTTTAAGATATTCCGCAAGGTCGCGCATTTCCGCAACGGTATTTACGTTTACGTTTATGCCGTTCTTCATGCGGTCTGCCATGGCCTCTATCTCCTTTTCGCCGTGGGTGTAAATGCGGGGCTGACCCTCCGCCTTGGGCGAATTGCGCAGTTTATCAAGATACTCCGAAAAATGCGCTTTTATCGCGGCGGGATCGCCGAATATTTTGGGGTCTATTACAACAAAGCCGTGGCATATACCGCCCTTTCCGCCTACGTTGGTCATATCCGAAGTGGTGCCGCAGGAAAGAATGGAGGAGAATATCTCCGCCAGCATACCGTAGCCGTAGCCTTTGTGGCTGCCGCTGTCCTCCGAAATGCCGCCGAGAGGTAAAATACCGCCGCCGGTTGCCGCGGATATGCAGGAAAGAACCTTTGCCGCATCGGTAGAGCCGTTGCCCGTATCGTCAATCGCCCAGCCTTCGTGCAGGGGTTTGTCAAGTTTGTTGTAAACTTCAAGTTTTCCTCTTGTAACAACGGTGGTTGAAGCGTCGAAGAAGAAATCGCAGGGTTCCGCCGGAACGGCTACCGCAATGGGGTTTGAACCAAGCATTGCCTTTCTGCCGTAGGTGGGAACCATTATAGCGGTGGTATTTGTAACGGAAATGCCGATAAGTCCTTTATCGCACGCCATTTTCGCATAATATCCTGCAATTCCGTAGTGGGTGGAATTTTTAACCGTTACTATCGCAATGCCGGTTTTTTCCGCCTTTTCGATAGCAAGTTCCATAGCCTTGTGCGCTATTACCTGACCGATACCGTCGTGACCGTCGATAACGGCGGATACGGGGGTTTCAAAAACAACCTCGGGTTTTGCGTCCACCTTTATAAGACCCTTTACAATATCCTTATAATATCTTACAAGGCGCTGTGTTCCGTGTGATTCTATTCCGTAAAGATCGGCAAGCAGAAGAACATCGGTTATAATATGCGCCGATTCCTTATCGTAGCCGAATTTAGGGAAAGCGTCCTCACAAAAACGTTTTAGTTGTTCGTAACTGTAATTGATTGAATTGTCCATAAGCCGCCCTGGGCCCCCTTCTTTCATTTTTCCGTACTGCGGCGTCCGCGGACGCCGTTCACCCTTCAAAAACAATTATAGCGGCAAAACGGGCGGTTGTCAATTTAATGAGAAAGCCTTTTTGGCAATTTTGACCGAAATTCCGCATTTAAGCACCGAAAAGATATAGGTTATCATAAGAAAAAATCCGTCAAGCCGTGTGTATATTTTGCCGATGCTTGAAGAATCCACTGTATAAAAGAAAGGATATTTCACCCGTGCGGCGATACTTCCGAACACGGTAAACACGAAAAGTGCCTGCGCGGCGTATACAGCGCCCGAAACCGCAAGACCCTCAAGCGCGGTTTTCCGGCAGTCTTCATCTTCAAAAAACGGCAGCAGAACGGTAGGAAAAAACGCAAGCGCAAACAAACTTAAAAAGCCGTCCTTTTCAAATTTAACGCAATAACGCAGGTTTTCCGCCGCCGCGTTTTCAAAGGAAATCAAAAACAGCGCGACAAGCAAAGCCCCGCACACAACAAAAGCGATAAGGGAAAATTTATAAATCACCTTACGTTCCGATAAAAATACAAATATAACGGCTATTACCGTGATTATGCCTATCGCCGCTGTCGAAAGTTCAAAAAACACGGCTTCTTTTAAAAATCTTATATACTGCCGCAGGGTTATAACCGCCTGCGCTATACAAAAAAGACCCGTGATTTTTAAAATGAAAAGTTTAAAAATACGGTTTTTTATTTTTATTTTGCCCGACACATAAACCGCCGCTGCCGCCGCGGCAAGCGCCGCAAGCAGGGTGGGTATGCCCTCTGCACCGGCAAAAAAGAATCCTCCGCCCATAGACAGGGCAAAACTTAAAGATATTTTGTGTATTTTAAAATTGTTTTCCGCTGTCAAGACAGATCCTCCCTTGCAGGCACGCCGTGGCGGTTTTCAAAATCCAGTATTTTGCCCTTGTTTTGAAGCACCCTCAAAAGTTTTGCATTGTCGCCGTAATCGGTTCTTTTAAGTATGCCTTTTATGTCGTAACCTACGGCGGCATACTCGCTCTCGCAGGAAAGCAGGCTTTCCGCGTCGGCGCTTTTTACCACAAGCGCCGCAAAATTTATCGTGGGATCTTCGCCGCAGAATTGCAGCGCCGCTTTTTCGGTTTTTTTATCAAGCGACCCGTCAAGCACTATCACGGCGCAGTGATCGAAAAACACATCGCGCGGAAACTCGTTTTTAAGGTCTCTTACCGCGGCGGTAACGCTTTCTCCCTCGCCCGAAAATATCCGCGGCGCCGAAGTTTCGGTGTTCGGTCCTACCGAAACGGTCTCCGCAACAACGCTCACCCTGCCGTCTTTTCCGCCGAACGCCAATGACGCCACGATGTACTGCTCGTCTATCTCGCGGTTGCGCATAAGTCCGCCGCCCAGCACAAGCGGCAGTAAAAACAGCGACAGTATAAAAGCGTTGAAAAATTTTTTACTTTTCATCTTTCTGTCTTACCTTGTCCTTTTTATTGAAAATCGGCCGCATTATCATCTTGCTCCAGCCCGTACGGTAAAAAGTATCCTTAAAAGAAGATTTTCGCGGACGCACAAGCGATTCGGTGTAATCCGCCCCGAAAGAGGTCAGATTAAGAACATAAAGCAGCACCGCCGTTACAGAGGCGAAAAGCCCTAAAAATCCGAAAAATCCCGAAAGGATAACGGTAAGCATTTTTATGCAGAAAATCGCGCTGCGAAGCCGCGGCACGGTAACCGAGCATACGCCTGCCAGCGCCACGATTATAAGCACGGGCGCGCTTACAACACGGGTGTCCACCGCCGCTTGTCCTATAACAAGTCCGCCCACTATACTAAGCGCCACGCCCCATTCCTGCATGGCTCTGGCGGACGCCTCTTTGAGCACTTCAAAACATAAAATAAGCATTATACATTCCGAAAGGCTGGACGCGGGAACCCCCGTGCGCAGCCGCATTACCGAAAGCGCAAGGCTTGTGGGCAGCAGTCCGCCGTGAAAGGTGCAAAGCGCTATGAAAAGCGCAGGCGCAAACGCCGCCACTATAAAACTTGCAATGCGCAGCAGCCTGCCTATACTTCCGCTTAAAAACCCGATGTAGTAATCCTCGTCCGATTGAAAATTTTCGCTGAAAAGATACGGCACGGTTATAACAACGGGCGTGCCGTCCGCTATAACGGCGACCCTGCCTTCAAGCAATCTTGCCGCGACGACATCCGGCCGTTCGGTAGACCCGACGGTCTTAAAAAGGCAGTGTTTGCGGTCGGTTATCTCCTCGGCTATATAGTTAGTGTCAAGTATGCCGTCTATATCTATTTCCGATATTCTCTTCCGCAGTTCTTTTAAAAGTCCGCCGTCCGCCAGCGAGCCTAAATAGCATATAAAAACCTGCGTATCGGTGCGCCTGCCCAGTTTCAGCGATTCAACGCAAAGATCGGGCGTTTGCAGTTTGCGCCTTATTTCCGCAACGTTAAGCAGCGCCGCTTCCTCAAAGCCTTCGCGCGGACCTGCCTTTACGCGTTCATTAGGCGGTTCGGCTATTCCCCTTGTTTTCCACCCCTTGGTGTTGATAACAAGCGCCGTTTTGCTGTTTTCAACAAACATTGCGGTGTCACCGTATAAAATTCCTCTTAAAATATCCGTAGCATTTGCGGTTTCGCACACTTCGGAAGAATAGAGAAACGTTTCGGTGATATATCGCGGAGTAACGGAAACATTCTTTTCGGCAGAGGCGGTAAGCAGCGACCTTATTATGCCGTTTGTAACGGCGTCGGAATCTGCCATACCGTCAAAAAACAGAAGCGTACACCGTGTTCCGGTGCCTGCTATTCTCAACTCCCTCACACGCAGAATACTGTCGTTTTTGAATATTTCCTTAAAATAGCCTATGTCGCTTTCGTAATTACCCGAAAGCAGTTTGTTTTCGTAAAATTCAATATCTCGGTTTTTCATAAGGGTATTATTCCCGAACGCCCTGCTTTAATTCCATCAGTCGGCAGCGGCGGCGGAATTTTCCGCTACAAGATGATTGTATTCGCGCGCTATGCTGTTCCAGGTAAGCGGCCCCACGGCGCCGTTAACGTAAAGGCCGAAAAGTTCCTGAAAACGTTCGACCGCCTCGCGCGTCTGGGGACCGAAATATCCCGTAAGCGGAACTTCGTACAGTTCGGGGTACGCTTTGCCGAGCGTATAAAGATATTTCTGCAGGTCGGATACTTCGGTGCCACTCATGCCCTCGCTTATAAAAAATCCGGGGTAATATTTGGCGTTTGGGTCGGAATATCCTACGGGCAGACTTGCCACCGTTTCCCTGTATACGTCACGCATCTTAAGCAGGGTTTGCTCCCTTACTATGCCCGTTTGCGGCAGACCGTTTATCTGCTCGAAAGCCTTTACCGCCGCCACCGTTTCGGCGTCGTACACTCCGGTTTTCGCAACCGTGGGGATTTCGGGATTAAAGTAACTCAAAAATTCAAGATAATACTGAACGGCCTCCACTTCAAGCCCCTCCGCGCCCTCGCCTATGTCCTCAAACGGCAGGGTTATTTCGTCTATCTCCACCCCCTCGCTTACAAGTTCGGCTAAGGATTTTACGCCGTTATAATACCGTTTTATCTTGTACCACGTTGCTTTATCCACTATCCCCGTATCGGCAAGACTGAATATCTGCTGAAACGTTCTTACGGCGTTTTGGGTATCCACGCCGAAAATGCCGTTTTCGTTTTTAATTTCGGGTATTGCCGGGTAATTGAGCGCTATGCGGTTAAGCTGCACCTGTATTATGCGGATATCATTACTCGCGTCCCCTAAGGACAGCGGTATACCCGGATAGGATTCCGTCACTTCCTCAACGGGCGCGTTTTCAACAAGTTCTATATCGCTGCCGTAAAAGCGTTCAAGTATCTGGAAAGCGCTGTACCCTTCCTCCGCCAGCGATACGCTGCCCCACTGGGACAGCCCGTCGCACTGCGATGTGGTGCCGTTGCAGAATTTTGCGGCAAGCGGTTCGGTAAATCCCCTTCTTACTATGTAATTATTAAAAACACGGTCTACTATGCGGCTTATGTTTTCATAAATATCGCGGTTTTTTATAAACGCCTGATCAAACGCCGGAAGCGAAGTTATATCAAAATCGTATCCGTTCGCGCGATAATATTCGGTATAAACGCGGTTTAGGGCGTAACTTGTTATGGCAAGAATATTCGCCGTAAGCGCCGCTTCGGGCCAGGTGGGGTATATCTCGCTTGAGGCAACGTTTTTTACATACTCGGTATAAGGCACGGTAAGGTTTTCCGCGTCTTCGTCAGGCGCACCGAGATGCACGGTTATACTTTCGGGAACTACCGGCAAAAGTACCTGCGGCATCAGGAACGTCCCCCTTTCGTATCGGTTATCTTCGGCAGCGTTTCTTTTCCTGCCGCCGCATAGGGCACAAGATTTACAAGCTGCATTGAATTCACGCCCGGGAAAACGGCGATGTTAAGAAGTATCTGTTCAACATAACCGTCCGCTTTTATCGCCACGTTATAAAGCGAATACGGCATAATAAGACTGCCCGAATCAAAAGAAAGTTCTTTTGCGGGCGCCGGCAGGGGAAAAGCGCGGGTCTTGCCGCTTATATCGGTAAAACCCTGCGCGCGCTGGTCCCTGTCGCCCACCGCGCCCGTAAAAACCGTTACGTTTGCGTTTTCTATCGGGTATATGCGGCTTACCGCCGTTACCATAACGGTAAGCGTGCCCTCTTCGGGAAGCGGCGGAATGGCGCCCGTAAAATCATAAGGCTCCGCCGCAGTTTGTTTCGCGGCGCTTTCTTTAACCGCTGCTTTTTTATAAAGCGCACGCATACTTTCCTTGTGGCGTTCTATAATTTGCTGCTTTTCAAATTCGTTCATAGTATCACCCGTAAATACTATGAATTTTTCGCTCTTTACTATTCGCAGAAAACGTGATTACCTATCGTGGCGATAACCTTTCTTGAGCGTATCCATTTGTTTGTGGCGGTTTTCGGATTGTAATAATAGATAGCTCCGCCCGAAGGGTCTATGCCGTCAAGCGCGTCGTATGCCGCCTTGTAGGCGCTGTCGGCAACGCTTTCGTAAAACTGCCCGTCCGAAACGCAGGAAAAAGCGCCGTTTTGGTATATCACGCCGGCAAGCGTATCGGGGAAAGAGGGATGTACCACGCGGTTCAGTATAACGGCGCCCACTGCCACCTGACCTAAATAACTCTCTCCGCGCGCTTCCGCCGATATTATCCTTGCAAGCAGACTGACGTCCGCCGTGGTGTATCCCGATACATTGTTTTTATCCTTTATCCCAAGCGCGGCCAGCGTTTTTTCTCCGGCTATGCCATCGGCGGAAAGACCGTTTGCCGATTGAAACCGCTGCACCGCCTTTCTTGTTGCCGAACCGTATATTCCGTCTATACTGCCGCTGTAAAATCCCAGATTTTTAAGTTTTTCCTGTATTGCCGTGACCTCCGTTCCCACCGAGCCTATTTTTGAAAAGGCGCTGACGGTAATGCAAAGCAGACAAACGCAAAGAAAAATAATAAGTGCGGTTTTTAAAAATCTATTCATAAAACTCCTCCGTTCGCCATTATTTTTGTCTTTCGTTATACCTTTTATACAACACGGGCAAAAGCCCTTTTTATATTCTGTTTTTCGCAGCCGTGTTTTGACATTTTTTTCGCCGCCGACGCCGTATAATTATCAGACGGAATATCAAAATCAGGGAGGTATACCCTTATGAAGGAACTTGTTAAAGGAAAATCCGTTTTAAACGAACTGCGGACAAGCGACGTCTGGGCGGCGGTTTTTTCGCAGATAATTTCGGGCGTGGTAGGCGTTGTATGCGCTGCGGCGACCGTTTTCGGGAAACTTACGCCTTTCGGCACGGCGTTTCTTGCGGCGGCGCCGTTTTCATATATCCCGTCTGCCGCGATAGGGGCGTTTTTCGGGTACTTTGCCGCCTCCTTTACCGGCGGTGGTTTCCGTTATATTGCGGCGCTGCTTGCCGTGCTTGCAATAAGGCTTTTGCTTTCGGGCTTCAAAAGGATATCCTCCTCGCCTTTGTTTGTATGCGGAATACCCTTTTTATCACTTGCGGTTACGGCACCCGTATCAAAAAACGGAACTGCCGCACAACTTGCAGCCGAAGCAGCGCTTGCCGCTTTTGCCGCGTATTTTTTCAACGTCTCCTTTAAGGCTGCGGCACACCGCCGCGCCGGATTTTCGCCCGACGAACTTGCCGCGTTTATGATAACGCTTTCCGTATGGCTTTCGGGAATATCAAAAATACAGATAAGCGGCGTGGCGCTTTACCGCATAATTTCGGTTTTGCTTATTCTTTCTTCCGCAAGATACGGCGGAACTTCCGTTTCCTGCGGTATGGGCGTTGCCTGCGCCTTTTCGGTTCTGCTTTCGGGCGGCGGTGCGGAAATATGCGCCGCATTCGCCTTTTTGGGTCTTATAACCGGAGTTTTTAAAATATACGGCAAAATAGTAATGGCGCTCGGTTTTATGGCGTCGGCGCTTGTATGTGCCGTCCTTTCGGGCGAAAATACCGTTTTGCCGTTTGCTGCCGAGTCGCTTGCGGGCTGTCTGCTTTTTCTGACCCTTCCGCGGTCGTTCGGCACGGAGTGCGGCAAACTGCTTACGGCAACTCCGAAAATAACCGTGCAAAGCGATGTTAAAAAACTGCTTAAAGTAAGGCTTACCGAAGCAGCCACGGCGCTGGGCGACGTAAAAGACACGGTAGAGCAGGTTTCTGCAAAACTTACCGCCATAAATTCTCCCGATTTCGGGAAAATGCTGCGTGACACCGAAGAGGCGGCATGCAGCGGATGCAAACTGCGCCTTCATTGCTGGGAATCCAAAAAACAAAACACCGCAGACGGCGTAAACGCGGTGATAGACGCGGTAAAAAAGCACGAAAGCGACCTTTCCGCATTTTTAAGCGAGGAATTCAGGGCGCGCTGTTTAAGGCCGTCCGCTTTTTGCGAAAAAACCGCCGCCGTATACGACCGTTATGCAAAATCGCTTTCAAAAGAGAACCGCATAGCAGAGGTACGGCAGGTTATGTCGGAACAGTTCGACAGCATTTCCCTGCTGCTTAAAGAAACCGCAGCGGATCTTCAAAACGGAGAATATTTCGATAAAACAGCGGCGGAAACAGCCGCCGCGGCGCTTAAAAATCTTGATATTTTTGCAACCGAAGCAGTCTGCCGCGTAAACCGTTTCGGCAGAATGACCGTTAAAATAAAGGCAAACGTCAACGCCGATACGGCGCTTAACAAACTTAAAATAATGAAAGCCCTGTCGCTGGCGCTTGAAAAGGATTTCTGCGCGCCTGTTATCACAAAGGCCGACCCGTTTGTGTTCATAAGCGCCGCCGAAGCGCCCCGTTATAAACCCGAAGTCGGGACATGCAAAATAACCGCGGCAGGTTCTTCTATGTGCGGCGACTGCCACAAGTATTTTTATGACGGCACGGGAAGATTTTTTGTGATACTAAGCGACGGTATGGGCACGGGCGGCGCGGCGGCTGTGGACTCCGCCATGGCGGCAGGTCTTGCCGCAAGGCTTATAAAAAGCGGTTTCGGGTTTGACTGCACCCTTAAACTTATAAATTCCTCGATGCTTTTTAAATCAACCGAGGAATCGACCGCAACGCTCGACGTTGCCTCCGTAGACCTTTATACGGGCAAAACCGAAATATACAAAGCAGGCGCGGCACCCACCGTGGTAAGGCACAGCGGCCGCACGGGCGAGGCCTCGGGCAATTCGCTGCCCATAGGCATTTTAAAGGACGTCTCCTTTGACCGCGCAGAAATACGGCTTAAGGAAAAAGATATTATTCTTATGATGTCGGACGGTGCCACAAGCGAGGGCACCGACTGGATACGCCGCGAACTGCTTAACTGCGGCGATGTTCCGGCGCAAAATCTTGCGGAAAGCATAGCCGCCGCGGCGCGCCGCAGAAGAAGCGACCGCCACGAGGACGACATAACCGTAATAGCCGTGGTTTTGTCAAAAGCGTAATGAACAGTGACAAACAGTATGCAAAGCGTAACGTACGCCGCGTCCGGAAAAAAGCCCGTTTTCGGAAAAATCCGTTAGAAAAAAACCGTTCGGGGGAAAAAAATCACAGCCTGTCGGCTGTGATTTTTGTTTTCTTCTTTTACTCCGTTTTTCCTGCCAATATTCCTGCCGCAAGAGCGCAAAGTTTAAAATCGGTATCATCGGCAGAGGTCTGCTTTTCATTTTCAAGAAGCACTACACAACCCGAAATATCACCTGCGGTTATAATCGGTGCCGCAGCGGCAATACCGGACTTTACCCCCTCAAGCGCGTTTGTGCTTTGCCTGTCCCTTACGGGAACGCGACCTTCGGTTATAACGTCCAGCGCCTTTGTTACCGGCTTTTCAAGCACTTCCTTTTTGGAAATTCCGGCAGCCGCTATGCAGGTGTCCCTGTCGCATATTATCGCCGAAAGCGCAGTCTCTTTAGAGAGCGCCGCGGCACATTCCTCCGCCGCCGTTTTAAGTTCGCCCACAAGCGAGTACTTTTTGAATATAACCTCGCCGCCGGCGGAAGTATATATTTCAAGCGGGTCGCCCTCGCGGATACGCATTGTGCGGCGTATCTCTTTAGGTATTACCACACGTCCCAGATCGTCTATTCTTCTTACTATTCCTGTGGCTTTCATAGTATATAAATCTCCTTGTTTTACAAATTATGATGTTATTATCTGTATTTTTAGGTGATTTATACTGCACAGCTTTACTTTTGATATGAAATATGCAATAATAAATCTCAGGCGAGGTGATTTTGTGGAAGGTATTTTTCTCCGCAAAAAGGTTAACATTAGGCTTTTTTATTATTTGCCTGCGGTTTATTTTTTATTGGTCTTTGTATTTTTATGAATATAGCCGATTCTATGTCCACCGGTGAACCGTTAACTTTTTTAATAATAGGTATTCTTATTATTTTGGCCGTAATTCCGTCTTGGTTATTTAATTTCGGTGCATTTATCCACATTAGCAAAGATTCAATCAAAGCAAAATTTCATTGGTTTGGTAAAATAGATTGCAAACTTTCAGATATAACTTTTGCCGTAGCCCAAAATAATACCTTGATCATTCAATTAAAAGATGGTAAAACCCACACCATAACGGGTGTTAAAAACTCTTATCCTCTCTCTTCAATGATTCGACGGAATATGTATTTTAACGTAATAGAACAGCCTAAAGTTTTGATAGAAAAATTAAATATTATTATAAAGTCTGCCAAGAAAAAGATGCTTATAAATATTTGTTCCGGTATTGCTCTAATGTTTATCATTATCTTTATCACGGTTTTCTTGACCGGCGAAAGAGAATTGTATGAATTCAGTAATGTTGATTGGATAATATTTGCCTATATGATTGCAACAGAAATTGCATTAGTTATTGCTATATGCTATTTTGCTCAAAAGTTAGGAAAACGTAATTTTTCCATAGAAAAATTGCAATATGCCATTCAAAGAAGAATTATCGAAACTCAACCATTATTGCCCGGAAATATAATTAAGGTTTTTGCCGATGCAAATTACACTGTACGCATTACATTCTTTGGATTTCCAAATCAAACATCGGTTTACTATGTGGTACAAGAAGTTGCTTCGGATTTTACTTTCTTTAAATCGTATGAATCCGAAATATTTGAAAATATTGAACAACTTCAAGATAGTTTTATTTCATTTATTGATATAACAGAAAAAGTGTTACATTAATTACAACAGCGAGGTAAAATTTACCTCGCTGTTTATATATATCAAAATATCAAAATCGCCTGCAGTTCTAATTTTGTAAGGAATTATTACGCTTTTGTATTATCATAATACTATCATCTGCTTGTGTTAAATAGAAACCAAAATTTTTTTAAAACCCATATATAGCAAGGGTTTCCGGACTTTCGACAAATTTATACCTTGCGTTATTATAACACAAAAAACAAACCTTTTCATATTTGCCCCTCATACGATTTAATATTTGTTTCCGAATTCCAATAGCCCCTTGGGATCTGAAAAATCCATATCATAAAGGTTGTTTCTAATCTGATGATTCAGTAATTTTTCCATCTGCCGAGAAAAAATTTTGGTATGTTGTCTAATCCTAAAAAAGAAAGATCATTCACTTTTTTCCCAATAGGGATAGTCCGAAAATACAAACTCTCCTGCGGCGTTTTTCTCTGTTGGCAGGTCAACATAGAGCTTGTTGCCGCTTGGCGGCATTTTCACAGCAATCACAACTGTAAATTTTCCGTTGCCTTCATCCCGGACGCTGTCCACACAGCTGTTGTAAGAGGCTTCGCCCTTGCGCTTCTTACAAGCTACATAGACAT
>CAKSTF010000005.1 GCA_934491515.1 uncultured Eubacteriales bacterium
AACAAAAACGCAAGGAGGAAAATCAATATGAAATTGAAAACCGCAATTTTGATGCTGCTGGTGACGGTGTTGAGCCTCTCCTGCATTGTGACTGCGAATGCCGCCACAATCAAGGATGACGGAAAATACACGCTGATACTTTCTTGCGGTCTTAACGGTATGGACGGCAAGGTCGACGGCGATTATGCAAAAATAATAAAGTTTGATGTCGCCGACGGGGACACAACGGTAAGCTTATCCGAATTTACTGCGGGCGTCCGTCCGTTCAACGGCAGAACCCAATTCGCTTATTGGGCAACGGATTGGGCGGGCGAAACAAAAGCCGCAGAGGATATACCTTTGTCGGATTTCAATTCGGAGGGTACAATTTGGGTAAACGACGGTGAGGTGAATTACACCAACGGTCTTACGATTTATGCGACCTTCTCCGAAGAACCGTTAAAGGGAACCGGCACATATTACCTGACGCTTGACGGTTACGGCGGTGACTTAAACGGCAAGAAGGAAATAACCATGACAAGCAGCTCCAGTGCGTATCAGACGGTCGACCTGACGAAATACACCCCTGTAAGAGAGGGCTATACCTTTGTCGGTTGGGACTTGGACGGCAAGTTTGTAACCTCCGTGCCGGCGGATTGCTTCAAAGAAAAGGATGTTGTGACGGTTATCGCAACCTATACCAAAAACACCTTTGACAACGACGGTATCGTAGTAACTCTCAATGCTAACGGCGGACAGCTCAACGGTAAGGAGTCTAACACATACGACTATATAGGCGGCAGAGACTCCGGCGCATCCATGTCGCTTTTGCCCTATGTTCCCGTAAGAGAGGGGTATACCTTTAACGGCTGGAACACCAAAAGCGACGGCAGCGGAAAAAATTACAAGTATGTTTATTGGAGAATTTGGGATAATAACGAGGAAACCAATAAAGAATTTGATAAAGATACTTTGATCACAGAAAGCAACGGTTATGTACGATATAAAAATGTAACTCTTTATGCTTCTTGGACTAAAACTTCGGGAGAGCCGGAAAACCCCGGCAAGGACACGGTAAAGGAGATCCAAAGCACGGGAGATATAAAGGCAAAAATCGAATTTGCAGCAGAGGTCAGCAAGGATTACAAACTGGATATCAAACCGGTCGAAGTCAAGAAGGATTTGGCAGACAAGAATGTAAAATTCATTGCGGATATCAATGTGTTGGATGGAAACAACAATATTATAAAGATCAGCGATACCAAAATGAAGATCAGAATTGCTTTGCCGGATAATTTGAAGGGCTATAACAAATACGAAATTGTCTATATTTCGAATGGAGAGATTAAAGAAACCATACCTGCCGCAGCAGAAAACGGTTATATTGTGTTTGAAACAAACCATTTGAGTCAATATGGAATCATTGCGACAAATACCGGCAATGGGACAAAAAGCCCGCAGACCGGCGATAACAGCAACCTTGCTTTGTGGTTTGCCGTTCTGTTAATCAGCGGCGGTGTTTTGGCCGTACTCGGCATTGCAAGCAAAAAGAAAAGAGTCGGCATAAACAAATAGCACTGAAAACCCGAAGTACCCTCATAGCAAACGGGTAGTGACTGAAAATCCGTCACTGCCCGTTTATAAAAATAAAGAGCATAACTTGAATTTTCGGCAAAAATTAAAGGTTTCTCGCTTCTAAAAAACTTGCCGCTCAAGATGCTAATCAAATAAGAGTTTATAGACAAGGACGGAGACGGCGATATGCCGTCTGAAAAGAGAATAGCCAAACGGACGGCAATCTCCGGCACAGTTTCAAGAGCGCTCAGCAAGTAAAAAACTTGCTGGGCGCTCTTTCTTTATGCCTTCGACAAAAATCAGCCGTTTTCAACACTTTTTAACAACCAGTTCGGACTTTGCGGTAGAAGCCTTTTCGCTGCACGCATACGATTACATTACCAAGCCCTATACCGAAATCCGCCTTACCGATACGCTTGACAGGATATTTGAAAAACGGCAGTACCGCGATTATGTTACGGTCTTCTGCGGCAAGGAAATACATCGTATCAATATTTACAACGTTCTGTACATTGAATCCAAAAATCACGGCGCGGAAATTCATCTGACTTCTGACAAGTGCCTTAAAACGTACACGACGCTTACGGAATTACGACTTCTCTTTTCAAAAACAAAGGTCTTTATAACGGTGGGCGCTTCGTACATTATAAATTTAAATCATGTTCAAAGTCTGCTTTCGTCGGAACTTGAAATGTCAAACGGGGATCTTATCCCCGTGCCGAGAAGACTTCGCAGCGAAACCAAAAAACTTTATTTTGATTTTTACACAAGGGAGGCGACCGGTAAATGACCGATACTGTTGTTTCTGTCGCGTTTCTTGCGGTTACGCATTTACTTTCCTTTTGGGTGATGACCGAACCTAAATATACCACGCGCAAAACATTATTTGTCTATTCGGCATTTTTTGCGCTTTTTGTGGGTACCACATTACTGCTTTACCGTTTTTCGGGTGTAGGCCCGTTTTACTATCTTTTCGGCTACATAAGCACCATCGTGCTGGCCTTTTTGATTTTTGTTTTCACCTCCTCGGACCCGTTTTGCAAAAAACTGTTTTTATTTGTAAGCTATGCGAATGTGTTCAGCATACTGGGCAGCTTTTCCATCCTTATTTGCAACACCTTTTTTAAAAACCGGCCCTATGTATTTGTGCACTACGCCACAAACATAGTAAGAACCGTTTTGTTTATCCCTATCATTCTGGTATACATACGGTTTTTGCGCCCTGTAATACGTTCCGTTTCCGGCAGCCGCCGCAAAGCGTGGTATTCAATTTCCGTAGTTTCGCTTTTGTTTTTGACCGTATTTGCGCTTTTTATGATTATGTTTTACATTAAAAGCGGAAGCGCCGATACATATTCGCTGCTTTTTGCGGTCTCGGTTATAATCTACTGTTCCACCTTATGGGTATTCTTCGGCACTATCAAATCAATGTTAAATGAAAGCAATACGGAACTTACCAAAAGAAACGTTATTTATTTGCAGGAACAGCTGAAATCAGCAAACGAAAAAGAGTTATATGCCAAAACGATCAGACACGATTTCAGGCATCACAGTCAAAACGTTGCCCTGATGCTGCAGGACGGAAAAACCGATGAAGCGCTGCTTTATATCAAGCATTACTGCCAAAGTTTAAATGAGGCAAAAAGCAACGATTTTTGCCCGAACGTCACTGTAAACGCAATACTTAACGGCTTTTGCAAAAGAGCGCGCGAAGAAGGTATCGCAGTATCGGTTTTTGCCGACACACAAGCCGATACAGCCGTAAAAGATATGGATTTTGTGGCTATTCTTTCAAATCTTTTGGAAAACGCCCTTAACGGCTGCAATCAGCAGGAGAAAAACGCAAAAATAACCGTTAATATACGGACGATAGGCGATAAAACCGTAATTGTTTGCAGCAACACCTGCAAAACTGAAATAGAAATTGAAAACGGTTTGCCGAAGCAGAAAGGTATCGGCATAGCAAGTATGCAGATAGCCGCAAGAAAATATAACGGAGACATTGCTTACACCTTTGAAAACGGAGTTTTAACCGTTTGCGTTATTCTTAAAGCGTAACATTCCGAAGTACAGAAGGCACCTGACCGTTTACGCCGAAAAAACAACCAAATACGCAAAGCCCGCCCATCAGGGCGGGCTTTTATTATATATTTGTTTTAACAATACTTAATTATACTGCGGAAAGGAAAATGCAAAATGGCAAAACGAAATAACAAAAAGCGTTTTTACAGGACCGTTTTTTCCTTTCTAACCGTGCTTTCACTGTTGTTTGGAATAATACCGTCGGGTCTTGATTTAAAGGCGTCCGCCGCGGCCCCTACCCTGATTATCGAAACAGGCACTTTTTACAACTATTCCGTTTCAAAGAAAAATCCTGCTTCCGTGTCCTATGCAACAGCCGCCGAAGCCACCACATATATGGGACTTTCATCGGCAAATGGCACGGTAACGCTGAGCCAGTCAAAAAACAACAAAGTGTTTGAGATAGGCTATGTTCCGATTATCGTTTCTTTAGCGGTTCCGGCGGGAACAACTCTGCGCACAACACTTTCGTTTAATTTAACCGGCAGCAAGGGCGGCAGCGGCTCTGCGGTTGAAGCGATGGAACTTTTTGATTTCGGCACGCAGGACAGATCTTCCTCCCTTTTGTTTAAAACAGACGAAAATTCAAGCGCTTACACCGCAGCAAGCGACAGAAACAAAGATAACTCTATGTCGGCAAGTTTTATTAAAGAGGTTGAGTTTAAAAACACGGCAACGGCAGAAAAAAAGATATCCTGCTATTTCGGATTTTTTGCCGCCGTTCATTACGGTTCAACCCAAAACCACAAACTTTCGGCGTCCTGCAAAATAACAAACTCCCGCATCACCGATACTGAGCCGCTTACACCGATTATAAAAGCGGATCCCGAAAATTCCAAAACCACTACGCTTTCTTCGATAAGTTCAAACACGCTGCCGAAGTCAGACTTTGTTTCGGACAAGGACTGGGACGAGTTAACGGCAGCGGAACAGAGCCGTGAAAAAACTTTGGCCGGACGTTCCGGCGACGGATGGTCCGTAAGGCGTCTTTCTTTGGGAATACCCGCGGAAAACGAACTGACGTTTTCACCGCAGGTAAAAGCCTATTTAACGGAAAGTAAATTTGCGTATGTTCCGTTTACGGTACCGCTTCTTGTTCCCGCACATACGACAAGAACGTTTTACCTTTTGTTCGATATTACATACACAAGGAACAGTGATTCGGGCTCCGGATTTTTTGCGGAACTGATAGAGGGCGACGTGCCCGATTCGTTCAACACAGCGGCAAGCGCAAATATGACCGGGAACACAAAACTGCGCGTCTATTCGGATGACGGCACCACCCCTTCCGGCACAATTGAATTGCCAGTAACCTTTGAAAACAAAACAGACCAGGACAAAACATACGAACAAAATTACGTGTTCTTTGTAGGTTACAGAAAAACGGGCCTTTATCAGCCGAAACCCACATATTCGATTAAACTTAGAAACGCCATATATACCTCTTACGATGAAGAATACGATGTTTCGGTAAATGCCGCAAACTGCACATACACGGCGCCCCAAAAAATTGCGGGAATTACCGCTTTTTCGGCAACAATTAAAGCGAATGCACATTACAGCCTGCCGGGCAGCGTTACGGTAAAAGTAAAAAATCAAACGCTTTCTTCCTCAAAATACACTTACAGCAAAAGCACGGGAAAGATAACGATACCGAAAGATTATGTAAAGGGCAGAATAGTCGTTACGGCAAGCGCCGTACCCGATACATACACGATAAGTTACAGCGGTCTTACAGGCGCTTCTCTTACCACCAAACCCACAACACACACCTACGGCAAAACGACAGCAGTGGGAAATCCCACAAAAACGGGATATGTGTTCGGCGGCTGGAAGATACAGAACATTATATTATACTCAATCTATGAGTATTGACAATTACTCATACATTGAGTATAATGTAGATACTTTTTTTGGGGTGTGTTACTTAATGTTAGATAAACTGTTTAAAAATCCGGGCAAAAAAATCAAACTGCTGGCGGAAATACTTTTTGTTGTACGTTCCGTTTTATTACTGATTTACGCTTTTTGTGTATTTGTTTTATCAACGGATTCTTTAATAAAGATATCGCAAGAACTATTGGAGAAACTTATAAAAATCACTCTCGACAACGGGCTGTCAATACTGTTTATTGTTGTGTTATACATTTTCTGGATTTTTGTTTCCAGCCTTTTAATGTATGGATTCGGCACGCTTGTTGAAAACAGCGACACCGTTGCCGCCGCATGCAGTAAAAAAGGTGCAAATCCCGAAATGGCCGAAAGCGAGCAGGAAAAACAGGAAAAGATAGAAACCATGAAAAAATGGGGACTTTTATCGGACGAGGAATACTCGGACCTTAAGTCGGAATAGCAAAAAAGCAGAAAATAAAAAGCGGGGATTTCCCCGCTTTTTTTATTTTTCTTTTCCGAATAATTTAACAAGTCTTTTTGCGGCTTCTTCGGTTTCTTTAGGGTCACCGAAAGCGGAAAGACGAAAATAACCTTCGCCGCATTTACCGAAGCCTTCGCCCGGAACGCCCACAACGGCCGCTTTTTCAAGCAGATAATCGAAAAACTGCCAGCTTGACATACCGCCCGGGCAGCAAAGCCATATATACGGCGCATTTTCTCCCCCGAAGTACTTTATGCCGCAGGAATCAAGCGCCGCCATTAAAACCTTTGCATTTGCCTTATAAAGGGCAATATTCGCCATACATTGTGCAAGTCCCTCACCGGAAAGCGCCGCCTGTGCGCCGCGCTGGGTTATATAGGAAACACCGTTGGTTTTTGTTGTTCTGCTTCTTTTCCAAGCGGCATTAAGGTTTATTCCCTTGCGTACAAGGTTCTGCGGCACTACGGTATATCCGCAGCGCATACCCGTGAATCCCGCGGTTTTTGAAAGGGAGGATATTTCAATCGCGCAGGTGCGGCTGCCCTCTATTTCATAAATACTGCGCGGAAGCGAACTGTCGCCTACAAAGGCTTCATACGCGGCATCGAATATGATTACCGCGTCGGTTTTATTAGCATAGTCCACCCAACTTTTAAGTTTTTCGCGACTGAAAACCGCACCGGTGGGGTTATTGGGCGAACAGATATATATTATATCCGCTTTAATATCATGGTCGGGCAGCGGTGTAAATCCGCAGTCGGCATCGGATGCAAGATGTATCACCTTGTGACCGCTTATAATGCTTGTATCAACGTACGCCGGATACGCTGGCTCTATAACAAGGGCGGTATTATCCTGTGAAAACAAATCGAGGATATTTCCTATGTCGTCCCCTGCTCCGCTTGTTATAAATATCTCCTGCATATCTAAAGAGACGTCTTTTTTAAGGTAGTAATCTTTCACTGCATTTTTTAAAAACTTTGTGCCGCATTCCGGCATATAGCCGTGAAAGGTGGATTTTTGCGCCTGTTCTTCTACCGCCGCGTGCATCGCTTTTATAACCGCGTCAGGCAAAGGCAGAGTAACGTCGCCCACGCCGAGGCGCAGAAGTTTCACATCTTTGTTATTCCGCAAAAATTCCTCTGTTCTCTTTGCTATTTCAACAAACAGATACGAATTCTGAAGTTTTGAAAAATTTTCATTGGGATTCATAGATGTCGGTGTCCCCCTCGTAAACAAAACAAGCCTCGCCCGTCATTAAAGCCGTACCGCAGGAAAGAATCTTTACGTTAAGCGTACCGCCGTCAAGAAGGACGGAAATATCGGCGTTGCTTTCGCACAATCCGTTTTTTACGGCTGCGGCAGCCGCGGCGCAGGCGCCCGTGCCGCATGCAAGCGTAATCCCGCTGCCGCGTTCCCACACGCGCATACGCAGTGTATTTTTCCCTGTAAGGCTTACAAACTCGGTATTTACGCCGTCTGTAAAAACAGGCGACTTTTCAAAGGCGCTGCCCACGTTTGAAAGCAGCGCGGTTTCGGCGTTATCGGTAAAAATCACCGCGTGCGGATTGCCCGCGTTTACCGGATAGTAGCGGTAAACCGTTCCGTTTATTTGCAGTTCATTTTCTTTACTTACCGCAACTTTTCCCATATCCACGGTAACGGTTTTAACTTTGCCGCCGGAAAGATTTAATAGAAGCGTTTTCACGCCCGAAAGCGTTTCAATTTTAAGTTCGCGCTTATCGGTATAGCCTTTATCGTAAAGGTATTTTCCAACGCAGCGGATTCCGTTGCCGCACATGGCGGCCTCGCTGCCGTCGGCATTGAAAATACGCATTTTAAAGTCGGCAGTGCCTGAAGGAAGTATCCATATCATACCGTCCGATCCGGCGCCGAAATGCCTGTTTGAAAGTTTTATTGATAATTGTTTTACATCATCGGGAACGCAGGGGGCGAAAACATAAAGATAATCGTTTCCAAGCCCCTGCATTTTAGTAAATTTCATTTTTCAGCACCATTCTATTGTGGCAGGCGGTTTGCCGGTTATATCGTAAACCACCCTGCCGGCGCCGTCCACTTCGTTTACTATTCTTGAGGATACGGTACCAAGCACCTCGTGGGGTACGGGCACGTATTCGCAGGTCATAAAGTCCGAAGTTTTTACGGCGCGCAGCGCCACAGTATAATCATAAGTTCTGAAATCGCCAACAACACCTACCGAACGGGTGTCGGTAAGCACGGCGAAATACTGATCGGCTTTTACGCCGTTTTTATCCATTTCCTCGCGGAAAATAGCGTCCGCTTCACGCAGAATGTCAAGTTTTTCGGTGGTTATTTCGCCCATAACGCGCACACCGAGTCCCGGTCCCGGGAACGGCTGGCGCTGTACCAGCGCATCCGGCAGACCGAGTTGGCGTCCTAATGCCCTTACCTCGTCTTTAAAAAGGCTGCGAAGCGGCTCTACAACGCCTTTAAACTTCATATCCTTTGGCAGTCCGCCTACATTGTGGTGGCTTTTAATGGTTGCGGCTTTGCTGCCGCCCGATTCTATAACGTCGGGGTATATGGTACCCTGTGCCAGATATTCAACCGCCGTAAGTTTTTCGGTTTCTTCTTCAAACACCCTTACAAATTCGGCACCTATTATCTTGCGCTTTTGTTCGGGGTCTATAACACCTTTAAGTTTGCCTACAAAGCGGTCTGCGGCATTTACCCTTATAAAGTGTAAATCCCTGTTTTTAAAGGCGTTTTCTATTTCGTCGCCCTCGTTTTTACGCATAAGACCGTGGTCCACAAACACGCAATGCAGCTGACCGGGAATTGCCTTTGAAAGCAGCGCCGCGCAAACGGAAGAATCCACACCGCCCGAAAGTCCCAAAAGAACGTGCGCGGAGCCTACCTGTTTTCTTACGCTTTCTATAAGCTGCTTTTCAAGGTCTTTAAGGTTATAATCGCCGGCCGCGCCGCAGACGTTGTAAAGGAAGTTGCGTATCATTGCGGTGCCGTTCGGCGTGCTTTCAACTTCCGGATGGAACTGAACGCCGTAAAGTTTACGCGCGCTGTTCTGTATCGAAGCATTGGCACACGAAGCCGTATGTGCCACCGAAACAAAACCCTCGGGCAGTCCGGTAATCTGGTCGGTGTGGCTCATAAGTCCTATCTGGGCGCTGTCAAGCCCTTTAAAAAGCGGAGAATCAGTATCGACCGTCATTTCGGTCTTGCCGTATTCGCCTGCTTTGCAGGGCGACACGGTGCCCCCTACCGACCAAGCAAGCAGCTGTGTGCCGTAGCATATCCCGAGAACCGGAATACCCATATCAAATATCTTTTTATCGCAATGGGGCGAATCTTCCCTGTAAACGCTGTTTGGTCCGCCCGTAAGTATAATTCCTATTGGGTCGATATCCTTGATTTCTTCAACTGTGATATCACCCGATTTAACAACCGAATAAACGCTGCATTCGCGAACCCTGCGAGCTATAAGTTCCTTATACTGTCCGCCGAAATCGAGAATGAGAACTGTTTGTGACGCCATATATCCTCCAAAAATCAGTCAATCTTTATGTATTCATCTCTGCCGGCGCCTACCGATACATACTTAATGTGGCAGCCGACTTTTTCTTCAAGATATGCAATGTATTTCTTTGCGTTTTCGGGAAGTTCATCGTAAGTTCTGCACTTTGAAACATCTCCGAAACCTTCAACATATTCAATAACCGGTTTTGCACGGTTAAGTTTTTCGCCTGTTGTGAAAACTTCCGTTCTTTCGCCGTCGATTTCATAAGCAACGCAAACGGGAATTTTTTCCATATACGAAAGCACGTCAAGTTTTGTAAGGGCAATGCAATCCGCGCCCTGAACACGAACGCCGTAACGTGATGCGGGAACATCAAACGGACCTACCCTTCTGGGTCTTCCGGTAGCCGCGCCGTATTCACCGCCTGCATCGCGCAGTGCTTTTGCCTCGTCGCCGAACATTTCCGCCGTAAAGGGACCTTCGCCCACGCAGGTGGAATATGCCTTCATAATTCCTATCGAGTTGTCAAGACGAAGTCCCGGTATGCCGGCTCCGATAGGCGCAAAATGCGCCAAAGTCTGTGAAGAGGAAGTATACGGATATATACCGAAATCAATATCGCGCAAAGCGCCGAGCTGCGCTTCAAACATAATGTTTTTGCCCTCTGCCGCAGCATTATAAAGGTATTCCGAAACGTCGATAACAAACGGCTTTATAATATCGCCGTACTTTTTAAGCCAGGAAAGCATTTCTTCCGCATCAACGGGTTTGTGTCCGTAACCGGTAACGGTAATGTTTTTCCATTCAACTATATCGTGCACCTTTTCCGTAAGTTTTTCAAAATCAAAAAGGTCTGCCATACGGATTCCCTTTTTCATATACTTATCGGCATAAACGGGTGCGATACCTCTTCTTGTAGAACCGTACTTTTTATCCGCAAGACGTTCTTCTTCCATAATGTCCTGCATTTTGTGGTAAGGCATACAAATAATAGCCTTATCGCTTATTTTAAGGTTTTCGGGAGTTATCTTTATGCCGGCATCGGTAAGTTTTTTCATTTCGCCCACAAGGTGTTCGATATCCACAACCATACCGTTGCCCATAACGTTTACGGTGGTCTCCCTTAAAATACCCGAGGGCAGCAGGTTAAGGATAAACTTGCCCTTATCGTTTATTACGGTGTGACCCGCATTGTTGCCGCCCTGATAGCGGCAGATGATCTCGTAATCGGAGGAAAGCAGGTCCACCATACGGCCCTTTCCTTCATCGCCCCAGTTGATTCCTACAATAGCAGTAAGCATTTAAATTACCTTCCTTTATCTGTTCAGCAGTGCTGATTTTATACGTTTATCTCGGCACCCTTGCCGTCGCCTAAGAACTCTTCGTTTTCCGCCAATATCTTTTTAACTTTATCTACAAAAGCAAGCGTTTGTTCCTTTGCCATACCGGTAAGGTCGCACTCGTCTATTATCCGGTCGATTTCTTCCCTTGTTACGCCGAAAACGGAATCTGCCGCTATACGGTCCAAAAGGTCGTTATCCGCGCCCTGCATTTTTACAGCCTTGCCTGCATCCACCGCGTGACGGCGTATCGCTTCGTGCAAGGTCTGGCGGTCGCCGCCTTTTTTAACGCAATACATAAGTATATTTTCGGTCGCCATAAAGGGCAGTTCTTCCGCCAAATGTTTTTTAATAACATTCGGATAAACCGTAACGCCGCTTATAACGTTTATATAAAGGTTCAGTATTCCGTCAACGGCAAGAAACGCTTCGGGTATGCTTATCCTGCGGTTCGCGGAATCGTCAAGCGTGCGTTCAAGCCATTGTGTTCCCGCCGTCATTGCCGGATTAAGCGTTTCGGCAATAACAAGGCGCGAAAGCGACGATATGCGCTCGCTGCGCATGGGATTGCGTTTGTACGCCATAGCGGAAGAGCCTACCTGTTTTGACTCGAAAGGTTCGTCAAATTCTTTAAGGTGGGACAAGAGTCTTATATCTCCCGAAAATTTCTGCGCGCTCTGCGCTATACCCGAAAGTACGGACAGCACGTAATAGTCCGATTTCCTGGTGTAGGTCTGTCCGCTTACGTCATACGCGGCGGAAAAGCCCATCTTTTCGGTTATTTTCTTTTCAAGCGCCGTAACTTTTTCTTTGTCGCCACCGAAAAGTTCAAGAAAACTCGCACCCGTGCCCGTAGTTCCGCGGCAGCCTAAAAGTTTAAGATTTGAAAGGACAAAATCAAGGTGTTCAAGATCTAAAACCAAATCCTGCATCCAAAGGGCTGCGCGTTTGCCTACCGTTGTGGGCTGCGCCGCCTGAAAATGGGTGTAGGCAAGCGTTCGGAGATCTGCGTACTTTTCGCAGAATCGGGACAGCGCCGCTATCGCCCTTAAAAGGAGTTTTTTTACTATAAGCAGCGCGTCGCACTGGATAATAACATCGGTATTATCGCCCACATAGCAGCTGGTGGCGCCTAAATGAATTATCGGTTTTGCCTTGGGGCATACCTCGCCGAAAGTGTATATATGCGCCATAACATCGTGGCGCACAAGCCTTTCGCGCTCGGCCGCAAGTTCATAATCAATATTATTTATATTCTCGCGCATTTCGGCAATCTGCTCATCGGTTATATCAAGACCGAGTTCCTTCTCCGCCTCTGCCAAAGCCACCCAAAGGCGGCGCCAGGTTGAAAACTTTCGGTCGTCCGAAAATACCGATTGCATCTCGCTGTCGGCATATCTGCGGCACAAAGGATTTTCGTATCGGTTGTTCATAAGCCAAAATTCCCCTTTTAAAAACAAAAATACAGATGTATTTTATCATAAAATGTCGCTTTAATCAATGCCGCAAACATATATAAATATAAATTACTTTTAAATCACTTTTTCATAGATGCCGCTATAAATCCCTTAAACAGCGGATGCGCTTTGTTGGGGCGCGACTTGAATTCCGGATGGAACTGGACGCCCACATAGAAGGGTCGGTCGGAAATTTCAATCGTTTCCACAAGTCTGCCGTCGGGCGAAAGGCCCGAAAGTGTAAGTCCGCAGCCTTCAAGTTTTTCGCGGTAATCGTTATTGAATTCATAACGGTGGCGGTGGCGTTCGGATATTTCGGGCTGCCCGTAGCAGCGTTCCATAACCGTACCCGGCTTTATAACGCACGGATATGCGCCAAGCCGCAGTGTACCGCCTTTATCGACATCCTCGCTCTGCCCGGGCATAAAGTCGATAACCTTGTTTTTGCAAAGTTCGTCAAATTCGCCCGAATGTGCGTCGGCAATGCTGGCAACGTGCCGCGCATACTCTATAACCGCAATCTGCATACCGAGACAAATTCCGAAGTAGGGCTTTTTATGCTCCCTTGCGTATTTTGCCGCAAGAATCATACCCTCTATGCCCCTGCTTCCGAATCCGCCCGGTACTATAATACCGTCAACCGCGGAAAGCACCTTTGCATAGTTCTTTTCGGTAATGTTTTCGGAGTCTATCCATTCGATTTTTACATCGGCACCCAGCGCATAACCTGCGTGCCGCAGCGCTTCCGCAACCGAAAGGTATGCGTCGTGTAGTTGAACATACTTGCCCACAAGTCCGATTTTTACAACCTTATCGGCGGTTTTTATGCTGTCAACCATCTTTTCCCAGCCGGAAAGGTCGGCAGGCGGAGCGTCTATACCCAGTTCGCGCAGCACAACAGAAGAAAAGTTTGACTTTTCAAGCATAAGGGGCGCTTCATAAAGACACGGAAGCGTAATATTTTCAATTACGCAGTCGGGCTTTACGTTGCAGAAAAGGGATATTTTTCTGAATATGGATTCTTCCAGCGGTTCATCACAGCGCAAAACTATAATGTTGGGATTTATTCCCATTCCCTGAAGTTCTTTTACCGAATGCTGCGTGGGTTTTGACTTGTGTTCATCCGAACCGCGCAAAAAAGGCACCAGTGTGACATGTATAAACAGGCTGTTTTCCCTGCCCACTTCAAGGGAGATCTGCCTTACCGCTTCCAAAAACGGCTGGGATTCAATGTCACCGATAGTGCCGCCTATTTCTGTTATTACCACGTCGGCGTCGGTTTGCTTGCCTACGCGGTAAACAAAGTCTTTTATTTCGTTTGTAATGTGAGGAATAACCTGCACGGTAGAACCTAAATACTCGCCGCGGCGCTCTTTATTGAGTACGTTCCAGTAAACCTTGCCCGTGGTAAGATTTGAGTATTTGTTAAGGTTCTCGTTTATAAATCTCTCATAATGCCCAAGGTCAAGGTCGGTTTCCGCGCCGTCCTCGGTAACGTAAACCTCGCCGTGCTGATAAGGGCTCATAGTTCCCGGGTCTACGTTTATGTAAGGGTCCAGTTTCTGCGCCGCAACTTTAAGTCCGCGCGTTTTTAAAAGTCTTCCGAGTGATGCGGCGGTTATCCCCTTGCCGAGTCCCGATACAACGCCGCCTGTTACGAATATATATTTTGTCATGGGTTTTTCCTCCTTAAAATCATTTGTAGGTGGACAGAATATTTTCCGCCACCGCGCGTTTTGTAACGCACCTGTCCATAGCCTGTTTTTCGATATATCTGTGCGCCTGCTGTTCGGTCATTTTAAGCTGGTCGATAAGCAGCCACTTTGCTTTATTTACTATCCGTATTTCTTCCATTTTTTCTTCTACGGACGCGGTTTTCTGTTCCATACGCCGCAGCCGTTCACGCGTGCCGCACAAAAGATCAACCGCAGAGGACATAATCTGCCTTATGGTCGGTTTTGATACGGTAAGCACGCCGTACGGAGATATCCGCGTGTTTATTTCCGCATAGTGTTCCGCCTTTACAAGCAGCATAACGCAGGTGCTGCCGCTGTCGCTTATATCAAGCGCCAGTCTTGTGCCGAACCCGTCTTTAAGCGGAGTGTTGATTATTACAATATCAAAAGTGCCTTCCAAAAGAAGCCTGCGCGCGCTGGCGCCGTCGCCCGTGATTTTTACGGGACAGCAGCGGTTCTGAGGGATCATGGCACGCACTGATTCGCCTGCTTCCCGCGAACTTGAAACGATAAGAACGCTGTAACTGCGGTTTACGATTTCCATTGCCGATCCCTCCTTTTGCAATAATCTTCAATTACTAAGTTGTATCAGAATATCAAGTGTAGTTTTCCGTTATTTCGGCGGGCAAACTCTGCTTTATAAACTCGCTGTTTGCTGCCGCCGTTTTAGCGCTTTCAAGCGTTTCCGGCAGTCTTTTAAACTTTCTTACCACTTCTGCCGGCGCAGTGTAAAGATTTATGTCCGCGCTCTCGGGAAGGGTCGCATTTTCCTTTATTCCGCGAAGTCCCGCTTTTATAAGCAGAGTAAAGGCAACATAAGGGTTGCAAAGCGGATCGGGGGAACGCAGTTCCGCGCGCCTATACTCGCCCGACGCCGCCGGTATGCGTATAAGCTGAGAACGGTTTTCGCTTGACCACGAAATATATTTAGGCGCTTTATTACTGCCGAATCTTAAATACGATTCCGCCGTTGTATTTAAAAACGCCGTCATATCGGGAATATATTTAAGTATTCCGGCTATAACCTGCGGCATAACATCTTCGCCCGAATCGCTTTTGGCGGAAAAGTTTATATGCATACCGTTACCGGCTTCCGTAAGCAGCGGTTTAGGAGAAAAGTCCGCAGAAAGTCCGCTTCTGGCCACAACATTATCCACAACCGCCCTGAAAGTAACGGCGTTATCCGCCGCGGTAAGCGGATCGGAATAGCGGAAGTCTATTTCGTTTTGCCCGGGGCCTTCTTCGTGATGGGAACTTTCGGGGCGTATACCCATCTGTTCAAGCGTAAGGCATATTTCACGGCGGACATTCTCGCCTTTGTCGTAAGGCGCTATATCCATATATCCCGCATTGTCATAAGGTATTTTTGTCGGCTCGCCGTTTTCGTCTTTCTTGAAAAGGTAAAATTCCATTTCCGAACCGAAAGCAAAGGAAATACCCTGCCGGCGCGCTTCCTCTACCGTGTTTTCAAGCACGGTGCGTGCGTCGCCCGCAAACGCCGTGCCGTCCGGATAAGTCACGGAGCAGAACATTCTTACCACCCTGCCGTGTTCGGGTCCCCACGGAAGCACAAATATCGTCGAGGGGTCGGGATGCAGAAATAAGTCGGAGTGCACCTCGCCGCCGAAACCCGCTATTGCGGAGGCATCCACCGCAATGCCGTAATCGAACGCGCGGGGAAGTTCGTCCGCCATAACGGATATGTTTTTTTGCCTGCCGTAAACATCGCAGAAAGCAAGGCGTATAAATTTAACGTCCTCTTCCGCAACATATTGCAATACTTCTTCCCTTGAATATTTCATCCTGAAAACCTACCTTTCATAAGCAGCGCCCCGGCGCGCGGACAATATAATATATTTTCTGCCGAAATCTGCAGAAAAACATTAAATAACATATTATTATATCACATCCATTCCCGTATTTCCATATCGCTTGGCACCAAAAATAAAAAAAGACCAACGGCGTTCATCGGGATATGGGGGCAAAAAACCCACGTCCTAATGAACGCCGTTGCTCATTGACAACTTATTGTAACACGCACAAAATACTTTGTCAAGACAAAACAACACCATAATTTTTGCACATAATTTTTACAAAAAAATACTTGACAAACTCGAAAAACGGCGTATAATGCATAAACATAAAGGCAACGGCGTCTTGTAAGATTTGGGTCTTACTGTCGCCGTTTTTCATTTTATATATTCGTAATTTAAGGGCAATGGCGTCCGACGCGGTATGTGTATACCTGTCGCCGCCGCTGCCCTTTTTATTTATGAATGTGAAAGGAAGTATTTTTATGAAAACCGTACCTGAATTTTTCGGAAGTCTTGTTTTTGACGACAAGGTAATGCGCCAGGCGCTTTCGGCGGATGTTTATTCCTCCCTG
The DNA here is from genome assembly GCA_934491515.1 of uncultured Eubacteriales bacterium. Taxonomy (GTDB): domain Bacteria; phylum Bacillota; class Clostridia; order Oscillospirales; family Acutalibacteraceae; genus UBA737. The sequence continues at coordinate 16,447 of CAKSTF010000005.1, forward strand.
AAAAAGACGATTGACGAAGGCGCAGGTCTTAAATCGGATATTGCCGATGCGGTAGCAACCGCAATGAAAGACTGGGCGGTAGCCAACGGCGCCACCCACTTTACCCATTGGTTCCAGCCGCTGACCGGCATAACCGCCGAAAAGCACGACAGTTTTATCTCCCCTTCACCCGACGGCAGAGTTATTATGGAATTTTCCGGCAAGGAACTTATAAAGGGCGAACCGGACGCTTCATCGTTCCCTTCGGGCGGTTTGCGTGCCACATTTGAGGCGCGCGGGTATACCGCATGGGACCCCACCTCATACGCATTTATAAAGGACAAAACACTTTGCATCCCCACCGCTTTCTGTTCCTACGGCGGTGAAGCGCTTGATAAAAAAACGCCCCTTCTGCGTTCTATGGAGGCCATCAACCGCCAGGCGCTGCGTATATTGCGCCTTTTCGGAAACGACAAGGTAAAATACGTTAAAACCTCGGTAGGACCCGAACAGGAGTATTTCCTTGTTGACCGTGAAATGTATGAAAAGCGCAAGGACCTTATGTTCACGGGGCGCACCCTTTTCGGGGCGAAACCCCCGAAAGGTCAGGAAATGGATGATCACTATTTCGGCGTTATAAAGCCCCGTGTTGCCGCTTTTATGGCGGATCTTGACGAGGAACTTTGGAAACTCGGCATACTTGCAAAAACCGAACACAACGAGGTAGCGCCCGCACAGCACGAACTGGCGCCGATTTACACCACAACGAACATAGCAACCGACCACAACCAGCTCACGATGGAAATTATGCAGAAAGTGGCGCTTAAGCACGGACTTGTATGTCTTTTGCACGAAAAACCGTTTGCCGGCGTAAACGGCAGCGGAAAGCATAACAACTGGTCGCTTACTACCGATAAGGGCGTAAACCTTTTAACGCCCGGTGAAACGCCCCACGAAAACGCGCAGTTCCTTATTTTCCTTTGTGCGGTAATAAAAGCGGTGGACGATTATCAGGATCTTTTGCGGCTTTCTGTTGCAACCGCCGGAAACGATCACCGTTTGGGCGCCAACGAAGCACCGCCTGCGGTAGTTTCGATATTCTTAGGCGACGAACTCACCGCGGTGCTTGACGCGATAGAGCACGACAAACCTTATAACGGAACGGAAAAAACGGTTATGAAACTGGGTGTTCATGCCCTGCCCCGCTTTACGCGTGACACTACCGACCGCAACCGCACCTCTCCCTTTGCGTTTACGGGCAACAAGTTTGAATTCCGTATGCTGGGTTCCGCAAACAGTATTGCCGACACCAACGTTTTCTTAAACGCCGCAGTAGCGGAAGTTCTTAAAGAATACGCCGACCGCCTTGAAGGCGAGAAAGATTTTGAAACGGCTCTTCACGAACTTATTAAAGATACTGTGATAAAGCACAAACGCATTATTTTCAACGGCAACGGGTATGACGAGGCGTGGATTAAGGAAGCAACCGAAAAACGCGGACTTTTAAATCTGCGCACAACGCCCGACGCTCTGCCGACTATTCTTGAGAAGAAAAACACGGATATGCTGACGGCGCACAAAATATTTACCCTGCCGGAAATAGAGTCGCGTTATGAAATACTGCTTGAAAACTACTGCAAGACGGTAAATATTGAAGCGCTTACAATGGTGGATATGGCAAGAAAGGAAATACTGCCTGCCGTTTGCGATTACGCTAAAGACCTTTCCGACGCACTTATTGCCAAAACAAACGCGGTACCCGGTCTTACCTGCAAGTATGAAAGAGATGCCGTTAAACGCCTTTCCGAACTTACAGAGGAAATAAGCGCCGCAACAGAATCGCTTGATTCCGAAATAATCAAATACAAAACGATAAGCGATACAAAAGAAGCCGCAGACACTATCCGTGACGTTATCCTGCAGAAGATGGCGGAACTTCGTGTTGTATGCGACGAGGCGGAAACCCTTACGGCAGAGAAATACTGGCCGTTCCCGACCTATGACAAACTGCTTTTCGGGGTGAAGTAAAAAAAACAATGTCCGCCGCTTTTGCGGCGGTTTCGGGGGATTTATTATGTGTTCGATAATGGGATATTGCGGCACCTGCCGCGATACCGAAAAATTTAAAGAAGGCTTTGCCGCCACGGTAACCAGAGGACCGGACGACAGCCGTATAATAGACACGGGTAAAGGACTTTTGGGCTTTCACCGTCTTGCCATTATGGGACTTACGGACGACGGCATGCAGCCTTTCTGCCTTGACGGAAGTTACGTTGTTTGCAACGGCGAGATATACGGATTTAAAAAATTAAGGGATGAATTATCTGAAAAGTACACCTTTAAAAGCGAATCCGACTGCGAAATACTTTTGCCGCTTTACTTTGAATACGGCACGGATATGTTTTCTATGCTGGACGCCGAGTTTGCACTTATTATTTACGACGGCAAGCGCGGCGAATACATAGCGGCGCGCGACCCTATCGGTATACGTCCGCTTTATTACGGTTATTCAAAAGACGGCGCGATAATTTTTGCAAGCGAAGCCAAAAACCTTGTGCCGCTTTGCGAAAAAATAATGCCCTTTCCGCCAGGCTGTTACTTTAAGGACGGAAAATTCGTAAGATATTGCGATATAGCCGAGGTAAAAAGCGTTTGTAACGACGACCTGCCTGCAATCTTTAAAAACATTCACGATAAACTGACGGCGGGCGTTCATAAGCGTCTTGTGGCGGACGCTAAAGTAGGTTTTTTGCTTTCGGGCGGACTTGATTCCTCCCTTGTGTGCGCCATTGCCGCAAAAAGTTCGGAAAAACCGATCCGCACGTTTGCAATCGGTATGGAAAAGGACGCTATCGACCTTAAATACGCAAAACAGGTTGCCGACTATATAGGCAGCGAACATACCGAAGTTATTATGACGGCGGACGAAGTGATAAATTCCCTTGAAACTGTTATTAAAATACTCGGAACATTCGATATTACCACCGTAAGGGCAAGCATGGGTATGTATCTGCTTTGCAAATGGATACACGAAAACACGGATATCAGGGTGCTGCTTACGGGCGAAATTTCCGATGAACTTTTCGGTTACAAGTATACCGATTTTGCGCCGAACGCAGAGGAATTTCAGAAAGAATCGCAAAAGCGCATACGCGAACTTCACATGTATGACGTTCTGCGCGCCGACCGCTGCATTTCTTCAAACTCGCTTGAAGCGCGCGTTCCTTTCGGCGACCTTGATTTTGTAAAATATGTAATGGCGATAGCCCCCGAAAAGAAAATGAACGTTTACGGCAAGGGGAAGTACCTTTTGCGCAAAGCGTTTGAGGGCGATTATCTGCCGCACGATATACTTTACCGCGAAAAGGCTGCATTTTCGGACGCCGTGGGGCACTCTATGGTGGACTATCTTAAAGAGTATGCCGAAAAGCAGTACACCGACGCGGAGTTTAAAGAAAAATGCAAAAAGTATACCCACGCGGCGCCGTTTACAAAAGAATCGCTTTTGTATCGCGAAATTTTTGAAAAATACTATGCCGGCAACGCCGATATGATAACGGATTTCTGGATGCCCAACAAATCCTGGAAAGGCTGCGACGTAAACGACCCGTCGGCAAGAGTTCTTTCAAACTACGGCGACAGCGGAAAATAAAGAAAAAAGACCTTATAAGCGAAAAACCGCTTATAAGGTCTTTTTTAAGGAAACACAGAAGTGTTATTTCAAGGGACAATGTGCAGTCCTGAAATATCTGATTTCAAAGTGAACGGCATTTCCGCCCGAAAAATTTTTATTTGCTGTAATCGTAAAAGCCTTTGCCGCTTTTTCTGCCGAGGCGGCCTTCTTTTACCATTTTTTCATAAAGGTCATATCCCGCGGGTTTTACGCCCGTTTCGGCATATCTTCTTTTCATAACGTCAAAAGCAAGGTCTATGCCCGTAAGGTCGTTAAGTCTGAACGGCCCCATCGGATGCCCTAAACCGTTTTCGCAGGCGGTATCAAGGTCCTGATAGGTACAATAACCGTCTTCTACCAAACGGCGTGCCTCGGTACATATGGCGGTAAGAATACGGTTCGCCAAAAAACCGTCTATTTCCTTTTCCACCTTAACCGGAGTCTTGCCCGTGGATTTTGCAAAGTTATAAGCGGTTTCAAAAACTTCGTCCGAAGTATGCTCGCCCCTTACTACCTCCACAAGTTTCATAACAAGCGCCGGATTAAAATAATGAACGTTTAAAAGGCGCGAGGGGTTTACAACGTCCTCTTTGAAAGCGGAGGACACCATATAACTTGAATTTGTCGCGATAATCGCGTCCTTACGGGCAATATCGCTTATCTGCTTTAAAACGGCGTGCTTTACGTCAATGCGTTCAAGCACCGCTTCGATTATGATATCCGCGTCCGCTGCCGCTTCTTCCATAGTCTCGGCAACAGAAAAACGGCTTTTAATTCCCGCCACCTGTTCTTCGGTCATTCTGCCTTTTGCGATTCTGCCGGCAAGATATTCTTCTTCCCACTGCTTTACGGCTTCCCTTACCTGCGGCATAATATCAAAAAGTTTTACCTCGTAAGGATATATAGCGCTGTGAAGCGCTATCTGTCTGCCCATAAGTCCGCCGCCTATGACCGCTACCTTTTTAATTTCCATAATTATCGTTCCTTTCTACCCTATTATTTTTGCGGCGCCTGCACACACAATGTTGCATCCCGAAACGTACGACGCTTCCTCGCTTGCAAGGAAAAGCACAAGCGATGCTATTTCCGAAGGAGCGCCAAGCCGCAGCATCGGGTGCGCTGCTATTTTCTTTTCAAGAATATCGGAGGGAACGGCCCTCATCATATCCGTGTCCACAAAACCGGGTTCTACCGTGTTTGCGGTAATTCCTTTTCTGGCAAGTTCAAGGGCAAGCGTTTTTGTATAACCGTTTACAGCCGCCTTGCTTGCCGCATAGTTTGTCTGTCCAACATTGCCGTGCGCCGATGTGGAAGAAATGTTGACTATTCTGCCGTACTTCTGTTCGCGCATAAGCGGAATAACCTCGTTACAGCAGTAATAAGTGCCGAAAAAGTTGACCTCCATAACGGCGCGCATCTGATCTTCGGTCATTTTCCATGACATGGCGTCACGGGTGATGCCGGCATTGTTTACTATGGCGTCTATTCTGCCGTATTTTTCTATTATTTCGTTTATTGTTTCGCGAACCTGCTCTCTGCGGCTTATATCGCATACAAACACCGACGTGCGCGTGCCTTCAGGGTCAAGTTCCGCTGCGGTTTTTTCAAGCAGCGCGCCGTCGTAATCGACCATAGCAAGACCGGAAACGCCGTTTTCAAGGAACTTTTTCGCTATTGCCTTGCCTATTCCCTTGCCGCAGCCGGTAAGAACTACATATCTGCCTTTAAAATCTACCATTTATATCTTTCCTTTCACGCAACCCGACTCAACAGGTTGACAAAAATTATTAGGTGTTTTATACTTTAAGTAACAAATAAAACCGCTTTTGAGGTGAAAAATGGAACAACTTCAGATCCTTTGGGTAACACATTCATACTGCAAGCCGGGCGCCGGCGTTAAACCGCACACACACCCTTATTATCATCTGTTTTATCTTTCAAACGGCGAGATAGACTTTACCGTTAATCAAACAAAATATCACCTTGTTTCGGGCGACTGCATAATTGTTCCGCGCGGTTCAAACCACAGTTTTGAAAACAACGGCACCACTGCCGACGAACACATAGAGGTTAAATTTTCCCTTAAAGGGCCGCTTGCAAATTCGGAGGACTACAAGCAAACCCTGTTCGCCGAAAAAAATTTGCTTGTTGGACTGCTGCTTAAACGGCTGGCACGCGAATATGAAGAACTTGAAAGCGCCGCAGACGATTCCGCGCGTTCGTACCTTATGTCGGTGCTTAATGTTATGACCGAGGACAAGCGCCGCAGACGATTCCGCGCGTTTAAATATCTTGACGCCGATAAATACTCCCTTTTATCGCAGGAGATAGTGCATTATCTGGAAGAACACTTCAGCGAAAACATTTCGCTTGACAGCCTTGCCGAAGCGCTAGGATACAACAAAAGTTATCTGTGCGTGGCATACAAAAAAGACACCGGTTCCACCATTCTTGACAGTCTTAACATAATAAGAATAAAACACGCGGCGGAACTTATCGCTTACAGCGACCACGACATTGCTTATGTAGCGGACGCGTGCGGATTTTCGTCGGTCAACTACTTTAACAACGTATTCAACAAATATGTGGGAACCACTCCCGGTCAGGTAAGGCGAGCGTTCCCGCAGGATATACTTCTTTCCTATGAAAACGGTCAGGCGAAACCGCCTGCAAACCGAAGCGAAAGATTTATGTACGGTGTTCTGGCAAGAAAACGTTTTTCTTACGACACCTTTATAAAAAACGACAAGTAAAGCGTTTAAAGGTCAGGGGTTTTCACCCCTGATTTTTTTATATTACGCCCTCCGATTTAAGGCGTTTTATATCCTCCGCGGTATAGCCGAGTGCAGACAAAACTTCCCCGTTGTTATAGCCTATCGGCGCTGCGGGGTGTGTGCTTAGATCCTCGCCTTCAAGCGATTCGATATGGAACGGACAGGAGGGCATTTTCGCCGTTTTGCCGTTTCTGAACGTTACATCCTCAATATACCCGTTTGCAATCGCCTGTTCGTCCTCGCTTATATCAGAAAAACTGTTTACAACTCCGCTTGCAATGTCGTTTTCTTTAAAGATTTCAAGCCATTCATCCCTTGTTTTTTCAAGGATTTTTTCGGATACTATCGACTTAAACTCCTTCTTGTGGTTTGAGGCGGCATTATAATCCTTAAAACGGCTGTCGTTTAAAAGATAATCTATGCCGAGTATGCCAACAAGTTTTATATATGTATCGTTTGGAACGCCGGTTGCGATATATACATATCTGCCGTCAGCGCACATATATGCGCCCGCTATTATCGAGTGTTCATAATTTTTCATCGGGTACACTTTGCCGAACGGCTTTTGAGTAACTATCTGCATAGTGCCGAACGTAAATATTCCGGTATGGAAAAGCCCTGCCTTTACAACTTGCCCTTTACCGGTTTTTTCGCGTTCGTACAAAGCCGTAATAATTTCGGATAAAAGTATATATGCCGTTGCCGTATCGCCCACGCTCGACGGCGGATATATAGGAATGTGACTTCCGTCGTCGTGAACTACGGCAAGGTCGTTAAGCATGCCGCAGCGCGCCCAGAACGCCGTGGTGTCGTAAGCGCCCGTGTTGCATTCGGGACCCTTTTCGCCAAAGCCCTCCACCATGGCATATATAAGGCGGCTGTTTTCGCCCTTTATCTCCTCATAAGAAATGCCGAGGCGTTTAAGTGCCGCAAGACGCGTGTTGGTAACAAAGATATCGCTCTGCTTTAAAAGTGCCTTAAATATCTTTTTGCCTTCTTCGCTTTTTAAATTAAGAGTAATATGTTTTTTACCTGCGTTATAAATATCGTATACGGGGTTTTCATCCATCGAAAATTCGTCCTGTCGCTGCGCGATTGCCGAATAACGCCACCCGTCACCCGAACTGCGTTCTATTTTTATTACTTCGGCGCCCAGGTCTGCAAGCAGTCTGCAGGTGCACGGCGCAGCAACAAATGTTGTAAGGTCCAGAACCTTTATGCCTTCAAGCGGTCTTCCCATAGATATGCCCCTTTCGCAAAAACTAATTATATTATAAATGTGCACAAATGCCTTGTCGACGGCAAAAAGCAAATATTTCTTAACTATTTATAATCAATAATTGCGATAATAGGGGTATTTTATAAAAATATTATAATAATATGTTGACAAAGCAAAAACCGTGTGATACTCTGCAAATACAAATATTTTGTAAAAAAGGAGAGATTCTTTTGAGAAATGTAGTATTGGTAGACGGCGTTCGCACCGGTTTCGGCAGAATCGGCGGCACGCTTAAAGATTTTTCTATGGCGGATCTTGGCGCTATTGCGCTTAAAGGTCTTCTTGAAAAAACGCAGGTAACGGAACGCGGCGGACATATAGACGGCATATACATGGGCGGCGCCTTTCAGGATTGCAACGCTATAAGCCTTGCAAGATATGTGGCGCTTAAGGCAGGTCTGCCCTACGACGTGTGGGCAACTACCATGGAAAGGCAGTGCGGTTCCGCAATTGAATCAATAAACCATGCGGCATTTGCCATAATGCTTGGATATGCCGATATTATGGTGGCAGGCGGCAGCGAATCGTTCAGCAAATTCACAGTAAAACTTTCCACATTTACGGCGCCTAACAAGATGACAGCGCCCGAAATAATGAAAAACAAATTAGCCCCCAATCCCGAAGACGCAATAGATATGATAGAAACGGCGGAAAACGTTGCAAAACTTTACGGAATCACGCGCGAAGAATGTGACGAGTTTGCCTATAACAGTCAAAAACGTGCAGCGGCGGCATGGGCAAAAGGTTATTTTGATGATGAAATAATCCCTGTAACCATACCCGCCACCAAAAAGACGCCCGAAATCATCTTTGCAAAGGATGAGTTTATGCGTCCCGACACCACGCCCGAAGGTCTTGCAAAACTGCGTTCGGTAAAGCCCGGCGGCGTTGTAACGGCAGGCAATGCTTCCGGCAGAAACGATGGCGGCGCAATGGTTTTTTTAATGACCGAAGAAAAGGCAAAAGAACTCGGTTACGAACCTTTTGCGCGATTTGTATGCGCAGGCAACTCGGCGCTTGACCCGAAGATTATGGGTCTTGGACCCGTTGCCTCCTCGCTTGACGCATTAAAGCGCGCGGGACTTACCGTAAACGATATAGATATCTGGGAGTGCAACGAAGCCTTTGCAGCGCAGAACCTCGGCGTTTTGCGCGGACTTAAGGACGAAACCGGCGTAAGCATCGACAGAAACAAGTGGAACGTAAACGGCGGCGCAATTTCTTACGGTCACCCGAACGGCGCTTCCGGAGCACGCGTTTGTATGTTTACAATGCGCGAACTTGCAAGACGCGGCGGCAAATACGGTCTTTTCACCTCCTGCTGCGGCGGCGGTCTGGGCGTTACGACAATTATCGAAAACTTAAGAAAATAACAAGTTAAATCCAACCTCCGGCTGATACATAAAAAAGCAGGGCGTTCCTTGCAGAACGTCCTGCTTTTTTGTTTTAACAAAGAAATCATTGTATCCTGATTGTTTTGTCCGTTCTTATTTTCTTTTTGTTTTGCTGCCGCGGAGTTTTTCTATTCTGTCCCTTAAATACGCAGCGTGCTCAAATTCAAGTATTTTTGCCGCCTGCTGCATTTCCCTTGTAAGGCGCTTGATAAGTTCCTGCCTTTCGGCAGAAGAAAGTTTCTTATCGTTTTTCTTATCGTCTGCCTTGGTTCCTATTTCTATAATATCGCGAACGTCTTTCACTATACTTTGCGGCGTTATGCCGTGCTCTTCGTTATAGCGCTTCTGGATACCGCGGCGGCGCTCGGTTTCGGTTATGGCGTTTTCCATAGACCTTGTAACGCTGTCGGCATACATTATAACCTCGCCGTGGGCGTTTCTTGCCGCGCGGCCCACCGTTTGTATAAGCGAAGTTTCGCTTCGCAAAAATCCTTCTTTATCGGCGTCGAGTATTGCCACCAGCGATACCTCGGGTATATCAAGTCCTTCTCTTAAAAGGTTTATACCCACAAGAACGTCAAATTCACCGAGTCGCAGATCCCTTATAATCTCCATACGCTCTATGGTATCAATATCGTAGTGCATATATCTTACCTTGATATTAAGATTTTCAAGATATTCGGTAAGATCTTCCGCCATTTTTTTGGTAAGCGTAGTAACAAGCACGCGCTCGTTTTTGGCAGCGCGCATATTTATTTCGGAAACAAGGTCGTCTATCTGCCCGTCGGACGGCTTGACCGTGATAGGCGGATCAAGAAGTCCCGTGGGTCTTATAACCTGCTCCACAATCTGCGCGGCGTGCTGTTTTTCAAAATCGCCCGGCGTTGCCGATACGAATATCGCCTGATTTATATGGGAATAGAATTCTTCAAAATTAAGCGGTCTGTTATCGTAAGCGGAAGGCAGCCTGAAGCCGTATTCTATAAGGTTATCCTTTCTGCCGCGGTCTCCGCCGTACATTCCCCTTACCTGCGGCAGCGTTACGTGCGATTCGTCAACAAAAAGCAGAAAATCATCGGGGAAATAATCAAGCAGCGTTGAAGGCGTGCTGCCCGGTTTTCTTCTTGAAAGCACGCGCGAATAGTTTTCTATTCCCTTGCAGGTGCCTATTTCGCGCAGCATTTCAATATCGTATTCCGTGCGCTGGCGTATGCGCTGCGCCTCAATAAGTTTACCGGAATCCTCAAAGAATTTAACGCGCTGCTCCATCTCGTCTTTAAGTTCTTTAAGGGCGTCCTCAAGTTTATCCTGCGGAACTATATAGTGGGACGCAGGGTATATAGCCGTGTGGGATAAAAACTGTTTGACTTCGCCCGTTAACGTGTTAATTTCGCTTATGCGGTCTATTTCGTCCCCGAAAAACTCAATTCTTACAGCGTTTTCGTAAGAATAGGCGGGATAAATTTCAACCGTATCGCCGCGTACGCGGAATTTGTTTCGTACAAAGTTTATATCGTTTCGTTCGTACTGTAGGTCCACAAGCCGCCTTATAAGCAGGTCACGTTCCATTTTAGCGCCTGTGCGAAGCGATATCACCATTTTGCGGTAATCTATCGGGTTACCTAAAGAATATATACAGGAAACCGAAGCCACAATTATAACATCCCGCCGTTCTGACAGCGCGCATGTGGCGCTGTGGCGCAGTTTATCTATTTCGTCGTTTATTGCAGAGTCTTTTTCGATATAAGTATCGCTGCCCGGGATATATGCCTCCGGCTGATAATAATCGTAGTATGAAACAAAATACTCCACCGCGTTCTCAGGGAAGAATTCGCGAAACTCCGAGCAAAGTTGCGCGGCAAGGGTTTTATTGTGCGCCAAAACAAGGGTCGGGCGGTTCACCTTTTCGATAACGTTTGCCATAGTAAAAGTTTTACCGGACCCGGTAACACCCAAAAGCACCTGCTCCCTATCGCCGCTTTCTATACCCTCGACCAGTTTTTCAATAGCCTGCGGCTGGTCGCCCGTAGGCTTATATTTTGAGTGTAAAACAAACTTATCCATATTTTCACCTAAACTTCTATCTTTTCCACTTCATTTTCGCCCGTTTCGTGATTCCTGCGTATAATAAGAGCAAAATTGAATTTATCAACCTCGGTGCAAAGGTAAAAATCGGTTTTCGGAAACACCGACTGTTTTTCTTTGTCAAAAAACTTAGCGCCCGAGGTTGTTTTTATTTTTTCTATTTTGTCCGCAAGTTCAATTTTTCTGCCTGAAAGCAGCGCTTTTAAGTACTCGGCACAAAGTTCGTCCTCATCGGTTTTTTGGATACCGTCAAGTCCCATAGCAACTATCGAGACTGTTTCATACCCTTGTTTTTTTATATATTTTGCGGTAGCCGCGGCATTCACAAGGCTGCAGCCTAAAACAACGTCCGCACACTCAGCCGCCGCAACGCCCTGCGTACCGGCAGAGGTAGTATGCACTACCGTCTTGCCATTGAAGTCCGCCTTTATTATATCCGTAGGGCTGTTTCCGAAGTCGAAATCCGGAAGTTTTACGCCGCGGCGTTCCCCTATCAGCACGGCGTTCGGTATCTTTTTACCTAAAGAAAGCGCAAGGTCTTTATCGCCTACCGCTATTATTTTTTCGGCGCCGCCGGCATAAAGATACGATTCCAGCGAAAATGCCCTGAAAACATCTATTATAACAGTGCAGCCGACCGCCTTTCGGGCGCCCTCTATAAGATGCAGAATTTCAATCTTCATTTGCATTAAGTTCCTTTCTGATTTCCCGCCATTCAGGGCAATAGTGCGTCATCGCCGCTTTGAAATTCTTCCCATGATCGGGATATTTAAGGTGCAGAAGTTCATGTGTTATAACATATCTCAGCGACCTGTCGCTGTATCTTGCAAGGTAGAGCGATAATGTGATTTTCCCTGTTTTAATATTGCAGCTGCCCCATCTTGTTTTCATATCGCGTATGCAGTCGCCGCTTCTTTTAAGGTTAAGGTTGTTTTCTTCTTCGAAAAAGATGCGCGCCGCCCTGTCTTTTAAATCGTTGCGGTAAAATTTCGAAAGCAGTTTTTCGGCATTTTCTGCGGTGTCGGAGTCTTTAAGCGTTACCGTTACCCTGTTTTCCGCAAAGGTTATCGCGCGGTTGTTTCCCCTTTTAACTTCAACCGGATACTTTTTTCCGCGCAGGTATATTGTACCTCCGTTTTCGATTTGCGGTTTTGCGGTTTTTGAATTCAATATTTTACTTATCTGCCCCTCTATCCAGCCGCGCTTGGATAAAACAAATTTTTCAATCGTTTTTATATCGGTATAAAGCGGAGCCGAGACCCTGACATCCGCCGCAGGCAGGGTCACTTTTATGCGTATGCTTTTTATCGGTTTTCTTGTAAGTACGGCCTTAATGTTTCCCAAATCAATAACGCTGTTTTCCACTTGCCGACTCCCTTCTTGCGGCACGGCGCACTCTGTTTATATGCCGTTCAAACTCGCCGTTTCTTAAAAGTTCCGCTACCACCAGTTGATCGAGCACAGGTACCGTGCAGGAATAAAATCCGAGTTTTTCTTTAAATTCGCCTGCAAGTTTTTCTGGCAAAACCATATACGCCGTTCTTACCGCCGGAGAAACCGTCTTTGTAAAGGTGTTCAGATATATAACGTTATCTGCGTCGGAAAGCGAAAACACAGTATCATATATCTTCCCCGTTACGGTAAGTTCCGATTCAAAATCATCCTCTAATATATATCTGTTTTTGCTGCCTGCCCAAGAAATATACTCCATTCGTTTTGAAGGCGACGCCGTAACTCCGCTTGGAAAACTACGGTAGGGCGTTATATGCAGCACCTGCGCGGAAGTATTTTTCAGCGCGGAACTTTTTATACCGTCGGCGCTAAGCGGCAGCATTTCGCACTTTACGCCTTTGGCGGCATATACCTGTTCTATTTTTTCATAGGAAGGTTTTTCCGCCGCGTAAACTTTATCACGCCCTAAAAGTTCCACTATAAGCCCGTAAAGATATTCGGCGCCGGCGCCTATAAATATCCTGTCGGGATTTACCGAAATACCGCGGCTTCTTGAAAGATAGTCGGCAATCTGCGCCCTTAAAACGGCGCTGCCGCCGGGTTCGCATTTTGCAAAAATTTTATCGCCGTAAGCGGACAGTACCGTTCTCACCGTTTTTGCATACACGCCGAAAGGGAAAGCCGCTTCACCTACGGAAGTATATTCGGGCAGGCTTGCAGCCGGCTTTACTGCGGCGGATAAAAATCTGTCTCCGCGGTCATATATACAAAAATATCCGCTTTTCTGCACGGTTTCTATATATCCTTCCGCCGAAAGCAGCGCATACGCGTTTTCAACCGTGATAACACTTACTCCGAGCCTTTCCGCAAGCACCCTTTTAGACGGCAGTTTTTCTCCGTTTTTATAAACGCCGTTTACAATATCTTCCCGCAGCGATTTGTATATCGAAAGATACAGCGGCTCGTTTTTCTGTTTTATGTTGTATCTCATCTGGACTTATAAAAAACTCCGTTTCTGACTATTTTAATAACACCAAAACAATTATATACTTTATCTTACCGAATTTCAATAGCATAATGCAGGCAGGAGGTACGGATTATGAACAGCAAAAGAATCCTCACGGTACAGGATTTTTCCTGCGTGGGGCAATGCTCTCTTACTACGGCGCTGCCTATTATATCCGCCTGCGGCACTGAAACCGCCTGTCTTCCTACGGCACTGCTTTCTAACCACACTACCGCTTTTTCAGAATACACGTTTAAGGACCTTTCACGCGAGGTTGCCGGAATAATCGCAGCCTTAGAAAATCAAAACATTAAGTTTGACGCGTTTTATATAGGGTATTTAGGCAGCGAACGGATAATATCGGCAATAAAGCCGATTTTTGACGTTTGCGCCGAAAAAGGCGCGCTTAAAATAATAGATCCCGCAATGGCGGACAACGGAAAACTGTACCCGGGGCTTTCAGAAGAATATGTAAAAGAAATAAAAGAACTTTGTAAAAGCGCTGATATTATTTTGCCGAATCTTACCGAGGCCTGCCTTTTGACCGATACGGAATACACAAGAACACCAAGCACGGATTTTTTAAAGGGCGTTGCCGAAAAACTGTGCCGCATTTGCAATACCGCGGTGATAACGGGTGTTGAGGCAAACAAAAAAATATACAACTGCATTTGCAGCGGCGGTAAAATAACATATCAAAAAAACAAAAGAATCGAAAAGTCCTTTCCCGGCACTGGCGACGTTTTTGCCGCTGCCTTTACAGGACTGCTGCTTTCGGGCAAAAGCATAACGTCATCGGTTAAAACAGCGGCGGCTTTTACCTATAAAAGCATTAAACATACGCTTCATTTCCCTGAGCACAAATACGGCGTTAATTTTGAAAAAGCGCTCCCTTATCTTATAAAACATACATAAAAAATCGTCTCGGGGTATCTTCCGCCGTTTTGGAAGATACCCCGAGTAAATCTATATACTGCCGAAAAAGTCTGTCGCAAATGCCCGTGCCGTAGGCTTCATCCCGGATTTTTCCGAGCATCGGCAGGACAACAACTTAAATACAGCTTGATTTTCTGTATTTAATATAACGCCTCTTTTTTAAATGAATTTAAACCGAAAATTAACGGTTTGTAAAAAACACCCGCGGTTTTTTGACCGCGGGTGTTTTAATAATATACTTATTATGCCTGGGGAACCTTTTTCCAGTCTTCCATAAACTTAGCAAGGCCGGATTCGGTAAGGGGATGTTTAACCATCTGAGCCAGTACCTTATAGGGAACGGTTGCGATATCGCAGCCTATCTTGCCGAGTTCAACAACGTGAACGGGATGACGGGTAGAAGCGGCAACGATCTGAACGTCCATAGCGCCTGCATCAAACATCTCGCGGATGCCTGCGATAAGGTTAAGACCGTCCCAGCCGATATCGTCTACACGTCCAACGAACGGTGCTACATAAGAAGCGCCTGCGTTAGCGGCAAGAAGAGCCTGCGCTTCCGAGAAAATAAGGGTAACGCAAACCGGAATTCCGAGTTTTGAAAGCGCGTGAACAGCCTTTAAGCCTTCTTCGCACATAGGAACTTTAACTACCATTCTGTCGTTGATGGCAGCAAGTTTTTTGCCTTCCTCAATCATGCCCTCATGGTCAAGAGAGATAACTTCGGCAAAAATTTTTCCGTCAACCATAATATCGGTTATTTCGGAAATGGCGTCCTCAAACTTCTTGCCCTCGCGGGATATAATTGAGGGGTTGGTCGTAACGCCGCTGATTATACCGAGTTCATAAGCCTTTCTTATTTCGTCAATGTTGGCGGTGTCAATAAACAGTTTCATAACATACTCCTTTTAAATAAATAGTTTTATTAAATCCGCTGCGGTGCAGCCCTTAATAAACGCGTCAAGGTCGGTATTTGAAAGTACCGCGCCTATATCCTGTATCGAGTGGCGTATGCCGCGGAGTTTCTTTTCAAGTTCCGCAATATCGCCCACGCCGAAAAAGTCGCCGGATATCTTAATATCCTCTATTATTCCCTCGCTTACCGAGAACGCGACCGTTACAAGGCCGAACGGGAATTTTTCCGATTTCTCGTACTGGTAGTCCGGCGAAGTGCCGTAATCCCACTCGTAAGTAGAATACTTTGTTTCCGCAAGCGCAGAAATCTGCTCCGTTTCCTCTGCGGTAAGATCCCTTGCGTTGCAATTATACCTGTTAAGTATAAAAGTTTCAAGTCCTTTAACAAATTCTTCCGCACTCATCGGGTTATCAAGATGATCCGCAATGTTTGTCACCCTTGAAGAGACCGACTTTATACCCTTGCTTTCTATCTTTGCCCGATTTACTTTAAGCGCGCCTGCAAGAACCGAAAGGTCGGCTGAATAAAGTATACAGCCGTGGTGCATTATTTTGCCGTATTTAACGCATTGAGCGTTACCTATAATCTTTTTACCGTCCACCAGAACGTCGTTTCTGCCGGAAAGTTCCGCAGTTATACCCAACGTTGCGAGATAATCTATAACATCCTTGGTAAAAATCGCGTAATTGCTGAACTTTGTTCCGTCGTTTTCCTCGATATAGGTATAATTCACATTTCCGAGATCGTGAAAAACCGCACCGCCGCCCGTAAGACGGCGCACAACGCTTATTCCGTTTTCTTCGCAAAAACCGCGGTCAACTTCGGCGGCGGTGTTCTGGTTTACACCCACTACCACCGTTTTTTGATTGCGCCAGAGCATAAACACAGGCTCTTTTGCGGTTTTTAAGAAATATTCCTCGCTTGCAAGATTAAAATACGGGTTTGTGTTACTGTTTCTTATTGCTATCATAATTTCCTTGTTTAAAAAGATACGCGGGTCAGCAGGCCCGCGTATCGGTTTTAGGGATTAAACGCCCTTCTTTGCTTTGCGCATCTGCTCGGTAGGAGTATAATTCTTGGTTGCTACATGTCCCTTTAAGGGGATGAGTTTTTCATTGACAGCGTCAAGAATCCAAGAAACCTGCGGGAAGAATTCCGCATCATACTCGAAGGGAGGAGTGATCCAGTTTTCGGCGCCTACTATTGCCGGAGGTGCATCGAGATAATCGAAGCAAAGTTCGGAAATATTGTGAGAGAAGTCGTTAAGAACGGAACCTCTTGTAACCGCGTCGCTGGCAAGAAGTATCTTACCGGTCTTCTTAACCGATTCAACAACCTTTTCGTAGTTGAACGGTGTAACGCTGCGTGCGTCGATAACTTCAGCGGAGATGCCGTATTTTTCTTCAAGAATCTTAACGGCGTCCATTACGCGGTAAAGCGTAGCGCCGATGGTAAGAATGGTAAGGTCTTTACCTTCCTTCTTGATATCGGGTTCGCCGAAGGGTATTTCGTAGCTTTCGGTAGGAACGCCTTCCTTATGGAAACGCTCGCCCATATCGTAAATTCTCTGGCTTTCAAAGAATACAACCGGATCGGTACCGTTGAGCGCGGTGGTCATAAGACCCTTTGCATCGTAAGGTGTAGCCGGGAATACAACCCTAAGGCCGGGGATATGGTTACAAAGCGCGGTCCAGTCCTGAGAGTGCTGTGCGCCGTATTTGGAACCAACCGAAACACGGAGTACAACGGGCATCTTAAGACCGCCTGCGGACATTGCCTGCCATTTAGCCATCTGGTTGAAGATTTCGTCACCTGCGCAGCCGATGAAGTCGGCATACATAAGTTCCACAAGTGCGCGGCCGCCTGCCATGCCGTAGCCTACGGCAGTGCCTACGATTGCAGATTCGGAAATCGGGGAGTTAAAGAGTCTGTGATAAGGAATAGCCTCGGTAAGACCGCGGTAAACGGAGAACGCGCCGTTCCAGTAACGAACGTCTTCACCGTAAGCGATAAGGGTCGGATCCTCATAGAACTTGTCAAGAATGGGCTCGAACAAAGCGTCACGGATGCTGAATACCTTTGCTTTGGAGTATTCCTTGCCCTTTTCGTCATAAGCATAACGTGCTTTATTCTTTATCTGCTGAACGCGCGGATTCTCTTCCTTTGTAAGCCATACGTCGGGCTTAGCGTCGGAGAGTTTCGGCGCTTCTTCGTTGGAGAACATAAAGTTCTCGATAAAGTCGGGATGCTCGTTATAATCGGTGTAGGGAGAAATCTCAAGGTCGGAAGCAAGTTCAAACATAGCGCGGTTACGCTCTGCCGCTGCTTTCTGTGCCTTTTCGATATCTTTCTTTGTGGCTGCGCCGGCCTTGATAAGATCCTCGGGGTAAACCTTGATAGGATCGTGTGCCTGCCACTCTTCAAGTTCTTCCTTGGTTCTGTAGGACATAACGTCGGAAGTGGAGTGACCGGAAAGTCTGTACGTTACAACGTCAAGAAGAACGGGGCCTTCGCCGCTTTCGGCTACCGGCTTTAAGCGACGGTAAGCGTCGATAAGAGCAAGCGGATTCCAACCGTCAACGCGCTCTGCGTGCATCTGGTTTTCAGCCATAGCACCGAGACGTGCCAACTGACCGAACGCCATGGTTTCGCCCTTTGTCTGGCCGCCCATGCCGTAACTGTTGTTGTTGAAGTTGTAGATTATCGGGAGACCGCCCTTATAGCCTTCCTCCCAGAGTTCTCTGAACTGATCCATATTTGCAAAGTTCATGGATTCGTAAACAGGGCCGCGCGCCGCAGCGCCGTCGCCGGCGTTGGCAACGATAACGCCCTTCTTCTGGTTGCACTTCTTAAAGAGAGCAACGCCGGTACCTACGGGTGCCGAACCGCCAACGATAGCGTTGTTCGGATAAATACCGAAGGGAAGGAAGAATGCGTGCATAGAGCCGCCGAGACCTCTTGAGAAGCCGTTATCCTTAGCAAAAAGTTCTGCCATAAGACCGTAAAGGAAGAAATCCCTTGCCATGTCCTTGGTATTCTTTGCGGTGGACTTTTCTTTTATAAGTTTATAAATTCTGCCGCCCTGAACACTTTCCATAATTTCGATAAGTTTCTTATCGGAAAGTTTACGGATGCAGGAAAGGCCCTTTGCTATAACTTCGTGATGGCTTCTGTGAGTGCCGAAGATGAAGTCGTTTTCGTCAAGCAGGTAAGCCTGACCTACGGCGGTGGATTCCTCACCTATTGCAAGGTGGGAAGGACCGGGATATGTAAAGTCCTTACCGTTGTAGTTTGCTTCAAGTTTGATGGTCTGAAGCATGGTTTCAAACTCACGGATAGCAAGCATATCCTCGTAAATTCCGAGAAGGTCTTTCTTAGTGAAGTTACCTTCTTCGAGTTCCTGCTTGATTGTTTTTTTGTACTGGTTTACGGGAATGTCGGTAAATTTAATCTTGCCGGCTTTCCGCATTTCGTCATGGTGAACGAATTGACTCTTAGGCATAGTAAATTATCTCCTTTCAGATCATATCATAAATAACGCTTCGCGTATTATTTCACAAACAGTGGGATGCGGGAAAACAAGTTCCTTGATATCTTCGATGCGCATTTCGGTCTCTATCATAAGGCCTGCGCCGTAGATTATTTCGGAAGAGTAGTTTCCTATCATGTGAACGCCGAGCAAACGGTTGTGTTCGGTATCAACTACCAGTTTGCATATACCGTCGCCGCCCTCGTTTTCGGCAACATAACGGCCGGAGAACATCATCGAGGTGGTAACCGTTTTAACGGTGTAGCCCTTTGCCTTTGCGGCTTCCTCGGTAAGACCTACGGACGCAACCTCGGGGTTGGTATAGATTACGGAAGGTATTGCGTTATAACGCATAACATCCTTTTTACCGGTTATGTTGTTTACCGCAACTTCGGATTCACGGTACGCGGTGTGCGCAAGCATAAGAACGCCGTTTACATCGCCCGTGGCATAAAGACCGGATATATTGGTTCTGCCCTGTTCGTCCGTCTTTATTGCGGCGCGGTCCATTTCAACATGAAGATTTTCAAGACCGAATCCCTTTGTTACGGGACGGCGGCCTATAGATATAAGAACCTTTGTTGCAGGCGCCTTGTTGAGTTTGCCGTTTTCCTCATACTCAACATAATCGGTACCTACCGATGTAACCTTGCAGCCGAGTTTGAAATTAACGCCCTTCTTTTCGTAATTCTTTTTAAGAATTTCGGAAATTTCCCTGTCGGTGTTTCCGGCAATATGGTCGAGCATTTCTATAACGGTAACTTCGCTGCCTACCGAATTGAAGTAGGAAGCCATTTCAAGACCGATTACGCCGCCGCCGATAACAACCAGTTTTTCGGGGATTTCTTCAAGGTCGAGTATTTCGCGGTTGGTAAGACCGAAACCCGTTTCAACCGACTCACGCAGACCCGGAATGGGAGGAATTACCGCCTCGGAACCTGTGGCAATGATAAGTTTTTTACCAACGTATTCCTTGCCGTCGGCTTTAAGTTTGAAACCCTCTTCGGTTTTGCCGAGGATTTCGCCCTTTGCCATAACAACGTCTACCTTGTTCTTTTTAAGCTGCATACCAACGCCGGAAACCAGGGTGTTTACCACGCGGTTTTTGCGTGCAACCACCTTTTTCTGGTCAATGGAAGCGCCGGTCGTTGTAACGCCGTAAACCTCTCCGCCGCCGTTTGCATGCTCGAATATCTTTGCACTGTTAAGGAAGGTCTTTGAAGGGACGCAGCCCTCGTTAAGGCAAACGCCGCCTAAAGCGCGCTGCTCTATAACAAGGGTTTTAAGTCCCGCATGGCCGGCACGCTCGCCCGCAAGATAACCTGCAGGGCCGCCGCCCAAAACTATAAGATCGTAAATTTCCATATTCTTCTCCTTATTTAGCAAGCAGCAGATCGATGTTCTCAAGGTTTACGCAGAGTTCCTTAAGGAATCTGGAAGCCGGAGCACCGTCAACCGCCCTATGGTCGTAAGTAAGGGAAAGTCCCATTGCGGGGTATGTGGTGATCTGACCGTTTACGGTGCGAACGCGCTCAACGGTAGAGCAAAGACCGAGAATACCCGTCTGGGGAGGATTGATAACAGGAGTGAAACTTTCGATACCCATGGTTCCGAGGTTGGAAATGGTAAAGGAAGCACCCTGCAGATAATCGGGAGATATCTTACCTGCCTTTGTATCGGCGATAAGTTCCTTTGATTTCTTTGAGATTTCAAGCAGCGACATCTTGTCTGCATTGAAAAGTGTGGGAACAAGAAGTCCCCTTTCGGTATCGCATGCGATGCCGATGTGAACGCCGTTGAAGAATCTCATCTTATCGTCAAGCAGGTGCGCGTTAAGCGACTTGTGATTCTTTATGGTTCTTGAAACGGCATAAATGATGATATCGGAAATGGTTATTCCGTTTACGCCGAGCGCCTCGCCCTTCTCTTTGAGAAGTTTGCGGTATTTGATAAGCGCGGTAGCGTCGAACGAGGTGTTGTTGGTAAGCTGTGCCATTGTAGAAAGTGACGTTGTCATGGAACGCGCTATAACCTTTCTTACGTTGGAAAGCGGAACATCCTCGTACTCAGCCTCAACTGCGGGTACGGCTTCGGTTGCGGCAGCAGCGGCAGACTGAATGTCTCCTAAAGTTACCCTTCCGCCGATTCCGGTGCCGGTAGCGCCTGCAGCGTCCTTTTCACCAAGTGCTGCGCCCGAGAATACCTTGCCTTCGGCAGCGGCTTTTTCAATATCCGAAGATACTATTCTGCCGTAAGGGCCGGTGCCGGCAACAAGAGCCGGATCAACGCAAAGTTTTGCAGCAAGAACGCGTGCACGCGGAGAAATCTTTATCATCTCGCCCTCAGCCCTTTTAACGGGTGCTGCGGCGGAAGCCTCTTCTTTCTTTTCTTCTTTAACTTCGGGAGCAGCCGCCTTTTCTTCTTCGGCAGGTGTCTCCTCTTCTTCCTCGGCAGGAGCAAATGCACTTACATCCTCGCCCGGTTCGCCGATAACGGCAACATTTGTAAGGCAGGGAACATCCGCACCGTCGCCGGCAAAGATTTTAAGGAGTGTTCCGTCTACCTTTGCTTCTTCTTCTACGGAAGCCTTATCGGTTTCGTAAGAGAAAAGCACGTCGCCCGCCTTAACGGCGTCGCCCTCGTGTTTATGCCATTTGGTAATTACGCAGCTTTCAACCGTAATACCTACTTTAGGCATAATAACAACAGTAGCCATCTTTTATATCAATCCTTTCCAAAAAATTGTATATTTATAACTGTTCGCACCTACGCTGCAAAGCAGCGGGACGCGGCAGAAATAAACTGTTGTATCCTAATTGTTTTGTCTACGCAAAACCGCAAAATCGGTTTTAGTCTTTGCTTTACACCTTAACTATGGTCGTAAATGCTTCTTTCGCCTTGCGCATAAAGTCGTCGCTGAAATCCGCGTCGGATATAAGAATGTCGATATCCTTAAGACTTGCAAACGTAAAAGGCAGGCTGTGTTCAAGTTTTGAAGCGTCCATAAGAACGATAACCTTGTTGGCTTTTTTCACTATGGCGCGCTTTACCTCAAACTCGCTGTAATTTCCGCAGGTAAATCCGTTATCCGCCGAGCCGCCGACAGGCGCTATGAAAGCGACGTCGATATTAACGCTTTTTACAAAACTTAAAGCGTGCGCGCCCGAAACCGAAAGGTTATCGCGGTTTATTATACCGCCCAAAAGGTTTACCGTGGGGTTGTACTTTTTGAGTATCTCAAGCGCAATATTAGGTCCGCTTGTAAGTATGCTTAAATTCATATCGGGAAGTATTTTTGCAAGTTCCATAACAGTTGTTCCCGAATCAAGAAAAACGCTTCTGCCCGTATCTATGTATTGCAGCGCCTTGAGGGCTATCTTCTGCTTGCTTTCTATATTCTGCGTGGCGCGGCGGCTGTATGCCTGTTCACGCGCAGAAAAATCGGCGCCCGATGCCCGTGCGCCGCCACGGATCTTGATGGCAAGTCCTTCCCTTTCAAGCATTTCAAGGTCACGCCTTAACGTCATGGAAGAAAGATTCGGAAAAATAACCTCAAGTTCCTTTAAAAACACTATTCCTTTTTCGCGAAGGATCTTTTTAATGATTTCTCTTCTCTCGTTGCCCATTTTTTCACCGCTTTCGTAAGAGAATCGGAATTTTCACACACAAAAAAAGCGCAAAAAGCCCTATTTCTCCCTATATTTCCGTTTAATATAGTATCACCGAAGCGGTTCGTTGTCAAGGTGAAAAATAACAAAAATAATGTTATTTTTGTTACAAACGTAACATCAAAATAACATTTTTAACAGAAAAGTTAACATTTTTTGTGCTTTATGTTAAAATTGTATCAATCTCGCGGACAGCCGATTCCGCAACAAAGTAACAAACCCCCTGCCGTACTGAAAAAGCACGGTAAGGGGGTTCATTTTAAAGCATTTTTTCGATTTCTTCTTTTTTACAATAGCCTACCCTTTGTGAATAGACTTCGCCGTCTTTTAAAACAAACAGCGCCGGAATACTTGAAATGTTAAAAGTGTCGGCAAGTTCGGGTTCACGATCAACGTTTACTTTGCCCACTTTAATTTCGTCGTGTTCGTCGGCAATTTCCGATATTATCGGGGAAAGCATCATGCACGGTCCGCACCATTCCGCCCAAAAATCAAGCAGTACAGGCACGGGAGATTTAAGCACCTCGCTTACAAAGTTTTCCTTGGTGATTTCGGTCTCGTTCATAACTTTCTCCCTTCAAGCGGTAATGTGTAATACAACCTACTTATATATCTTACCGCCTATTATCACCGTAGTCAAGGTAAAATCATTATCTGTTATAATTAAATCGGCATCATAACCTGATTTTATCCTTCCTTTATTCAGTTTTAAAAGTCTTGCAGGCGTTTCAGTCGCCATTTTCACCGCGTCACATTCCGGTATGCCGAAATTCACGGCACAGCACACGCAGTCAAGAAGCGACGCCACGCTGCCGGCTATTGTTCCGTCGGCAAGTCTTGCCGCGCCGTCTTTAAGAGTAACCTCAAGTCCTCCGCAGTTGTAAACACCGTCTTTGCACTTTGCAGGTCTGATACTGTCGCTTATAAACAGCAGTCTGTCGGGGCCGAACAACTTATATGCCGCTTTAACCGCGGCAGGCGCCACGTGAAAACCGTCGCATATTATCTGCGCGTATATCTCCCTTTCCGCAGCCGCGCCGATAGGGCCCGGTGCGCGGTGCAGCAGCGGCGGCATTGCGTTGAATGTATGCGTAAGGCAGGACGCGCCTGCGTCTATTGCGGAAACGGCAGTATCGTAATCGCAGTCGGTATGACCTATCGACACAATTGTCTTTTCGCGGACAGCCTTTATGAATTCAAGTGCTCCCGGAAGTTCCGGTGCCAATGTTACCATACGCACGTTATCAAAGGCAAAAAATTCTTCCGTATCGGGATTTCTTATCTGCGACGCATCCTGCGCGCCCTTATGCTTTTCCGATATGTAAGGTCCCTCAAAATGATATCCCGGCACATTCGCGCCCACATCGCCCAAAGGCGCTTCGGTAACCTTCAAAAGCGCTTCGTCGCTCATGGTCATTGTGGTGGGCAGGAAGGTGGTAGTCCCTTCACGGGCGTAGTACCTCCTGAGCGTTTTAATGTCGGCGTCCATGGTATCAAGCCCGTACATACCGTGCGTGTGCACGTCAATAAGACCCGGTGTTACGCGCATACCGTCCGCATCAATCACCGCCGCATAGGCGGTTGGGATATTCAATTTTGATATTTCGGCAATAATGCCGTTTTCCACATATATGTTTTTAATCTTGCCGTTTATACGGGCATTTTTAATTAGCAGATTACTCTTCACTGTAAATTACCGTTACATCGGGATGGATCTGAAGTATGGAAGCCGGAACTTCCGGAGTGATCGGCCCGAAAAACGCCTTTTCAAATATTTCTTTTTTATCTTTGCCGTTGGCTACGAACAGAATCTTTTTCGCCTGCATTATAGAACGCATTCCCATGGTTATCGCCTTTTTCGGCACCATATCGGCGCTGTCGAAGAAGCGCGAATTTGCATTTATCGTGTCCTGTGTGAGCGTTACTTCATGCGTGGGAGCGATAAAACAGTCGGAAGGTTCGTTAAATCCGATGTGTCCGTCGTGACCGATACCTAAAAGTTGCATATCTATACCGCCGAAAGAGTCTATCCGTGCGTCGTATTCTTCCCCTTCCGCAGCAAGATCCGGTGCCTTACCGTTCGGTACAAACGTGTTGTTTTTGTCAATATTTATGCCGTCAAACAGATTTTCATTCATAAAACGGCGGTAACTTTGGCTGTCGTTGCCCGAAAGCCCCGCATACTCGTCAAGATTTACCGTTTTCACCGCAGAAAAGTCAAGCAGACCCGCCTTGCAGCGCTTTATAAGTTCCGAATAAAGACCCACAGGCGTGGAGCCAGTAGCAAGACCGATAACGCTGTCGGGTTTCAATATCACCTGAGCGCCCATAATATCGGCAGCCTTTTCGGACATTTCTTTGTACGTCTTAACCATAATGAATTTCATTTAAATTACCCCCATATTCTTTTACGGGATAATTTTAACATCAAACCTGCTTTAGGTAAACGGAAAGCGAAGGGGAAAATACAACCCCTTCGCCCTTTATTTCTATTACGGATAGAATTTCAGCCTTTTGCCTTTATAATCAGCATAAGTTTAACGCAGTCAAGTATATCCACCTTCCCGTCGCCGTTGATATCTGCGGCGGCAAGTTTAATATCTTCAGCCGTTATAAGACCTGCGTTGTATTTTGCGATAAGTTCGGCATCGGTTTTATCTGTTTTTCCGTCGCCGTTCACATCGCCCGTTACAAATTCTATATCGCGCGTTTCTTTATATCCGCATTCGGTGCAGTGGCGTTCTTCATTGCCCTTTCCGGTAAGCGTAGGCCAGTTTTCTACCGTCCACCCGGTTAAATCGTGCGGTGCGTTGTCGGCGGTGTGGTCACAATTTTTACATTTGTGGAAATGCTCGGTTTCATTATACTCCCAAACATCAGAAACATCGTGACCGGAAGCCGCTGTATACACGGTTTTAACATATCCGCACTCGGTGCAGGTATAGGTGCTCTCGCCCGATTCGGTACAGGTAGGCACCTTTACAACATTTTCGGCGCCGTATGTATGCGATTTTACCGAGTCGGATATCTTTTCGCCGCAAACCGTGCAGTTGTGCCAATGGTTGTCCGCATCGCTTAAAAACTCAGCCGCAGCGGTATGGGCGGTCTTATCACAGGAAAGTTTAAGAAGACCGGCAGCGCGCAGTTCGGCAAAAGACATTGACAAAATACCGTTGTTCGCGCCTATTGCTATGCTTTCCCACTGTTCTTTTGTTCCGGCATAGTCAACAGAGGTAATTGCGGTGCAGCCGTCAAACGCGCCTTCGCCTATCGTTTTAAGGGTGGCGGGCAATATCACGGACGTAAGCTTATCTTCGCCCCTGAAAGCATTTGCACCGATACCTTCAATTCCGTTTGCCACGTTAAGCGTGTGGTAATATACGGCGGAAGCCCCTTTTTTATCAACAAGTTTCCATGGCGCATCGGAATAATCGCCGTCCGCAGTGTAATCCTTCATCAGGCGGTACTCCGGATGGTCGGGATTGTAAAAATCCGAATCGGCGGAGGCATAAACTTTAAGGGTATGCGTTTCGCCGTTTGAATCGGTCGTAAGCGACCACGACATGGTGTTTGTATCGTTACAATAACCTTTTTCGTTTCTTATGGTGGGCGGATCGGGTTCTACCACAACGGCCTGCGCCGTAACAAAGCAGACAAGCAGTAAAACGCTGAGTATAGCCGCCGTAATTCTTTTTGTTGCTTTCATCAAAGCACACTCCTGACAAAATAAAGTGCAAGATATTTCTGCGGAAACGGCGTTCCCCTTAAAACCGGAAAACGCCGCAAAGCAAATCAATCAAGGTCTTCGTCACCGAGGTCTATCTTACCGCCGCCCGTAGGAGAAGTAACTATTATATCCTCTTTAATTTCAATCAGTTCAAATTTTGCTTCTTCGAATTTCATTTTATAATCCTCCTTTAAGTCAGTTGCCGGCGGCAGCATAGGCCTTTGCCGAGTCGCCGTATTTAAGCATTAAGTTCAAAAGTTCTACCGTTTTTTCATCGGTATTCGCATTTGAAAGTTTTGAATATGCAAACGATTCTATGCTGTAGGTAAGCACGCCGCTTATCTGCGTGTCGCCGTCATAAACCGCGACATAAAGCGGAGTTCCCATCCACGCAGGACCGTATTCGCTGAAAAGTACCGTGTATTTGTCTTCGTCCGCTTCGTAAGTGAAGTCGGGAGTGGCACCGTATATCGCCTCGTCATAAAGATTCTGACACGCTTCGTCCGTGAAATATTTAACCTTAAGGTTTTCGGTATCGGCAGTGTTTGTAAAGCGGAAACGCAATGTCATACCGGAATCAAGTATAAGTCCCACGTTTCTGAACCTTGAAGTTGCGCCGTCAAGCGTTCCTACATTCTGTACGGTTGAATAAGGCGGAACCGAGGAAGACGCATAATTCTGAACGCAGTCTTTAACGCCCTCAACCTCGTTGCAAAGCGCATCGGTATGGTAATTCATATATTTCTGGGCAGCAGCGCCGTAGTTAAGCATATCCGCAAACAGGCGCTTTGTGGTATCGTCGGGGTTACGGTTAAGTTTTGTAGTGCAGAACTTGACAAGACTTGTTGTGTAATTCTTGCCAAAGTCCTCGCTGCTGTACGTTTTTCCGTTGTAATCGGCATAAAGAACGGTGGTGATATCCATATTCATCTGCTGGGGATTTATCTCGTTAAAGCGGAATGAATATCTCTGTACGCCGTCATCGTCTGTTTTAACGGTATAATCGCGTACCGTATAAGGTACGTCGTCTATCGTAAATACGGCATAAGGGTCTTTGTAGCCGCCGCTTGTAAATATATCAGCGTTTGCGCGGTATTCAAGAACGATTCTTCCGCTTAATATAAAGGTCTGTTTTGAGAACTTAAGCTGCGTTTCCGGTGTGGCGGAAGCAACGGTTATTTTACCGTTTGTCGCGGTAACA
The DNA here is from genome assembly GCA_934491515.1 of uncultured Eubacteriales bacterium. Classification (GTDB taxonomy): domain Bacteria; phylum Bacillota; class Clostridia; order Oscillospirales; family Acutalibacteraceae; genus UBA737. The sequence continues at coordinate 44,063 of CAKSTF010000005.1, forward strand.
TCGGTTATGGGCTGCGGATTGCTTTGTAAATCGGCTGCGGTAAGGTCGCCTATTGTAAGGTCGGACTGCTTACCGGCGGCGTCCGCGTTCGCCGTAAACGTAACGGTCGCCGTTTTGCCTGCAGGAATTTCTTCCGCGCCGAAAAACTGTACCCATATCTTGTTTTCGGAATAGTTAAGGTTGGATACAAGAATAAATTCTTCCGACAAGGCGGAAGTTACGCTTTTCGGAGTTAAAACCGCATTATCATAAGCCAGCGAAAAGGATACGCCGCCTACGCCCGTTCCCGTAAGGTTTATATCAACGGAAACTTCTTCGCCGGGGTTTGCCGAACCCTCGGTAACGGAAATTCCCGTACCCGAAGCCGCGTAAACACCGGCATAGACCGCCACAGCAAATATTGTAAGAACAAGTGCAACGGCAAGGACTATACTGCAAGCCTTTTTAAAAAAGCTCATCTGAAAACCCCATTTCATAAACGTTCTGTGCAAAATGCAGGCAATATGCCCGATTATTCGTGTACTATATTATCACAAAACGTTTTTTATTGCAACAGTTTTTGACCGAAAAATAAAATTTTCCTTGCCTGGAATTTTAAGTGTTTTCTTGTTGAGTTTCTGAAAAAACGATTCGTTTTCGGTCTATTCTGCACAAAAAAACCGCAAATTTGAAAACCGCGTTTTTGTATTTGTACAAAATTTCAAAAAAATATTGACAAGCGCGCGGCTTGTGCCTATAATGAAGGCAAATTCAATAACATCTGATAGAGGCGCGGATGAGATCAGTACCACGCGGCATACGTCGGCAGACGGTTGCGTGCGAAAGGTGATTCCGCCGAAGTTATACACACGGCTGCCGCCGTTGTATTGCTGGGACCGTATTTAACAGATACGGCACTGTCACTGTTTTTCGGTGGAGCGCTATCATCGGCATATTTTTGCTATTTTGGTTTAAAAAGCCCGTGATACCGTTTTTTCGAGTATCACGGGTTTTTGAATTATCTGATTTAAAGGAGTTGTTTTAAATGAACAGAACAAGAAGAATTTTATCGGCAATCACGGCAGTTGTGCTTTCCGCCGCAATATTTGCAGGCTGCGGAAGCAAAGAATCGGCTGTTGACATTAAAAACGCCAAAAACTTAGACGACCTTGCAGGCGCCAAGATTGCCGCACAGGCAGGCACTTTCCATGCGGACGCTTTAACGCAGATAAAGGACGTTAAGTCTTCCACATATCCCGAATTTGCGGATCTTCTCACAGCGCTTAAAAGCGGTGCGATAGACGGATACATTTCCGAAGAGCCCACTGCTCTTGCCGAATGCAAGGCGGACAGCACGCTTACATATATACCCCTTAAAAACAATGACACAGGCTTTAAGGCTACCGCAGCTGACGTAAGCGTTGCCATCGGTCTTAAGAAGGGTTCTAATCTTAAAGAAAAAATCAACACCGTTCTTGCGGAAATAACCGAAGAACAGAAAAGCAAACTTATGGAGCAGATAGTTACCCTTTCCGCGGGCGGAACGATTGACGAGTTTGCGGTAAGCTGCGAAGCGCCGAAAACCACCACCGGCACGCTTAAAGTAGGTATGGAATGTGCATACCGTCCCTACAACTGGACCGACACCGAAAACAAGAGTATCGGCAGCGTTCCGATAAGCGGCGAAGGCAAAGACGGTCTTTATGCAAACGGCTACGACGTTCAGATAGCACAGTACGTTGCAAATAAATTAGGTCTTAAACTCGAAATATACGCAACCGACTGGGAATCCCTTATACCGGCTGTACAGTCGGGAACGCTTAACGCGGTAATCGCCGGCATGAGCCCCACCGCAGAGCGCGCAAAAGAGGTTGACTTCACAGAGCCCTACTACGAATCCAACCTTGTTGTAATAATCAGGAAATAATCTTTTAACGGCGGGTTTTATATGAGTTTTTTAAACGATGTTTTAAATATTTTCGTAAAATACTGGCCGATGCTTTTAAGGGGCGTGGGCAACACGATGCTTATCGCCCTTACGGGCACGGTAGCAGGTCTTGCAATCGGTCTGCTTACGGGAATAATACGCACGGCTCCCCTTTCAAAGCATTCGGTAATGCGGGAGCTGCACAAAATACTTAACGGTATTATATCGGTTTACGTTGAAATCTTCCGCGGAACGCCGATGATGGTGCAGTCGATGGTTATATACTGGGGATACGCCTTTGCAACAGGCGGCAGAACGCTGCCGCTTATACCGTCCGGTGTACTTATTGTTTCGATAAACACCGGCGCATACATGGCGGAAATAGTACGCGGCGGTATAATTTCCATAGACAAAGGTCAGTTTGAGGGCGCCATATCAATAGGTATGTCCCATTCGCAGACCATGTTCAAGGTAATAATACCGCAGGTAATACGCAACATTCTGCCCTCTGTAAGCAACGAGTTTGTAATCAACATAAAAGATACTTCGGTGCTTAACGTTATAGGCGTTACGGAACTTTACTATTTTGCAGGCATAATAAAGCGCCAGAATTTCCAGACCTTCCAGACCTACCTTGTGGTTTGCGTGCTTTACTTTGTGCTTACCTTCACGGTAACACGGCTTTTAAGACTTATCGAAAAGAAACTGGACGGCAAAGACAGTTATGTTATTTTCGGTTCCCAGACCGATCCGAGCGCCGAAATACATATTGAAAAGGAGGTTTGACCGTGGACGGCAATGTTATAGAACTTATACATCTTCAAAAGCAGTTCGGTGAAAACTCCGTTCTGCGCGACATAAACCTTTCGGTTAAAAAAGGTGAAGTTTTAAGCATTATAGGACCTTCGGGTTCGGGAAAAAGCACAATGCTTCGCTGCATAAACCTGCTTGAAACGCACACCGGCGGCCAGGTGCTTTACCACGGCAACGATATCACTGCCGACGGCTTTGACCTTTCGGCTTACCGCGCAAAGGCGGTAATGGTTTTCCAAAGTTTTAACCTTTTCAATAATATGACGGCGCTTGAAAACTGCATAACGGGACAGATATGCGTTTTAAAGCGCACACGACGTCAGGCGGAAGAAATTGCAATGAAATACCTTAAAAAGGTTGGAATGGAGCCTTACATAAACGCAAAGCCGGCGCAGCTTTCAGGCGGACAAAAACAGCGCGTTGCCATTGCGCGTGCCCTTGCCATGGAACCTGAGATACTGCTGTTTGACGAACCCACAAGCGCCCTTGACCCGCAAATGGTGGGCGAAGTGCTTTCGGTTATGACCGACCTTGCAAAGGAAGGTATGACCATGATCGTTGTGACCCACGAAATGGCGTTTGCGCGCGATGTTTCCACAAACGTTGTGTTTATGTCGGACGGGGTTATCTGCGAATCGGGAAAACCGCAGGATATCTTTATGAATCCGCAAAACCCGAAAACGCGCGAATTTTTATCCCGTTTTCTTACAAACTGAATTATTTTGTATTGCCCCCGACCGCGCGTTTGTTCGGTTCGGGGGATTTTTTTATGGACTGAAACCCTTTTATATGGTAATATTGTATTATAAATATAAGGTGCAATAAAAGAGGTGTTCTATGAAAAACGGGAGATTACGTTCGCTTAAACTTAAAAACTTTTTTTTTAACAATTGCCGGAATAATAAACGCCGTAGGCGTTACCATGTTTTTAGCGCCGGTAAATCTTTACGACAGCGGAATATCCGGAACTTCAATACTGCTTTCGCAGTTAACGCCCGAAACGCTCTCACTGTCGTTTTTTCTTATAGTGCTTAACATTCCGCTGTTTTTATACGGCTGCAAGCGTCAGGGCGCGGCATTTACTGTTTACGCGGTATTTACCGTAACGGTCTATTCACTTGCAGCGTTTTTAATAACCGATGTTTTATCGGTAGACGTAAGCATTGCCTCTCCCCTTGCGGGTGAAGATCTGCTTTTGTGCGCAATTTTCGGCGGGCTTATATCGGGTATAGGCAGCGGTCTTGCGATACGCTTCGGCGGCGCGATGGACGGCATTGAGGTTATGGCGGTGATATTTGCAAAGCCTCTCGGAGTATCTGTCGGAACTTTTGTTATGGCGTACAACCTTATATTGTACGTTATATGCGGCGCTGTGCTTAAAAGCTGGATATTGCCGCTTTATTCCATAGTGGCATACGCCGCGGCGGTAAAAACTGTCGATTTTCTCGTAGAGGGCATAGACCGTTCAAAAGCCGCTATGATAGTTACTGCAAAAGAAAGTGATGTATGTGCGGCGCTTTCGGAGGAATTCGGCTGCGGTCTTACGGTTATGAATGCAAAGGGATACTACTCGCAAAGCGATAAAAGCGTTGTATATGTTGTTTTAAACCGTTTCCAGATACCCGCTATGCGCAACGTAGTACATGACGCAGACCCCTCGGCTTACATTTCCATATCCGAAATAGCGGATGTTATGAGAGGAAACGAACCTGCTGCGCGACAATGACATTTTTCGGCAATTATAGTGTTTGACTTTAAGCACCTCTGATGATATAATGACCTACGAAAAAAACACGACTTTATGTGAAAGGACTATAAACATGACATTTATTAAAACCGCCGATTTAAGGAAAACCCTTAAAGACGCATACGGCAAATACAAAGGTGACTTTTTATTCGGGCTGGCTGTTTGCTTTATCGCGCATTTTGTACTGCTTGCCAATTACCTTTTTAATCACGATTCGGTTGCAACTTTCTTTTCAAACTCATCATGGCTCATAACCCAAGGCAAGTGGTTTTCCTCCCCGATATCGCTTTTAAAAGGTTCTCTCGGCGTGCATTATTCACAGGCGCTTATAGGGCTTGTTTTCACCGCCCTTTCCGCCGTTCTTTTATGCAATGCCATGGAGTGTGAAAATCCGCTTGCGCGGAAAATAATTATCGCAATGTACGCCCTTTTCCCCACAGTGGGCGTTTGTATGATGTACAACGGGCTTGATTACTTCGCTTTTACCGCCTTTTTAAGCATAGCAGCAGCGCTTATCGGCAAAAAACGCGGCGTTTGGAATTTTATTTTTGCGGTTATTCTTCTTACGTTTTCCATAGGCGCATACCAGGGGTATATTGGCTTTGCGGCGGCTGTTTTTGTTTTCTACTGCCTTAAAAAACTGCTTGACGAAAACTCGAAAATCCGCGATGTATTCGCAGACGGAATATATTATATCGCGATACTGCTTGTATCGGTTATATGCTACTATGTGATTCTTCAGGTAGTTCTTAAACTTTTTTCGATTCAGTTAAGCGACTATAAGGGAATAAGCAATATGTCCGGCATATTAAACCCCAAGGTGCTTTTCCCCGCTATCGTTACGGCATATAAAAACACAATCGGTTTCTTTACACAGAATCTGATAGGTCCTTCTTCGGCCGTAACCCTTTACCTTAAACGCGCTGCGTTTGTGCTTATGGTGGCATCGGTGATTCATGCCCTTGCCGTAATCATTAAAAGAAAAACTTTCGGCAAAGCGGCGCTTTTTGCGGCACTCTCAATTTTTGTACTTCCCGTTGCCGCAAACTTTATAGGCGTTCTTTCAAACAACACCAGTTTTTATTATGTTACGGCGTATCCGATAGTGTTTTTAATGCTTGCCGCGGTTTCGTATCTGTTTAGCATTAAAATAACCAAAAAGCACGCTGCGGACCTCTTTGCGCGCGGCTGCGTTGCGCTTATAAGCACCGCGATAATATTCAATATGTTCACAACCGCCAACGTGCAGTACGAAAAATCAGAACGCACCAAAGCGGAAATGGATTCAAAAATAACGGAACTTATCACCATTATTCACACTGCCGACGGTTACACCCCGTCAACGCCGATAGTATTTTCGGGCAAAACGCCTTATAACTTCTTAAAATCGGGATACGTTACGGGCAGTTATGCTTATATGCTTGGCTATTCAAGGGCGGAGGATATGATTTATTCCGATGATATTTTGGGTTCTTATATAACCAACGTTTTAAATTACGACATTGTGATGCAGCGCTATGCTGAAGTGGGCGTAACATACGAAAGCATACTGAAAGAAATGCCGGTTTATCCGGCGCAGGGGTCTTTAAAGATGGTAAACGGCGTGCTGCTTGTAAAACTGGGCGAAGTCGAATAAAAGGCAAAAAAGATAAAAGAAAAGCAGGTCATATGACCTGCTTTTTATTTTACTTAAATTCTTCTTTTAACATTCTGTACCAGTTAAGGTCGCAGAGTTTTCCGTTTACAAGTATGTGCTGTTTAAACGTGCCTTCGTAAATAAAACCCATCTTTTCATAAAAAGCATTTGCGCGGGCGTTTTCGCTTATAACGTTAAGGTATACGCGGTGAAGTCCCAATTCTTCAAAAGCGATACGCAGTATTTCCCTTGTGGCAAATGCGGCGGCACCGGTGCCGTGCGCCTTTGCGCAGAAACTTACGGCATATTCGGCGTTTTTTGCTTCGTTATCAATATGCTTTAAACTTACGGTGCCAAGGTACTCGCCGTTATCGTCGGTGCACGCCCTGTGAAGGCTTTCGCTTTCATCGGCGGCGCTTTCTATAAACGCCGTTACCTTTTCCTTTGTAAAGGACTTAAAATCGCACTGGAACACCTTGTTTATCGTGTCGTCATGCATCCAGGAAAGCATACCGTCCGCGTCGCGCGGCTGCAGTTTTCTTATCTTCATAAAGTCCTCTCCTAAAAGTTGTTAAGGGCTTCTACCACATAGGATATCTGTTCGTCGGTCATACCGTAGAACATCGGCAAACTGAGTTCGCTTGCGGCGATTTTTTCGGCAAGCGAAAGTTTGGCAAGGTGCTCATCGGCGTATGCCTTCTGATCGGCAATCGCGATAGGATAGTGACAAACGGTGTCGATTCCCTTTTGCGCAAGATACTCTTTAAGTTCATCGCGGCGGTCGGTCATAACGGCAAAAACGTGCCATATATGCGTGCGGTCGCTGCCGATTTCTGGCAGTTTAATTTTATCGTTCTTTATTTCTGCAAGGTAACGCTTAGCAGTATTGTTTCTTGAAGCGTTGTACTCGTCAAGATGCTTAAGTTTAATCCTTAAAAATCCTGCCTGTATTTCGTCAAGACGGCTGTTTATACCCTTATATTCGTGATGATACTTTGCAACCGAGCCATAGTTTGAAAGCGCACGCATTTTAGCGGCAAGTTCTTCGTTATCGGTAACTACCGCGCCGGCATCACCGAGTGCGCCGAGGTTTTTACCCGGATAGAAACTGAAGCAGCCCACATCGCCGAAAGTTCCCGCCTTTTTACCCTTATATGTAGCGCCGTGCGCCTGTGCGCAATCCTCTACAACAAAAAGCGAGTGGCGTTTTGCGAATGCCATAATTTCATCCATTTCGGCGGTCTGACCGTAAAGATGTACCGGTATCACCGCCTTGGTCTTTTCGGTATATGCCTCCTCAAGGCCTTTGCCGCAAAGATTGTATGTAACGGGATCCGGATCCACAAGCACGGGAACGGCACCTACATAAGAAGCGGCAAGCGCCGTTGCTATGTATGTGTTGCTGGGAACTATTACTTCGTCCCCCTGACCTACGCCGAGCGCCTGAAGAGCAAGTATTATTGCTTCAAGTCCGTTGCCTACGCCAACGCAATATTTTGAGCCGTTATAGGCAGCAAACTCCTTTTCAAAAAGTTCGCACTCCTCGCCGTGGATAAACCAACCTTTTTTGTACATGGAAGCAAATTTTTCGTTTACTTCCTTTTCTATCGCGGAATGCATGGGTGTAAAATCAGAAAACGCTACTTTCATTTCAGCTCTCCTTACCGAAATAGGCAACTGCCGATTTCTCGTATTTATCATAATCTCTTATATAATCTTCAACCGTGTACGGCTGACTTGCCAGCACAAGCAGCACCGCATCATCGGTAAAATCATACATCTCACGCCATATCATAGGTCCTATGTAAAGGCCTTTCTGCGGAGAATCCAAAAGCGTAATTTCGGATTCGTACGGCGTTTTTGTAAGTATCTTAACGCTTCCGCTTACGCAGATAAGCATTTGTTCCAAATCGTAGTGCGAATGAAAACCGCGGCGTATACCGTTCGGAACGTCATATATGTAGTACACCCTTTTAATATCAAAGGGAATACTGCTGTTTTCTTCAAGAGGTATCAGACTTCCGTACTCGCTATAGTGCCCCAAATGGGAAAAATCAAAATTTTTAACGTTTTTCATTTTGAAAATCTCCGTCTTGTAATGTGTTTTTTAATTCTCAGCGCGGCAAACAAAAGCGCCGTAAACGCGGCAAGCAAAAACGCCGCTATGACTGCCGCAGGGCAGATAAACCGCACTGCCGCTTTGAAAAAGCCGCCGCACCCGCCAAACAGCGGTATGTTTTCTGCCGCAGCGGCAAATCCCCACAAAAACAACATATCTAAAATTAACTGCGGCAGGAAAAGGCGGTGTGCCGATATATAAATTACATATCTTTTTGCAAGATACGCACCGTAAGAGACCGCGCCGAAATACTTAACACGCTTAAAAAAGCATAGCGTTTTTTTGCCGTCGCCGGTATTGCGGTAAGCCTTTAACTGCTCAATATACTTGTTTATAATAACGGTTTTTTCCTTGTTTGTAAAGTCCCCAAGATACGGCAGTACCTCGTTTTCGCGTATTTTTACCATATCGTATATAAAAGCGACAACATGGGGCTTTAAACCGTCCTCCGGATTGCTGTGGCTTACGCCGCCGCTTCTGTGCAGCAGACCGTTAAAATTAACATACTTAATTCTGCCGCCCTCACGCGTAACTTTTATATAGTAGTACCAATCCTCAACAAGTTTGTATTTTTCAGAGAATGTGCCGAACCTTTCAAACGCCGCCGTTCTTGTTGCGGTAGCGCCGATTGCCAGAAAACAATCTTCCGCAAAAACCTTAAACTGTTCTTTTGCGGTCATTTTATTAAAGCGTTCGCCCGCGGAATTTGAAACAAAAAGGGAAAGTCTGTTCTGCAAAGATTCATCCATCATATGGCATTGCGAGGATATCATATAAACGTCGTCGTCCGCATGTTTAAAAGCGTCCGCATAATTTTTAAGAACATCGGCATCATACAGTGCGTCGTCCGCCGCAAAAAAGAGCAGATACTCGCCGCTTGCCTTAGCAACAGCACTGTTAAGGCTTTTGACCGTTCCCATATTTTCGGGATTTATCTGCCAAATTATATCCTTTATATTATCGGTCCGCTTTGATTCGCAGTAACTTTTAAGGTCGTCAACATCTATCATAGCAGAACAGTCGTCCGCAAAAATAAGTTCTATCTGCGGGTAGTTTTGCGCAAACACCGAATCAAGCGCCGTTTTTACATACTGCGGTTGATTGTAATGCAAAAGAACAACGGAAAAAAGTCCGTTTTTACTCATACTTTTCCTCCACATGACCTGATGATTTTTTTTATTGCCCGTTTGGCAAGATTTACGGGATTTTTGGATTTAAGGGCAGGATCATTGAAATAATACTTATCCGCCTGTTCGGCGGTACGGGCATAGATATCCGCAAGGGATATTCCGTTTTCGTCCTCCGCCGCCAAAAATTCTTCGCTGCAATTATTAAAAAGGAACGTATTTGCAATTTCACAGTTGCGTTTTCCGCATACCGTGTGCCGGTTTAAAAGTTCGTACTTAACAGCCAGAAATTCCGCCTTGCTCATACTTCTTTTTTCGCCGCCGCAAAAACCGTCAAAATATGCGTCCTCACTGAGTCCGTTCACAAGTTCGTAGGTTACAAAACCTATCTCGTTTAAATGGCGTACCGTGTTGTCAAGCAAAGTAGCGCTCACGCTGCCGTTTTTCAAAACGGCGCGGCGGTATTTTACAAGTTTTTCACAAAGTATTTTAACCAGATACCTGTTCGCTATCCTTACCCAAAGTTCGTAATCGTGAAGCTGCCGCAGCGCCGGATTGTAAAGACCTACGGCGTCCTGCACACTGCGCCTTACAAGCGCGCTTGAATGGCATATGCAGTTGCCCGTATCGTAAAACCTGCGCAGCAGTTCGCCGCGGGAGCGAATATCCGCATTGAAGGTATCCTCGCCCACATCGGCTTTATCGGTCGGGTTACCGTTTTCGTCAATTATATCCACCCACGAAAAACAGGCGCCTATATCGGGGTTGCCGTCAAGCAAGTCGACCTGCTTTTGAAGTTTATCCTTTTGCCAGATATCGTCCGACCCGAGGGTGGCGATATATTCCCCGCACGAAGCGGCGATAAGACTGTTTAAAACGCGCACCGTTCCCATGTTTTTTTCGGGGAAGATGCATTTAACGCGGCTGTCTTTTATTGCGCGCAGTATTTCCCTTGAATTATCGGACGAGCAATCGTCCGCAATAAGCAGTTCAAAATCTGTAAAAGACTGGGAAAGAACGCTGTTTACCGTGTCAGCAATATACGCCGCATGATTGTAACAAGGAATTATAACGCTGACTTTAGGCATACCGCATCCCCCTTATAAGACCAAATTATCAACCGAATAAGTATAACACGGCTGTGCGGTATTGTCAATATACACTCCCCCTTGCCGGCGGAGAACGCCGTTAGTAAAATAACTCCTTTTTTTGCTCTTGACAAACGCAAAAACAGAAGTTATAATTGCACTAACGAACGTTAGTTAGTTATCGTCGGAGGAACGTATGAAAAAAGAAGGTACAAAAAAGAAGATTTTGACCTGTGCGCTCAAACTGTTTTCGGAGCGTGGGTATGATTCGGTAAGCGTGGGCGACATTGCCGACGCGGTAGGCATTAAAGCGCCCTCGCTTTACAATCATTTTAAAGGTAAGCGCGCTATTTTCGAGGCTATTGTAAAGTCTACGGCCGCGCAATATGAAGAGGATACGGCAAAGATAGATATTCATGTGCAGAACGCTGCCGAAGATATTTCCGTATTTACGGAAATCACGGAGGAAGCGCTTTTTGAAAAGGTGCGCCAGATCTTTTATTATTCCCTGCATAATGAAACCGTAAGCCGTTTCCGCAGAATGATGACCATAGAGCAATTCCATTCGCCGGAACTTGCGGAACTTTGCACGAAACGGTATATAGACAGAATAGTTCTTTACCATGCCGCTATTTTCCGCAGCCTTATAAGCGCGGGAAAAATTAAAGCGGAGGACCCCGAAACGCTGGCGCTTATGTATGTATCGCCGGTTGTTCTGCTGATACAGATTTGTGACCGCCAGCCCGAAAAGGAAGCGGAGTGCCTTGTTAAACTTAAGAACCATGTAAGTTTGTTTTTCCGTACATTCAATATAAAAAGAGGCAATTTAAAATGAAAAAATCACTTACCCAAAAATTAGGTCTTTTGGGCATTGTAAGTTTCCTTTCGTATACGGCGGCGGTCATATTTGCGCCCCTTAGTTACCCCGGGTACGACTGGATGTCGCAGGCGGTAAGCGACCTGAGTGCCGCTAACGCACCGTCGCTTGCGGCGTGGAACAGGCTTACAGCCCTTTACAACGTTTGCGAAGTGCTTTGTGTCGCTGTAGTTTGTATCGGAATACAGGGTAAAAAAACAAAACTTCTGCGCACGGGTGTTTATCTTTTTTGCAGCAATGGAGTGGGTATCCGCCGTGGGCTTCAGGATGTTTCCTTTAAGCGACAGCGGCTTTGCAGGAACTTTTTCCGACCGTATGCACATTGCCGTGACGGCGGCGGTTGTACTGCTGTCGGCAATATCGCTCACAACTATAATTATCGCAGGCGCAAAGAACAGGGAGTGCCGTTCCTACGGTGTTTGCGCTGCTGCGGCGCTTATTATGATGCTTATCGGCGCTTTGGGCACAAAAGCAGTGCCTGCGGAATATTTCGGCGTAACGGAACGTTTCAGCGTTTTTGCCGCAACGGGATTTAACGCAGCGCTTGGTATACATCTTTTTTGCACCGAAAAATAACGGCATTTATTTAAAAATCTTATATTAGGAGAAATCAGATATGTCAGAAAAAAATATTATTATCCGCCACGAAGAAGAAAAAGACTACAGGGCAGTTGAAAAACTTACACGCGAATCTTTTTGGAACGTATACCGTCCGGGTTGTACCGAACATTATGTTTTGCACTGTTACCGCAGCGATCCGGCTTTCGTTAAGGAACTTGACTTTGTTATGGAACTTGACGGCAAACTTATAGGTCAGGTAATTTATGTGCGTTCGGAAATAGAATGTGATGACGGCAGAAAAACACCCATTATGACCTTCGGCCCGATATGCATAGCCCCCGAACACAAGCGCAAAGGCTACGGGAAAATACTTCTTGATTATTCTGCCGAAAAGGCGGCGGAACTGGGGACCGGCGCGCTTGCAATAACCGGAAACATCTTGTTTTACGGCAAGTCCGGCTTTGTTGTTGCCAAAACACGCGGCGTGCGTTATGCGGATGATCCTTCCGCCGATTATTTCCTCATAAAGGAACTAAAACCCGGATTTTTAAACGGTGTTTCGGGAATTTACAAAGACCCTGAAGGGTATTTTGTGCCCGAGACCGATTCCGAAGGTTTTGAAAAATATGAAGCGACCTTCCCGAAAAAGGAAAAATTACGCCTGCCGGGACAGTTGTTTTAACAATAGGGCAACAAAGGGGCAATCACCGCACGGTGATTGCCCTCCGCAAAGGAGAAAATTATGAGAAACAAAGTTTACCCCCGTACGGGTGATAAAGAAATAGTTTATTTAAAGGATGTGGTCACCGACCCCAACATAGAAATCGGGGAATATACAATGTACAACGATTTTGTGCACGACCCACGCGATTTTCAGAAAAACAACGTGCTTTACCACTACCCCGTTAACGGCGACAAACTTAAAATAGGAAAATTCTGTTCGGTGGCGTGCGGTGCAAAATTTATATTTACAAGCGCCAACCACGCCATGCGCTCGCTTTCAAATTATGCTTTTCCTATCTTTTTTGAAGAATGGGAACTTGACCCAAAAGACATAAAAAATGCGTGGGACAACAAAGGCGGCATAACGGTAGGAAACGATGTGTGGATAGGATACGAGGCCGTAATACTTTCGGGAGTAACGATAGGCGACGGCGCTGTTATAGGCGCCCGTGCGGTAGTTACAAAGGATGTTCCGCCCTATACCGTTGTGGGCGGTGTTCCGGCAAAACCCATCCGCAAACGGTTCGACGATGCGACAATCGAAAAATTGGAAAACCTGCGTTGGTGGAATTGGGACGATGAAAAAGTCAAACGCTCTCTGCCGTTTATACAGGCAGGCAGAATAGACGAACTGAAATAAAAACTGTTATAAAAGGAAAAGTTATTCATGCAAACAATTTTGATTGTTGACGATGATATTGCCGTAGGCGACCTTGAAAAAGAAGTTTTGGAAAGGGCCGGCTATTCGGTGCTGCGCGCATATTCGGGAACGGAAGCGCTGCTTTTGCTGCAAAGCGTACGTCCGAATCTTATATTGCTTGACCTTATGCTGCCCGGACTTTGCGGTGAAGAGGTTTTGCGGCATTAAAAACACCGACAAAAACATAGCACGCAGCCGCAGAAGAATGGGTGCTGTGGTGGAAACGCCGTCGCTGTATCTTGATATGACGGCAAAAGAAAATATCCGTCAGCAATACCGTGTGCTGGGAATACCGTCGGACGAAGGTATCGACGAACTGCTGCTCTTGGTGGGGCTTTACGACACAGGAAGGAAAAAGGCAAAAAACTTTTCTCTCGGTATGCGGCAGCGACTCGGAATCGCGGCGGCACTTGCCGGAAATCCCGACTTTTTAGTGTTGGACGAACCCGTAAACGGTCTTGACCCTCAGGGCATTATCGAAATGCGCGAACTAATTTTAAAACTAAACCGCGAATATGGCATTACGGTGCTTATATCAAGCCATATTCTGGATGAATTATCACGCCTTGCGACACATTACGGATTTATAGACGGCGGCCGTATGATAAAGGAAATCAGCGCCGAAGAACTTGAAAAATGCTTCGGAAAGTGTATGCGTGTGGAGGTAAGCGACACAAAAGCACTCTCTACTGTGCTTGACGGTATGAATGTTAAGTACCGCGTTTCGGACGCCGCACACGCGGATATATACTCCGATATTTCTGTTACAAAACTTGTGCGTGCCCTTGCAAACAGCGGCTGCACGGTTGAAAACATCAAGGAACTGGATAAAAGTCTTGAAAGTTTTTATATGAATCTTGTGGGAAGTGTTACCCATGCGTAAACTGCTTAGATCCGAATTTGCCAGACTTTTCCGCGATAAAATACTTTTAATTTCAGCACTTGTTATGTTTGTTGCCGGAACGGCGCTTCCCGTTATACATTATCTTGACAACCGCAACAGCGGCGCTGCGTGGACGCCCGACTCAACATTATTTACATTCGCCTTTATTCTGCCCGTATTGCTTGCCGTATTTACTTCGCTTTTTATAGGCTGTGAATACAGCGACGGTACGATGCGCAACAAACTGATTGTGGGGCACCGCAGGCACAACATATATCTTGTCAACCTTGCCGTAAGCGTCTTTGCCGGATTTATTATGAGTGCCGCCTACATTCTTCCGCACACTTTGCTTGGGTTTCTGCTGCTCGGAAAAGCGGATGCTTCAATTAAAACGATAATACTCTACACCCTGCTTGTTTTTGCGCTTTCCGTGGCTTTCTGCGCGGTTTTTACGCTTATATCCATGCTGTGCCAAAACAAAGCCTACTCTGCCGCGGCGTGCATATTGCTGACTTTTGCACTGTTTTTTGCAGGAATAAGAATAACCTCCGCACTTAACGAACCCGAATACTATTCGGCTTATTCATTTACCGAAAACGGCGTTACAACAAGCGAAGACGCAGCGCCCAACCCGAATTATATAGGCGGAACAAAGAGAGAGGTATATAAATTCTTAAAGGACTTTACTTCCGGCGGACAGGTGATACAACTTGCAAATATGAAATCCGAACACCACCGTTTGCTGGCACTTTACAACGGTATTATTTTGATTACCGCAACATCCTGCGGAATTGTTGTTTTCCGCCGAAAAGACCTGCGGTGATATAACGGAGATTTATATGAAATTTTGTTGTGTTTTGGTTATATGCGCTCTTGCCGCCTGCATTTTTTTGCTGCTTTATGCCCTTTCGGTAAAAAGCGCCGTTCGGGAAATATCCTCCGAACTTGAAGAAAAACTGAATACCGACACCAACACGCAAATTTTCGTATCGTCCTGTAATAAAAGCGTGCGGCGACTTGCCGCACGAATCAACAAACAACTTGCCGCTTTAAGGCGGGAGCGCCTGCGGCTTTGCAACGGAGACGCCGAACTGAAGACCGCGGTTACGAACATTTCTCACGACCTCAGAACGCCGCTTACCGCAATTTGCGGATATCTTGACCTTTTATCCCGGGACGCAGAACTACCCGAAAGGGCGGCGCATTACCTTAAAATTATGAAAGAACGCGCCGATACAATGCGTTCAATGACCGAAGAACTTCTTAATTACTCTGTTATTTCGGGCGCGACGGACGCCCTGCTGCCGGAAGCGGTTGTTATAAACGATGTTTTGGAGCAGAGTCTAACCGGTTTTTACGGCGTTTTTTCGGAACACGGCATTTTGCCTGTTATAACAATTCCTGCAAAAAAACGATATGCCTTGCCGACAAAGCGGCAATTCGGCGCATCTTTGACAATATCTTAAATAACGCCGCAAAATATTCCGACGGCGACCTCAGCGTTGCGCTGACTGCCGACGGAACTATCAGATTTGAAAACAGTGCAAAAAATCTTACGCATGTTAAAACAGAGCGTCTGTTTGACCGATTTTACACAGTGAACACCGCAAGGGACGGAACGGGACTCGGTCTTTCTATAGCAAAAACCCTTACCGAAAAATCCGGCGGCAGCATAACGGCGGAATATAGTACGGGCAGACTTACAGTGTGCGTTAAATTCCCGAAAGCAAAATGCAGAGATAAAAACAATAAGGACTGATTGAAAATGCAGAAAACACACAAACAAGATATATTACTATGCACGGGACTGTTTGCGGCGTTTGCACTATGGACGGCTGCCGTATCGTTTGTCGATGTCCGCGCGATAGGGCCAAGAGGTTCATCCGTGGGATTTGGCGCGCTTAACGGTTATATACATTCCCTTTTCGGCGTAAATATGACGCTTTACACCGTCACCGACTGGTTAGGTCTTATTCCCGTGACTTTTATGTTCGGCTTTGCGGTTTTAGGACTAGTACAGCTGATAAAAAGAAAAAGTATCGCGCGGGTAGACGGCGATATCCTTTTACTCGGCGCTTTTTATATTATTCTGACGGCGTTTTATCTTTTATTTGAAAAATATGCCGTAAATTACCGTCCTGTGCTTATAGACGGCTTTCTTGAAGCCTCCTACCCCTCATCTACAACTTTGCTTGTACTGTGCGTGATTCCCACGGCGATATTGCAGTTTCGCACCCGAATAAAGAGCAGAACATTAGTGACGGTAACTGCCGCATTGCTTTCGGTCTTTGCCGTTTTTATGACGTTAGGCAGGCTTGTTTCCGGAGTGCACTGGTTTACGGATATTATAGGCGGCGCACTGCTGAGCGCGGCGCTTACATCGCTTTACCGTTTATCGGTAAACGCCGCAAACCGAAAAAAATCAAATAAAGAATAAATAAAAAACAGCAAGAGCAAAAGGCAGAAGAGAAAAAACCGTCCCACGGGACGGTTTTTTATTAAATATAATTGCCGCAGACGGTACAAAGTCTGCGGCAAATTGGAGCAGGCAACGGGAATCGAACCCGCCTCCTCAGCTTGGGAAGCTGATGTTCTACCGATGAACTATGCCTGCATATAAAGGAAATTTAAATTCCCTTGTTTTTATATTTATCACCCGTAAGCGCTTCAAAACTTGCAATAACGGCGTTTTCGCTTATATCGCACGAAAGTTCGAAAACGGGAACGTTTCTTATTATTGCGTCAAGCACCGAAAGAGTATCCGCTAATGCATTCTCGAAATCGGGAAGGTATATCTGCCGCATAAATGCCGATACGCTTTCCTCTTTGCTTAACGGCCTTATTTTATTATCAGTCCCCTGCTTTAAAACGCAGATTCCTTTAAGCGGCGCAGATGTGTTTCGCTGCCAGTTCTCCTTGCCCGCCCACGGGGTTCCGTAAACTGTAACGCCGTTTTTGTCGGCTGCAATTATCGGCTTGTCACCGTTTACTATCTTTACGCTGTCGCCGAGATATTTACGCCATAATTTTATATGCGTGGATTTTCCGGTACCGCTTGGCGCCGTAAACAAGAAACCGTTGCTTAAATACGTTATCGCCGCGCCGTGAAACACCGCCCTGTTAAAGGAAGGCAAAACGCGCGCAATACTTCTGTAAATGCAAAGAAATTCCGCGTTTTGCGGGCTTGTACCCTCTAAAAGCGCGATTTCGGCGGCAATTTCCGCATCGGTACAGGAGGCGGAAATATCGGGTTCTGAAACATCGGGGATAATGTACGCCGAACACATATTTTTCACGTGTTCATACCGGCATGAAACGGACACCGTAAGCGATGCCAAAGACATACAAAACCTGATGCTCATACCAAATTACCCCTTGAATATTTTATTAGATTATACTAAAAAATCATACAAAAAGCAATAGGCAAAAAGATTGCCGGCAAAAGGTTTGCAATCTTTATTTTCGTGATTTTAAGCAGATTAAACGCCAGCACTATTATAAGTATCGAACCGATAACCCCGATATGCGCTATTATTTCATCCGTGAGATACGGCGCCAAAAACGCTGCGGAAACCGTAATCACGCCCTCAAGCAAAAGCACGGGCAAGGCCGAAAACATAACGCCGATACCCATAGAAGAAGCAAACATTGCGGAGGTGATGGCGTCTATCATCGACTTTGAATAAAGGGTTGCGTTATCGCCGCGCATACCCGAATTAATAGACCCTACAATAGACATAGCCCCAACGCAGAAAACCAGCGTTGCGGTTACGAATCCTTCGCCGAAATTGCTGTTGCCGCCGTTTTTTGAAAAACGCTTCTGTGCAGCGGAAGAAAGACGGTTAAGCCATTTATCTATATCTATAAGTTCGCCTATAACCGCGCCTACGCCCATTGAAAGAACTATAGTTAAAACATTTATGTTGTCGGCAATAACGCCGGAAATACCTATGTACAGGACGGTAAGCGCCATTGCGGTGTTTATTATTGAAGAAAAGCGTTCGGGCAGTCCTTTTTTAAGCAGCAGTCCCACTAAAGAGCCTGCCACGATAAGGTAAAAGTTTACCGCCGCACCGCTTAACAATACAGTTTTCATAATTTTTGGCCTCGTAGAATTATTTCCACACGATAATATAACACACAAAAAAGCATAAAACAAGACTGTTTTAGACAAAAACAAAGCAATCCGGCATTGTTGACTTTGAAGCGTTTTGGCGGTATAATTTTATTATGAAAAAATTACTTTGTGCCGCGTTTGCGGTTTTGTTTTTGCTGTCGGCCTGCGGCTGCGGCAAAGCAGTTTCAAAAAAGGCGCGCGTAAGCATTACGGCAACAACCTTTCCCGTATATGACCTTGCGCGCGAAATAATAGGGAACGCCGACGGCGTATCACTTACACTGCTTTTAAAAAGCGGTGCGGATCCGCATAATTTTCAGCCGACTGCGGCTGATATGGTAACGATTGCTTCAAGCGATATATTTATATATATCGGCGGCGAGTCCGATGCATGGGCGGAAGATACGCTTAAAACCGTTGCCGGCGAAAACGTGGCAGCGGTGAATTTAACCGACCGTTTGGGCGGCCTTGTAAAAAAAGAAGAGCACAGCGAGGGTATGCAGGAAGAACATTCTTCAGAAGAACACAAGGAAGAGGAAAACGATGAACATATCTGGCTTTCCCTTAAAAACGCCGCCGCGATGTGCGATATAATATGCGATGAGTTATGCTGCGCCGACCCCAACCTTGCCGAACACTACCGCACGCAGAACGAATCCTTTAAAAAACGCCTTTCGGAACTTGACGGCGAATACGAAAACGCCGTAAAATCCGCCGCGCGCGACACCCTTATTTTTGCCGACCGTTTTCCGTTTTTATATCTATTAAGCGATTACTCTCTGAATTTTTATGCCGCTTTCCCCGGCTGCTCGGCGGAAAGCGAAGCAAGTTTTAAAACCGTGACTTTCTTAGCGCAAAAAGCGGACGAACTCGGTATATCGCACATATTGATAATTGACGGTTCAAACGGCAAAATTGCCGAAACGGTAATAGAAAACACAAAACGCAAAAACGCAAAGATACTGCGGCTTGATTCCATGCAGTCTGTATCGCTTAAAGATTCCGAAAACGGAGTTACCTACCTTTCGGTGATGCAAAAAAATCTTTCCGTTCTAAAGGAGGCACTGTCTTGACGGCACAACTTGTATGTAAGAACCTGTCGCCGGGTTACGATTCAAAATCAATAGTAGAAAATATAAATTTTTCCGTTAACAGCGGCGATTACCTGTTTATCGTGGGTGAAAACGGTTCCGGCAAGAGCACCCTTATGAAAACTGTTTTAGGGCTTCAGCCCCCCGTATCCGGAGAGGTCGTTTTCGGGAATGGCATTTCAAAAAATCAAATAGGCTACCTGCCGCAACAATCGGATTTTCAAAAAGACTTTCCCGCAAGCGTTAAAGAAATCATCATTTCGGGTTGCTGCGGAAGAATGGGCAGCAAGCCGTTTTACGGAAAAACGGAAAAACAGCGTGCCGAAAAAGCAGCAGAAAGACTCGGAATTAAAGACCTTTACGGAAAATGCTACCGTGAACTTTCCGGCGGTCAGCAGCAGCGCGTGCTTTTGGCGCGTGCGCTTTGTGCCGCCGATAAAATGCTGCTTTTGGACGAGCCGGTATCCGGTCTTGACCCGAAAGCCGCGGCAGATATGTACGAATCGGTTGAAAAACTGAACCGCAAATATAAGATGACGGTTATTATGATATCGCACGACCTTAACGCGGCGGCAATATATGCCACGCATATACTTCACATAGGGAAAAATGTGTTTTTCGGCACAAAAGACGAATATATGAACACGCATGACTGTGCTTTTAAGCACAAACACACAAAGGGAGGCGCAGAACCACTATGATTGAAAACCTTGCGGAATACCTTGCCTTTCCCTTTATTCAAAACGCACTTATTGCCGGCACGCTGATTTCCCTTTGTTCGTCGCTTCTCGGCGTAACGCTTGTGCTGAAAAGGCTTTCGTTTATAGGCGACGGACTTTCCCACGTGGCGTTCGGCGCCATGAGCATAGCGGCGGTTTTAAAATTCACTAACGATATGCCGCTTACGCTCGGAATAACCGTTATATGCGCCGTTCTTATATTAAAGGGCGGACAAAAAAAGAAAATAAAGGGCGATGCTGCGATTGCTACCGTATCGGTAACGGCTCTTGCGGCGGGATACCTTATTATGAACATTTTTGCGCCCACTTCAAATGTTTCGGGCGATGTTTGCAGCACGCTTTTCGGGTCTACCCTTATTTTAACCCTTACAAAAGCCGAAGTGATAATTTGCGCCGTTCTTTCCTTTGCCGTTTTGGCGCTTTTTATAGTATTTTATAACAAAATATTTGCGGTAACGTTTGACGAAAGTTTTGCCCTTGCAACGGGAATAAGGGCTAATCTTTACAACCTGCTTATAGCGGTCGTTACCGCCGTTATAATCGTGCTTGCCATGAATCTTGTAGGTTCGCTGCTTATATCCGCACTTGTTGTATTTCCGGCACTTTCCGCAATGCGGGTGTTTAAAAGTTTTAAATCGGTAACCGTTTGTTCGGCAATACTTTCGGTTGCGTGTTCGGTGCTCGGAATAATAATTTCAATTATTGCCGGAACGCCTGTGGGCGCCACTATTGTGGGCGTGAACGCCGCGGCTTTCGCCGTGTTCTGCGCCGTAGGGTTTGTAAAATTTTAAATTTGCACAGATAAAGGCTCTGCTTTTAAAGCAGAGCCTTTTTATTTATATATCTTTTTTTCTGTTTCCGATTTTTAAATATAATTTATCGGTAAGGTGTTTTGCAAAAAAGGTTATCGCCGTCGCCAATATAAGCGCTGCCAGAACGTCACTCGGATAGTGCATATAAAGGTATATCCTTGAAAGTGCCACAAGGCCCGCAATAACAAGCGCCGCCGTTCCCCATTTTTTATTGTAAAGGAAAATCGAAAGCGCCGCCTCCGTTGTTACAAGCGTATGCCCCGAAGGAAATGATGAATCGTGCGGCTTGCCCACTATAAGTTCTATCGCGGGATTAAGGTCGTAAGGTCTTATCCTGCCTACAATCCCCTTTATTGCAAGATTGCCTATAATAAAGCCCATTGCCATCGCTATCGCGGCAGTAACGCCTATGCGCCTTGTCTTTTTAAAGATAAGCAGCATAACAGCAAGCGCAATGCAGAAAATTCCGCCGTCGCCCAAATGCGTAACAGTGCCGAAAAGTAAATCAAGCGCCCTGCAGGACAGATTGTTTCTTATATAGTCAAGAATCCCCAGCTCAAAACCGTTCATACTTTACTTAAAGAAAAGCGGAAGATTGCCGAGAACTATAATATCATGGCGTTCCGCCGCGTCGCCCTCTGCAAGGAAGGCAACCGTTGCCGCTTCAATGCCGCCTGCTTCGCTTACTATTTTTCTTACAGCCGAAAGCGATTCGCCGGTGCTTACAACGTCGTCCACGATAAGAACGCGCTTGCCCTTTATTGCCTGTACCTCGGTTTCGCCCAGATATAAATGCTGTTCTTTTTGGGTGGTTATTGATTCAACCGACGCCTCGATCGGGTTGCGCATATAAACTTTAAGCCCCTTGCGCGCCACAACATAAGGCTTGCCGGACTGCCTTGCCATTTCGTATGCTATCGGAATGGATTTTGCTTCCGGCGTCAGTATAACGTCAAATTCAGGTGCTTTTTTAAGAAGTTCTTCGGAACCTTTAATTGTAAGTTCCACATCGCCGAAAATAATAAATGCGGCGATATCAAGTTTGTCGCTTACGGGAAACTTTTCAAGTTTTCTTTCAAGACCTGCAATTTTCATAGTATAGTATTCGGACATTTATATATACTTCCTTTCAAAATCTGAGTGTTGCGTTCTCAGCCCGGAGGCCACTGTAAATTCCTGCGTGCAAGAAGATGAAAATGAATGTGGTCCACAGTCTGACCGCCCTGCTCGCCGCAGTTGTTTACAACACGAAAACCTTTTTCAAGATTGTTTTCCTTTGCTATTTTTGCAATCGCTTCAAAAACGTGCGCCGCAAGCGCGCTGTTTTCGGGAGTTATCTCCGCCGCCGATTTTATATGCGTTTTAGGCACTACCACCGCATGAAACGGCGCCTGCGGATTTATGTCTGCAAAAGCGTAAACAAACTCGTCCTCATAAATCTTGGTGCTTGGAATTTCGCCTGCGATTATTTTACAAAAAAGACAATCGTTCATTAAAATACCTCCGTTTTATCGGGTTATTTCTTAATCATATTTTTTACCGTTTCGTAAACGGACGCGAGCGCTTCATCTATTTTGGAAGCGTCCCTGCCGCCTGCCATTGCGCTGTCGGGTTTGCCGCCGCCGTTGCCGCCTGCCGCCATCGCCACAGATTTTACAATATTTCCTGCGTTTGCGCCAAGGGCAATCGCCGCCTTTGAACAGCCGGTGCAGAAGGTTATTTTATCGCCGTTTTTAGCGGCAAGCACGGCAATTTCCGCCTTTTCGGAAGATTTTGCGCTGTCGGTCATTTTACGCAGTTCTTCGGGCGATACGCCGTCAAACCTTGCAGCCGCCACCAAAACGCCGCTTACCTCTTTTGCCGACTTCATAAGTTCGTTTATTTTGCCGGAATTCATCTTTTCTTCGAAAGCGGACAGTTTTTTCTGAAGTTCTTTCACCTGAAGCGCAAGCGCTGCCGCTTTTTCGGGAAGTTCCTCCGGTCTGCCTGCTTTAAGCACGGCGGAAGTTTCGGTCAATGCGTTTTTGTATTTATCAATAAGTTCGCAAACGTTCGTGCCGGTAAGCGCTTCTATTCTGCGCACGCCCGAAGCAACGCCTGTTTCGCTTATTATTCTGAAAAGTCCTATTTCTCCCGTTGATGATACGTGCGTGCCTCCGCAGAATTCCACCGAAGCGTCGCCTGCGTATACAACGCGTACAACGTCGCCGTACTTTTCGCCGAAAAGCGCCATAGCGCCCGATTTTCTTGCCTGCTCAATAGGCATTTCGCGGCATACTACGGGGAGGGACGAAAGTATTTCTTCGTTTACGGTGTTCTGAACTTCGCGTAACTCGTCCTCGGTAAGGGCGGAAAAATGCGTAAAGTCGAACCGACATTCCTTTTCGTTTACAAGTTGTCCCGCCTGCTCAACATGGTTGCCGAGCACCTTCCTCAGCGCCGCCTGCAACAGGTGCGCCGCCGTATGGTTGCGGCGTATCGCATTTCTGCGTTTTATATCAAACTGCGCCGTAACGGTATCGCCTACCGAAATATCGCCCGATACCGCAGTGCCTGTATGCATAAACACGCCGGAGGTGTTCTTTTTTGTGTCCGTAACCTTAAAACTACCGTTTTTAAAGATCAAAACGCCGCTGTCGCCTACCTGACCGCCCGACTCGCCGTAAAACACGGTTTTATCAAGCACTACCGTGGCTTTGCTGCCGGCAGTGGCTGCCGCAACGTGCTCGCCGTCCTTTACAATGTCAAGAACGCGTGCCTCGCAGGATACTTCCGTATATCCTAAAAACTCCGTAGCCGGTATGTTTTCAAAGGTAATTTCGTTGCTGCTCCAGCTTTCACCGTCGGCGGCTTTTCTCGCGTTGCGTGCCGTTTCGCGCTGGCGCTGCATAAGTTCGTCAAAGCCGTCCTCGTCAACCGTCATACCGCGGCTTTCAAGTATATCCACGGTAAGGTCAAGCGGAAAACCGTAGGTATCGTACAGTTTAAAGGCGTCCGCCGCGGAAAGTTCGCCTCCCTCTTTAATAAGGCTTTCCAGCAGGGAAAGTCCCTGATCTATGGTTTTAAGAAAACTCGCTTCCTCGTTTGCGATTACCTTTTTGATAAGTTCCTGCTTTTCACGAAGTTCGGGGTAGCCCGATTCGTTTTCTTTTATAACGGTTTCGGCAAGTTCCGCCAAAAACGAACGGTTAATACCTATAAACCTGCCGTGTCTTGCGGCGCGGCGGATAATACGCCTTAAAACGTATCCCCTGCCCTCGTTCGAGGGGATGATACCGTCGCTTATCATAAAGGTGGAAGCGCGCGCATGGTCGGTTATCGCACGGATGGAAACATCGGCTTCGGCTTCTTTTCCGTACTCTTTACCCGAAATTTCGCAAACCTTGTTAAGAATGTTTCTTACGGTATCCACCTCAAACATATTGTCCACGCCCTGTATAACGCAGGCAAGGCGTTCAAGACCCATTCCGGTATCTATGTTTTTGTGTTCAAGTTCGGTGTAAGTGCCGTCGCCCATATTGTTGAACTGCGAAAATACGTTGTTCCAGATTTCCATATATCTGTCGCAGTCGCAGCCGGGTTTACAGTCGGGAGAGCCGCAGCCGTACTTTTCGCCGCGGTCAAAGTATATCTCGCTGCACGGTCCGCACGGACCCGTGCCGTGCTCCCAGAAGTTATCCTCTTTTCCGAGTTTTACTATCCGTTCTTCGGGTACGCCTATTTCATCGCGCCATATAGCGTATGCCTCGTCGTCCTCCTCGTAAACGGAGGGCCAAAGCAGGTTTTTCGGTATTCCGAGTTCTTTTGTAAGAAATTCCCATGACCACGCGATAGCGTCGTGCTTAAAGTAGTCCCCGAAAGAGAAGTTTCCGAGCATTTCAAAATAAGTGCCGTGGCGCGCGGTATGACCGACACGCTCAAGGTCGGGCGTGCGGATACATTTCTGGCAGGTGCAAACCCTGTTTGACGGCGGCGTTACCTCGCCCGTGAAATATTTTTTCATAGGCGCCATGCCCGAGTTTATAAGAAGCAGCGACTTATCGCCGTCCGGCACCAGGGGAAAACTTTTAAGCCGCAGGTGGCCTTTGCTTTCAAAAAAGCGCAAAAACCTTTCGCGTAATTCATTAAGTGACATCCATTCCATAAAAAACTTCCTTAAAATATTATTGTCCGCAAACGGTAAACAGGGGCACCCACCCCTATTTGAACATACAAAGATATTATATAACGATTACGGCGTGTTGTCAATCAAACAGATAAAAAAGAGACCCCGTCCTTTTTAAAAAGGACAGGGGTTTCTGCGTTTTATTCAAGTTCAAACGCTCCGGTATAAAGTTGATAGTAAGTACCTTTTTGCGCTATAAGTTCTTCGTGGCTTCCGCGTTCAATTATCTCGCCGTTTGAAAGAACCATAATAACGTCCGAATTCTTTACCGTTGAAAGGCGGTGAGCAATAACAAATACCGTTCTGCCCTCCATAAGTTTATCCATACCGCGCTGAACTATCGCTTCGGTGTGGGTATCTATTGAAGAAGTCGCCTCGTCAAGAATCATAACCGGCGGGTCGGCAACCGCGGCGCGCGCAATCGCTATCAACTGGCGCTGTCCCTGAGAGAGATTTGAACCGTTATTGGCAAGCATGGTATCGTACCCTTCGGGCAGTCTTGTTATAAAACTGTCGGCTCCCGCAAGGCGCGCCGCCTCTATACATTCTTCGTCCGTTGCGTCAAGCCTGCCGTAGCGGATATTTTCCATAACCGAACATGTAAACAGGTTTGTTTCCTGCAAAACGATTCCGAGCGAGCGCCTTAAGTCGCCTTTTTTAATCTTATTTATGTTTATGCCGTCATAACGGATTTTGCCGTCCTCGATATCATAAAACCTGTTAATAAGATTGGTAATTGTGGTTTTGCCAGCACCCGTAGCGCCTACGAACGCAACCTTTTGACCCGGTTCTGCGTAAACGCTTACATCTTTAAGCACCTGTTTGCCGGGGGTGTAGGAAAAGTCCACGTCTATCATTCTTACATCGCCCTTTAAGGGGGTATATGTAAGCGTACCGTCGGAATGGGGATGCTTCCACGCCCATTTACCCGTGCGTTTTTCGCACTCGGTAAGATTGCCGTTTTCGTCCTCTGTAACGTTTACAAGCGTTACATAGCCGTCGTCGATTTCAGGTTTCTCATCGGTAAGCGCAAACACGCGCTGCGCGCCGGCAAGCGCCATTACTATGGAATTGAACTGCTGCGTTACCTGATTTATATTACCGGTAAACTGCTTTGTCATACCAAGAAACGGCACAAGAATGGAAATATTGAAAGCCATACCCGAAAGGCTTATGTTTTTAACGCCGAGGGCGATGAAAAGTCCGCCTACCGTAGCGGCAAGAACATAAAGCACGTTGCCGATGTTCATAATTATGGGTCCCAAGCAGTTGGCATAGGCATGCGCGCGGAAACTGTTTTCGTAAAGTTCGTCGTTTACCTTGTCAAAGTCCTTCTCGGCATCCTTTTCATGGCAGAAAACCTTTATCACCTTTTGACCGTTCATCATTTCCTGAATAAAGCCTTCGGTTTTACCTACCGATTTTTGCTGACGTATAAAGTATTTTGCCGAACCGGCTCCCATTTTTGCGGAAACAAAAAATATCAGAACCACGCCGAGAACGATAAGCAGCGTCATCCAAAGGCTGTAATAAAGCATTATAAAGAACACTGCAAGCACGATTACGGAAGCCTGCAATACCGTAGGCAGCGACTGCGAAACCAACTGGCGCAGCGTGTCGATATCGTTGGTGTAATAGCTCATTATATCGCCGTGCTTGTGGGTATCGAAATAAGCGATAGGCAGGTTCTGCATACCCGAAAACATACTGATACGCATTTTGTTTAAAAAGCCCTGGGTTATATACGCCATCAATTGAGAACGCACGGCGATAAATATAACCGAAAAGACGTACATTACTATAAGCTGAACAAGAAGCGGCAGTATTATCGCCTTTGCGTTGTTCCACGCAGCGGCATAATTGCCTGCCGAAAATTCCGCGCTTCTTGTGAACACGGTTATCTGCTCAATTATCTTTTGCTGGAATATTGCCGGTATTGATGATACCACCGCCGAAAGCACCGTGCACACAACGGTTATCGGCATAAGCACGGGGTAACTTTTAAAAAGCATTTTTATAACGCGGGAAAGAACGCCCATATCGAGTTTTCTCGGAGGGATCGCGTTTGCGGGTCTTTTACTCATTGCCGTCACCTCCGCTTATCTGCTGTTCATATACCTCGCGATATATCTCGCTGCCGGTCATAAGTTCTTCGTGATTGCCTACGGCGGTTATTTTACCTGCATCCATCACGATTATCATATCGGCATCCATTACGGAAGCGATACGCTGAGCTATTATTATTTTTGTGGTATCGGGAATGTAAGTTTTAAGTCCTTCCCTTATAAGCGCGTCGGTTTTGGTATCGACCGCGCTTGTGGAGTCGTCAAGGATAAGTATTTTAGGACTTTTAAGCAGTGCCCTTGCTATGCAAAGCCGCTGTTTCTGACCGCCCGAAACGTTGGTGCCGCCCTGTTCAATGTGCGTTTCATAGCCTTCGTGGAATGTGCGTATGAAATCGTCGGCCTGCGCCAATTTGCACGCCGCAACGATTTCTTCATCGGTGGCGTTTTCGTTGCCCCAACGCAGATTTTCGTTTATTGTGCCCGAAAACAGCAGATTTTTCTGAAGCACTACCGCAACCGCGTTGCGAAGCGCGGTTTTATCGTAATTTTTAACGTTCACGCCGCCTACGCAAACCTCGCCCTCGGTTACGTCGTAAAGCCGCGGAATAAGCTGTATAAGCGTGCTTTTGCTGACGCCCGTACCGCCTATAATACCGACCGTAGCGCCGGAAGGAATTTTAAGGTTTATATCGGAAAGCGCATAACGCTTTGCTTTTTCGGAATATTTGAAACTTACGTTTTTAAACTCCACTTCGCCGTTTTTAACCGTCGTGACGGCGTTTTCCGGCTGCGTTATGGTGGGCGTTTCGTCAAAAACCTCTACTATACGCTTCATGGACTCGAGCGACATTGTAAGCATTACGTATATCATAGAGAGCATCATTAACTGCATAAGTATCTGTATTCCGTATGTAAGCATTGCGGAAAGCTGACCTACACCTATCGAACTTTTGCCGCCGATTATAAGGTAGGACCCTACGAACATAACGAAGATCATATTAAAATATACGCAGAACTGCATAAGGGGCGAGTTTATCGCAACTATTCTTTCCGCCTTTGTAAAGTCGGCGCGGATATCTTCCGCCGCCGCAGTGAACTTTTCTTTTTCAAACTCTTCGCGGGAAAAACCTTTTACAACGCGCATTGCGCGGACGTTTTCTTCAATCGACTCGTTAAGACGGTCATACTTTTTAAACACCCTGCGGAAAGCCGGCATTGCCTTTTTGGCAATCATTAAAAGTCCGAAAACAAGCAGAGGTATAATGATAACAAAAGTGGTTGCAAGCGCGCCGCCCATTATGTACGCCATAACGATTGAAAATATAAGCAAAAGCGGAGCCCTTACCGCTATTCTTATGCACATAAGATAGGACATCTGAACATTGGTAACATCGGTTGTAAGGCGGGTAACCAAGGACGAGGTAGAGAACTTATCTATGTTTTTGAAAGAATAATCCTGTATCTTGTAAAAAAGATCGTGCCGCACGTTTTTGGCAAATCCGGCGGACGCCTTTGCGCTTGTAAACCCTGCAATGCCTCCGCAGCAGAGCGAAGCCACCGCCATAACAGCCAAAACAACGCCGGTTTTGAGAACTTCCTGCATTTCGGCACCTGCCTGTATGCTGTTTACAAGGTTTGCGGTTATAAAGGGAATAATTGCCTCTATAATAACCTCGCCGGTGATAAAAATCAGGGTTAAAATTGTAGGCTTTTTATTTTCTCTTACACAACCGAGAAATTTTTTAAGCATTTTTACCTCCCATAAGAAAAACAGGAAGTATAACGCAGCCGCAGAAACGTTATACTTCGAAACGATTTATTAAATTTCAAAATCACGAACAAAAAAAGCATCCTGCCGTGATTATTTACCCCTTTATGCGAAATACTTTCGCGCTTCCTCAAGCGCCTTATCTATTTTTATCGCTTTTGAATCAAACGTGCCTTCCGAAGAGACCGCTTCAAGCACCTGCGATTTAGCAACTTCCGCCCTGCCTAAGATAAGGTTTATGCGGTCGTCGCCCGCGTTTTGAAGTTTTGCCGCGTCGCATGCTTTAGCCGCGGCAAGAACAATTTCGCCTATCGCCTTTGCGCCGTAACTTTCGGCATCGTTTGAAACGGCGTTTTTAGCAATCTTATCTTCAAGTTTTTTAATAGGCGTTTCAAAGGTTTCGGTATTTTCCTCTAAAACCGTTTCCTCGGCCACCTTTTCTGCCGCTGCCGTTTCGGCGGTTATTTTTTCAAGTTCTTTATTAAGGTCCGCTATTTCGCCCTTAAGGCGCTGAACCTCATTAAAAAGCGCCGCGTTCTGCTCTAAAAGTATTTTTTTACGCATTGCCGTCGCCTCCGTTTAATTTGTTTATATCGCCGTTGGAATTTGCGTAATCCGCACTGTCGGTCGACTTGCCTTTTCTTCTTAACAGATAATTTATTATCGCCGCAATAATGTAATATATTACCGCAAAGCCCGGAACGCCTATAAGCATACCTATTATGCCGAACATTCCGCCGCCCAGAACTATTGCAAATACTACCCAGAAAGTATCAAGACCTATCTTGTTGCCGAGTATCTTAGGCTCTATAATATTGCCTTCAATCGTTTGAAGAACTATCTGGAATATTGCAAGGTATATACCCTTTACCGGATCGGATATAAGAACCAGTGCCGTAGTGGGTATACCGCCTATCCAGGGACCGAACACGGGAATAACATTTGTTACGGCAATGATGCTTGCAATAAGCACGGGGTACGGTATACCGAGAATGGTAAGACCGATAAAACAGATAATTCCCATTATAAAGGAATCAAGTAATTTGCCGTTTATGAAGTTGCTGAAAACTTCGTGGCTTTTTGAAAGCCATTCAAAAATGCGTGTGACCGCCTTTTCGCGGAAAAGTGCATAAAACACCTTTTTGGTGCCGTTTACAAACTTTCTTTTTGAAAGAAGCAGATATATCGCAAATATTATGCCTATACCCAGATTTTTAACAAAATTAACAACGCTTAAAATGCCTGTTGCCACCGACGTTGCAAGGCGGTTGACAAATGACGAAAGGTCGGTCTGCAGCCACTTTTTGCCGTATTCAAGCGCCGTTACAAACGCCTGCTCGGCACGCTTATCGTTCCTTACAAGTTTTTCCGCTTTGGATATAAGCGCGTCTATCTGACCGGGAAGTACCGTGATTATGTTTGTGATACTTGTTATAAACTGCGGCACCACAAGTGCCACTATGCCTACAAGTATAATGCAGAAAAAGAGCACCGAAACGATAACGCTTATCGAATTGCCGGTTTTACGCGCGCGTTCGGGGTCTTTCATATGATTTTTAAGAAAAGGAATAAGTTTGCCGTTTAAAAAGTTGACAATAGGGTTTACAAGGTATGCAATAACCAAGCCGAAAATCACCGGCTGAAGTACATGCATAACGCGGCTTGCATATTTTGCAAGACCTTCTATACGAAGCATAAAGAAGTAAAAAACTATGCTTGCCGCAATAACCAAAAACGCCGTAAGACCCTTACGGAAATACGAACGTTTAAGTTCCTTGTCCTCCATCAGCCCTTTTCCTCCTGTTATTAACTAATATCCAAAAAAGCGTTACCGCCGTAAGCGCCGCCGCGCTGTCAAGCAGAACATCGCTTACCATAGCGCCCCTGCCGCCCACAAAATACTGGTGTATTTCGTCGCTTGCGGCATACAGCGCGCAAAGTAAAAACGGAATTAAAAACCGCATACCGTACGGTATACTTTTGTACGTTACAAAGGTAAAAAAGGCGCAGGTTCCAAGCGTGAAGTAAAGCAGAAAGTGCGCCGTTTTTCTTACCGGATTATGCAAAGTATCAACTATTTTTTTCTGCTGTGCCGGTGTTTTTTCCTTAAATTTAGGGTAAAGACCGCGGCACAGATTTTCGGTAACGCTGCTGCTTTCGGCTGAGGATTCGCTTCCGTTTTGCGCGGAAAATCCAAAAATCACCGCCATTAAAAGCAGCAAAAGTATTGCCGAAATTATTCTTACCGCAAGGGTTTTATTCATCAGCCGCGGTAGCTGTAGTCGCTGGGGTTTACCCAACCGCCGTTTTCCAAAAGACCGAAGTGCAGATGCGCGCCCGTAGACCAGCCGGTAGTTCCCACATAGCCGATAACCTGACCCTGTTTAACATACTGACCGGTGCTTACGATTATGCTTGTTGCATGCGCATAAACCGCGCTGTAACGGTTGCCGTTTATTGTGCCGTGGTTTATCTGCGCCCAGTTGCCGTAACCGCCGCCGCAGCCGCAGGACCAGTTTTTACCGTAGTTATGACCGCAGCCGCCGTAGGCATAGGTAACATAACCGTCCGCCATGGCGCGTATGGGTTTGCCCATAATTCCGCCGCCTGCTATATCAATACCGTAGTGGGTACCGTTGTGAACATAGTCGTTGCTGTTATAACCTGCAGATATATAATAATAGTTTTGGCAGGGCCACATAAACGAACTGTTGGGATTTATGAAGTTGCCGCCGCTGCCGCTTCCGCCGCTTGCGTTTTCTTCCATTCGCTTTTGTTCGGCTTCCTTGTCGCGTTCCGCCTGTGAAAGGTCGGCGCTTGACTTATCATAAAGTTTCTTCGCCTCGCCCTCCTGCGCGGAAAGTTCCGCGTACTGGGCGTCTACCTTGGATTTTAAAGAAACCTGTTCTTCCAAAAGTTTTTCGTTTTCGGCATTCTTTTCGTTAAGGGTCTTTATTTCCGCAGCAAGATTCTCAATCATCTTCTTATCGTGTGCCGAAACCGACGCGGTAAGCTGCGAGAGCTGCAAAAACTGCGAGAAGTTTTCGGCGCCCATAAGTATGCGCACGCTGCTGTCAGAATTGCTCATATAAATAGAACGGATACGCTTTTTAAAGGTGAGTTTATCCTGTTCTATCTGCGCTTCGGTTTTCTTTATTTCTTCCTTATTTGCGGCGATAGTGGAATTTATACCTTCTATCTTTGCGTTGTACTCGGCAATCTGCGCCGCGATAACATTCATTTTTTCTCTTATAGCCGCAAGAACCGCTTCGTTGCTCGCCTTTTCTTTTTTAAGACGGTCGATGCGTTCCTGTATCTGGCTTAAAGACTCGGCCTTAGGTTTTAAAGCGGAAGCCTGCACGGCCGCAAATACCAATACAAGGCAAAGAAGCATTGATATTATTCTGTTCGCTTTTTTCATAATTACACCTCTGTCTGCGCTAAATAGCGGAAAATTCGCTGCCTTCGCGGCGGAGATACTTACTGATAATAATGAAACTTCCCAAAATACCGGAAATAACGCCTATTCCTATAAATACAAGCATAAGATATCCGGCAACCGAACCGTAACTTACAAGGTCCGTGGTACCGAGGGTCTTTCCTATTGCTTCCATTGCTATTCTGTAGCAGAAGTAAAGCAAGCCTTCGGATATAAATGCCGACACAAGACCTATCAGCATACCCTCTATTACAAACGGCAGTCTTACAAACGAGTTTGTAGCGCCCACCGCTTTCATAATGCTTATCTGAAGTTTGCGGCTGTACATAGTAACGCGGATCGTATTTGAAACGATAACAAGCGATATAATAAGCAGTATCGCAATTATCGCGGCGCCCGCCATACCTACCGCTTTTTTAATGGAGGTTATTTTTTCCGCAAGGTCGTTTTGCGACTGTATCGAATCAACGCCGTCTATCTTCTTTATTGAATCAATAGTCTCACTGAACTTTGACATATCCTTCATAGTGATCTTAGCGGCGCCCGAAAGAGGATTGCCGTTATTTTCTTCAAGGAACGTGAAATATTCCGCCTGACCTTCAAGCATATCTTTTTTAACCTGGTCAAGGCCTTCGTCGCCCGAAACATAAACGGCAGACTCCACGTTGGGGAGTTTCGCTATCTGTTCGCAAAGCGCTTTTGCTTCATCGTCGTTATGGATTACATAGTCTGAAGGGCTTATGCCGTTTGCGTCGGCGTCATCCTTCTTTTCGGTCGTGTCACGGTCGCTGTAAAGTGCCCAGCTGTAATCCTTCATATACGCCATTACAACGTTCTGCTGTTCAAGGTTGCCGAGAACTTTGGCAACGTTTTCGGAAATAAGTATTGCAAGACCGATTATAACCATGCAGGCAACAAGCACGCCGACCGACGCCAGCGACATAAGGCGGTTTGCCCATGTAGATTTAAAGCCCTCGCCCACAAGGTATTTTACACTGCGCATTTTCAAAGTTCCGCACCTCCCGCTTCGGTATCCGCCACAACATGGCCCGAATCAAGCATTATCACCCTGTGCCTGAAATCGCGCACAAGGTTATGGTCGTGCGTTACCATCAGGATAGTGGTGCCGCGCTTGTTTATTTCGGTAAGCATTGAAACTATTTCATAAGACATATTAGGGTCAACGTTACCGGTAGGTTCGTCCGCGATTATAAGGTCGGGCGCATTTACAAGAGCGCGCGCAAGACCTACGCGCTGCTGCTCACCGCCGGAAAGCTGCATCGGCATAGAGCGCGCTTTATCCCCAAGGCCCACCGCAGAGAGCGCATTTGATACTTCTCTTCTTATTTCACGGCTGCCGGCGCCTACAACGTGCATAGCGAATGCAACGTTATCAAAAACGTTCATTGTGTTTATAAGGCGGAAATCCTGGAAAACGATACCCATTGTTCTTCTAAGCATGGGTACTTCTTTATTGGGCATTTTGGTAAGATTAAAACCGTTTACCCTTATTTCCCCCGTGTTGGGTTTTTCCTCGCGCATTATAAGTTTCATAAAGGTGCTTTTGCCGGCACCCGAAGAACCCACAACAAAAACGAATTCGCCGCGGTTCACGCGGATGTTTACATCCTCAAGCGCGTGTGTGCCCGTGGCATAGGTTTTGGAAACGCCGCGGAATTCTATTATAGGTTTCTGCATGGCGTCCGCCGCCGTGTTGTTGAACGCAATCTGCGACATAATTTAACTTCCTGCTTTCGTAATTCGTTATAATGAAAATTCGGGGCACGGACGTGCCCCGCAGCGATCAGAATTTTGTGGGCATATTCTTAAGATACTTATTTACCATAAGCGCTATCTTAAATACAATCGCGTGGTCAAATTCACGCAGATCGAGCCCCGTTATCTTTTTAATCTTTTCAAGCCTGTACACAAGCGTGTTTCTGTGTATGAAAAGTTTTCTTGAAGTTTCGGAAACGTTAAGGTTGTTTTCAAAGAACTTCTGTATGGTGAAAAGCGTTTCGGAATCGAGCGAATCTATCGAGCCGCGCTTGAATACCTCATGCAAAAACGTGGTGCACAAAGTTGTGGGCAGCTGATATATAAGGCGCGCTATTCCGAGATTATCGTAGGAAATTATATCGGTTTCGGTATCGAACACTTTGCCTACTTCAAGCGCCGTCTGCGCTTCTTTAAAGGAGCGCGCAAGGTCCTTAAGATTATTTACGGTAGTGCCTATACCGATAACGGTATGTATATAAAACTCACCCGAAAGGGTGTCCGAAACCGAGGTGGCAAGATTGATGATATCCTTTGTTTCTATATCCTGTTTGGTTTCTTTTACAAGCGCGATATCCGTATCGTTTATGTTTATGATAAAGTCCTTGTTCTTATCGGGGAAAAGGTTCTGAAGAACATCGTAAACGGAAACATCGTTAGGCTCAAGATTGCGGATAAGGATTACCGTACGCGAAACATCGCTGTTGAAGTAAAGTTCGCGTGCTTTAAGATATATATCGCCTGCCAGAATATTATCAAGAATTATATTTTTGATAAAGTTGCTGCGGTCATACTTTTCATCGTAATAATTTTTGATATTCGCAAACGAAACAGCAAGCACGTTTGCATACTTGCCTGCAATAATATCGTCGCCCTCAACAAAAACCGTATATTCGGTTCCCTGCGCCGCGGGAATGGTCTTAAAAGAATAGCCGCCGTTTATGCCGCCGTCGCCGGAGCCGTTGACGGTAAGCTGCTCGCCTATTCTGCCGAGTTCGCTGCAGGCGATTATGGTAAGATCGTTATCAATAACGCCGAAGGTTTTATCAATATAATCCTTCATCTGATGTATTACGCCCTGAAAAAGACGATTTGACATAGTACCGCACTTCCTTTATCTTAATGTTTATATCACATCTGATTATATACCTGTATACATTTTACACTAAAACGGAAAAGTTTTCAAGTGGTGTACACAAAAAAGTTACAAATTTATTACAAATGCCGCCTGCCGCAGAAAACAACGTAAAGCCGAACGGTCAGTCCGGCTTTTTCTTTGTGCAAATGGTTACAACATAACCGTTTTCATATTCGGTCGTAAACTTATAATCGGTATCAAAAACACTGTATTTACCGTTGCCCGAAAGGCCCGTGCCCTCAAGTTTTAAAAGGGCTTCCTTACGGGTCCAAAGTTCAAAAAACCCGCCGGGACGGCGGATTAAAAAAGCATTTTCCTCCGCGTTTAAAAAACGGCTTATATCGGGTGTTTTTTCCGTTATGTATTCCGCGTCAACGCCGACGGGAACATCGGACAGCGCGCATACGCATAAATCTTTTTTGTTTGAAAAACTTACAAAACCGTTTTTCATAACCGGTTTGCCGCTTTCAAGATAATAAAGACCTCCTAACGCGGCGCCGAATTTTTCCGCCGTGCGCGAAAACGCAAGATAACACCCAAGCGTCGCCGCCCTTGCAGCGGCGTTTTTCTTTTTGTCGGCATAACGCCGCAGGGTTTCGGGCAAAAAGCCGTAAAGTTCCTCCGCGCGGTGCCGTTCGTCTTCGGTAAGATAAACCTTGGTTATTACGGTCATTTAAACGTTGTGTTTTTAAGAAGATATTTCTTTGCCGCTTCTTCTATAAGAATGCTTTCTTCATAGCATTTTTCGTAACTTGTGTAACTGTCCAGTTTGGATTTATCTATTTTAAGATTCTCTTTTTCGCAAAGCGCATAATAAGAGAGTACAGAATCTTTTGTGGGTTTAAACTCGTCAAGTCTTTCAAACTGCTTTGAGGTTATTCTTGAGGCAAATCCTTCCGCAAGGCCGTTAGGCGTTTTGTTAAACGAGGCAAGATATGTTTTTACATCCTGCCCGTTGGCTTCGGCGTCTTCTCTTAAACTGCCCAGCAGCACCACCGCCCTGAAGTTTTCGGTTTCTGGCGCGGATTTGATTTTGCACGAACCGATAAAGTATTCCGCAACAAGGCTTTCTTTAGTGCGTGCATCAAGATTTTCCTTGTATTCGTCAAGCGATTTGTATCCGAGTTTTTCGTATGTCTTTTCGGGAGATTGCGGAACGTTTATATAGTTTACCTTTACGGTAAACACTACCGCCTGACCAGCCAATTGCGCATTATCGTAATTTTCCGGAAATTTAAGGTCAAGGTCGGTCGTATCGCCTACGTTAACGCCGATAAGTCCGTCCTCGAAACCGGCGATAAAAGAATCGGAGCCTATTGTAAGGTTATAATCGGTGGCGGTACCGCCGTCAAACTTTTCGCCGTTACGCGTACCCGAAAAATCAATATTTACTATGTCGCCTTCCTTAACGGTGCCTTCGTTTGCAACATCAAAGCATCCTGCCGCGGCGGCATCGGCGCTGTAAAGTTGTTTATAGCGGTCTTTATAATCATTTGAGGAAGTATCGACCGTGATATTATTATAGTCGCCCAGTTTCACATACTTTGAAAGGCTTGCGCTCTTAAAGGTCTCGGTATTGCTGCAGCCGGTAAGTGTGACAAGCAAAAGTATTGCCGAAAGTGCAAATAAAACAAACTTTTTCATAGGTTCTCCTTTAAAAATCAAATTTCTCCCTTGGAAAGGGCTTTTAAATACTCGTTTATAAAACCGTCAAGGTCGCCGTCCATAACGGCGTTTACATTGCCTGTTTCAAACCCTGTTCTGTGATCTTTTACCATTGTATATGGCATAAACACATAAGACCTTATCTGCGAACCCCATGCAATTTCTTTTTGAACGCCTTTAATATCCTCTATCTTTTCAAGGTGTTCCCTCTCTTTGATTTCAAGAAGTTTGGATTTAAGCATTTTCATCGCCTGTTCCCTGTTCTGGAACTGGCTGCGTTCGTTTTGGCACGCCACCACTATGCCCGTAGGTATGTGGGTAAGGCGTACCGCGGAAGAGGTTTTGTTGATATGCTGTCCGCCGGCGCCCGAAGAACGGAAAACGTCCATTTTTATATCCTCATCGCGAATCTCTATATCAATATCATCGCTGATTTCCGGCATAACTTCAACAGAGGCAAAGGAGGTGTGCCGCCTGCCCGAAGCGTCAAAAGGCGATACGCGCACAAGGCGATGTATCCCTGATTCGCTTTTTAAATAACCGTAAGCGTTTTCGCCTTCTATAAGCAGCGTTGCGCTTTTAAGTCCCGCTTCGTCGCCGTCAAGAAAGTCAAGCACCTTTACCGAAAAATCATGACGTTCGCCCCAACGTGTATACATACGGTTAAGCATGGACACCCAGTCCATCGCCTCGGTGCCGCCGGCGCCCGAATGTAACGTAAGTATGGCGTTGTTCTGATCGTACTCTCCGGTAAGCAGGGTCGAAAGTCGCAGAGAAGTAAGTGCGGATTCAAGTTCGTTTACGGAAGTTTCTATCTCCTCAACAAGGGAAAGGTCGCCCTCCTCATCGCCCATATCAATAAGAACGGA
Organism: uncultured Eubacteriales bacterium; assembly: GCA_934491515.1. GTDB lineage: Bacteria > Bacillota > Clostridia > Oscillospirales > Acutalibacteraceae > UBA737. Next base: position 81,889 of record CAKSTF010000005.1, read on the forward strand.
CAAATCTTCGTAGGAGGAAACTATTTTGTCGTAAGCCTCCACGCGGTTTTTAAGTTTTCCCGTACGCTGAAGAATGACCCTGGAGCCTTCGGCGTCGTCCCAGAATCCGGGTGCCGCCGCTTTAAGTTCAAGTTCCTCTATTTCTCTTTTAAGCCCTTCGTAGCCTATCGCGTCCTTAAGGTCGGTTATTTCCTGCCCGTTAGCGGTAAGCCGCAGACGAAGTTGTTCAAATTCAAGCATCAATTTTCCTCCGATTGGATTTTTACTTTGATTGTTTTGTAAGCGCGTATGCGTGCCATTCTTCACGCGTAAGATGTTCTTTAACGGTAAATCCGTGCGCAGCGGCAGCCGATTCAACCTCATCGGCGCGCATATTGATTATTCCCGATATAAGCAGCACGGCGTCTTTCTCCATAAAATCGGAAACGTTATCGAAAAGACGTATAATAACATCGGCCACAATATTGGCGCAAACTATATTATACCTGCCTTTTACCTTTTCCGCAAGGTCTCCTACAATAAATTCACATTTCTCGGCAACGCCGTTTCTGCGCGCGTTTTCCGCCGCCGTTTTTACGGACAGTTCGTCAATATCCACGCCTACGGCGCTTTCCGCCCCTAAAAGCAGTGCCGAAATGCTTAGTATTCCGCTTCCCGTTCCTATATCAAGCACACGGCTTTCGGGCTGCGTATACTTTTCAAGCAGACTCATACAAAGATATGTGGTTGCATGTCCGCCCGTGCCGAATGCGGCGCCTGGGTCAAGACTTATGACCTTTCTGCCGTCACGGTTTTCATAACTTTCCCACGAAGGACAAACGGCAAGTTTTTCACCCACATCAAACGCCTTGAAATACTTTTTCCAGTTTTCGCTCCATTCGGAATCGTCGGTTTTTGAAAGTATTATTTTGCTTTCTATTCCCGTATCGGCAAGGCGTTCTCTTAAGAACATAATTGCCTCTGCCGGATTTTCACATTCGTTTATATAAATATGAATTATCGCCTTTTCGGGGTCTTTTTCAAGCAATTCCTCGTCTATAAGGTCAACATGCGCCGTTTCCATAACGCCTTCTTTAAGGTCCGAATAATCCTCTATGTAAATACCGTAAGGCACTGCCATATTTGCGATTGCTTCCGCTGTTTCAACCTGTGAAGCAGGTATTTCTATCTTAATTTCAGTAAATTGCATTTTTATATTTCCTTTTTAAAAAAATCGGTTATCAGGGCAAATTCGGTATTCACGCTGCCCTGCACCATTCCGTTTCTGCCGCCGCCCTTAACCGGAAACGCCGCCTTTAGCCTTTCGAAAACCTCTTTAAGTTTCTCATCTTCCGCACACATTGCAAATCGCAGTGCGCCGTCCGTTCCGGAAAACACGGCTTTTATTCCGCCGTAAGTTTTATGTAAACCATCTGCAAGAAACTGCAGTTCCTTTGTATCAAGGTCCTCTTCAAAAAACACAACCTGTCCGCCGTCGGCATATTTTATTATATACTCGGCAAGGCGGTGTTTTAACTGCGAACAGCAAAGTGTGAGCGCATCGGCGCGTTTAATCTGCGCCTTTACCGCTTCAAACGTTTCCTCCTGTTTTGCGGAAAGCGCGTCCGCAACGGCGGAAACGTTAAAATACTTGTTTCGGTAATCAGCAAGCGCGTATTTCCCGCATTTAAGAGTTATTCTTGTGCCGCCGCGCATACGAACGGTATCGAGCAGTTTTATAATGCCTATCTCGCCCGTGTTTTTAACGTGCGGAGCGCAGCAGGCGCACACATCGGCGCCCTTGATTTCCACTATTCTTATATCGCCGGAAATTTCCTTTTTGCTGCGGTAGTCTATCGTTTTAAGTTCTTCCGGCGTTGGGTAATAGGTATACACCGGCACGCAGGAAAAAACTATGCCGTTGGCTTCGTCCTCGATTTCGTCAAGCTGTTCTCTTGTAAGAGTCCCGTTGAAATCAAGGGTTGCAAAGTTTTCGTTTAAGTGAAAACTAACGTTTTGAAAACCGTATTTGCGGTGCACAATGCCGGAAACGATATGCTCGCCCGAATGATTCTGCATAAAAGAAAATCGGCGCGCAAAATCTATTTTCCCCGTTACTTCCGTGCCTTCCTCAAATGGCGTTTCGGTAAAATGATAAATTTCGCCGTTTTCTTCTTTTGTGTTAAGTACCCGAACGTCCGAAAGTGTGCCCGTATCGCCCGGCTGACCGCCGCCTTCGGGGAAAAACGCGGTTTTATCAAGAATTATCTTATATCCCGATTCCGCTTTAAAGCAGGAAAGCACCGCCGCTTTAAATTCTTTTAAATGCGAGTCATTATCGTAAAGTTTTTCAGTTTTCATTTTTAAGCCTCTCGGCAATTATTCTTGCCGCTTTATAAATATCGCCGGCACCCATCGTAATTATAATATCGCCGGGTTTTGCAGCGGCTATCATGCGGTCGGCAAGCAGTTCGTAATCGTCTATTACTTCGCCGCCGAGCGCGTCCGCTATCTGTTGTGAGGAAACGCCGTACACATTTTCTTCCCTTGAAGCAACTATCGAAGTAAGAAAAACCTTGTCGGCGTGGGAGAGCGCCTCGGTCATGCCGTCCTTAAGATTTGCAACGCGCGAGTAGGTAAAGGGCTGAAAAACGACTATTACGTGCTTAGCGCCCGTTTCCTTTGCGCCTTTAAGGGTTGCGCGCATTTCGGTCGGGTGATGGGCATAATCATCCACAACGGTTATACCGCCGTATGTGCCCAGTATTTCAAATCTTCTGCCGGCACCCGTAAAGGATGAGAGCGCCTCGGAAATTCCTTCGGATTCAAGTCCCATATCAAAACATACGGCAAAAGAAACAAGCCCGTTTAAAATATTATGTCTGCCCGGCACCGACATAGCAACTTTCCCCACCGCTTTGCCGTTTTTCATAACGGTAAAACGGTAACCGCGGCTGCCCGATTCAATATCAGCCGGATAATAACAATTTCCGCTTTCAAAACCGAAAGTCACCGCTTTTACACCTGCGGTTTTCACGGCGCGCACCGCGCGTATGTCGTCACCGAACACGTAGCATACCTTTGAAAGCGCCGCAAAGCGCGAGAAAGAGTGTTCAAGATTATCCATATTGCCGAAATAATCAAGATGATCGTCGTCAATATTAAGCAGCACGGATATATCGGGGGAAAACTGCAGAAAACTGTCCACAAACTCGCAGGATTCGCAAACAAGGGTCTGCGAATGACCCACGGCGCAGTACGAACCCGTAAGCGGAAGTTTGCCGCCTATCACCGCGGTAGGATCCTTCTTGTTTAAAAGCAGAATTTGTGTTATCATAGAGGAAACGGTGGTTTTTCCGTGTGTTCCGGCAACGCCTATAACATTATCGTAATGCCTTGTAAGCGCGCCCAAAAGTTCGCTGCGCTCCATTTGAGGAATACCGCGTTCCCTCGCGGCGGCACGTTCGGGATTATCCTCGTGCACGGCGGCGGAATAAACTATAAGCTGCGCGCCCTGCGTGTTTTCTGCACGCTGCCCTTTGTACACCTTTATTCCAAGCGAAGCAAGCCTTGCCGTAAGATCGTTTTCGGACACATCCGAGCCGGTAACCGAAAAACCCTTTGCGTGAAGTATCTCCGCCAACGGGTACATACCGCTGCCGCCTATACCAATCATGTGTATGTTTTTTATACCGTTTAAAAGTTTATCCTTTTGGTGAGGAGTTTTCATAAACCGTTTCCCTTTCGTTTTAAATGCCACTCTTTATTATATATCCTTAAAAGAAAAAAATAAACCTTTTTTTAAGCAGGTGAAAAAATGACGCTGCAAACACCCGATTATGTTAAAGAAATAATTGATACGCTCTGCCTTGCGGGATACGAAGCGTATATCGTGGGCGGATGTGTTCGCGATATGCTTTTTGGGAAGGCTCCTGCCGATTTTGACGTTGCCACAAACGCCCTGCCGACCGCGGTAAAAGCGCTTTTTAAAAACACGGCGGATACAGGACTTATCCACGGCACCGTTACCGTTATATGCGGCGGTATGCCGGTTGAAGTTACCACTTTCCGGACCGAAAGCGGATATTCCGACAGCCGCCACCCTGAAAGCGTTGTTTTTGTAAATGATATAAAGTCGGACCTTTGCCGCAGAGATTTCACCGTAAACGCCATGGCGTATAACGAAAAAACGGGGCTTATCGACTGCTTCGGCGGAAAAGAAGACCTTCAAAACCGCATTTTACGCGCCGTAGGCGACCCCGAAAAACGTTTTGCGGAGGACGCTTTACGCATTTTAAGACTTTTCAGGTTTTCCGCCGTGCTCGGTTTTAAGCCCGAAACGTCTACCCTTGAAGCGGCACTTTCCGCCGCCGAAACATTAAGTCTTGTAAGCAGCGAGCGCATTGCCGCGGAACTTATAAAAGCGGCAAACGGAGTTTGCGTTTCGGCGCTCTCGCCCCTTTTGAAAACGGGCGCATTGGAATTTTTAGGCTTAACCGACGGCGATATCGGTGCCGTATCGGACCTGCCGCAGGGCGACATTCGCCTGTTTGCACTTTTAAACATTTGCGGTAAAAATCCGCTTGAAACCGCAAAACTGCTTAAACTTTCAAACAAACGGAAAGATTATATAAAAAATATGCTTTGTTTGATCGGCGGTTCCGTTCCGCAGAACCGTGCGGAAGTAAAAATATGTTTAAACCGTGCGGAAAACGAATTTTCGGACTTTCTTTTATATCTTAAATTTATTTGCGGTGTTGACACCGAAAAAATCCGCGAATGTTACGCCGAAATACTTCGCGGAGGAGAACCTTATAAAATTTCACATCTTGCCGTTTCGGGGGACGATCTCGCGGCCCGCGGAATAAGAGGAAAAACGATCGGGGAAACGCTTGACCGCCTTCTGGCAGCGGTTATCGCAAACCCGCAACTCAACCGAAAAGAAACCCTTATAAATCTTATATAAAAGTACGAACCCTTTTAAGCCTGCGCCGTAAAATGTACTGTATAGTGCGTTTTGCGGCGCAGGTTTTAATATAGACAAAACAATCGGGATGTGACAATTCGTGACGCGCGGTTAATTTGTCTGAAAAAGGTGGAATACAACAGATGAATATACTCTTTTTAGGCGGCGACCGCCGTATGACTGTGGCATTTGATATGTTGAAAAAAGATTTTTCGGTTGATTCTTTAGGTCTTTTTGAAAATGATTGCGGCAGCGTGGAAAACGCCGACGTGCTGCTTTTCCCCGTGCCGACCACACGCGACGGAAAAACCGTAAACTGTCCGCTTACCGGCAGAGAAATTCCCCTTTCGGTAATTGATTCCGCCAAAAGGGGCACTTTGATACTTACCGCGGGCCACGATTTTAAACGCTATCCCCAAAAAGATTATGCCGCGCTTGACGGCTTTTGTCTGCTTAATGCCGCCGCCACGGCGGAGGGGGCTGTTGCAGCGGCTGTAAATTCTACCGACTTCACCCTTTTTAAAAGCAGAATTCTTATAACGGGATTCGGCAGGGTCGGAAAGATATTGCTTTCAAGGCTTTCCTCGTTCGGGGCTGACATAACTGTAAGCGCCCGAAGCGAAAAGGATTTAAAACTGCTTGAAACGCTTGCCGTAAAGCATATTAAAACCGCCGACGCCGCAAAGCATTTAAAAGAATTTGACATTGTGTTTAACACGCTTGACTTACCGCTGTTTTCCGGTCTTTCGGCATTTGAAAAAACGTGGCTTTTTGACCTTTCCACAAAGGGCTGCACCGAAAAGACCGCTGCCGGCGACCCGCGGCTGCACATACACAAATTACCGGGCATTCCCGGAAAAACAGCCCCGTCAAGCGCAGGTAAAATAATCGCCGAAACGGTAAAGAATATTCTTTCCGAATCGGCAGCGTACTAATAAATCAGGGTGAGATATAATGGAAAAAATAAGAATAGGATACGCGCTTTGCGGCTCGTTTTGCACTATGAAAGAGGCAATTTCGGCAATGGCGCTTTTAAAAAACGAAAACACAGAAGTTTTCCCTATTATGTCGGAAATCGCTTACAATACCGATACGCGCTTCGGAAAATCCGCAGATATCAGAAAACAGATAACCGATATATGCGGCAGAGAAATCATACACGATATACCTTCTGCCGAACCTATCGGCCCGAAAAAACTGCTTGATATAATTGTTGTAGCCCCCTGTACCGGCAATACCGCCGCAAAAATTGCGCTTGGCATTACCGATACTCCCGTAACAATGGCGGTAAAAGCACATCTGCGAAACAAGCGCCCCGTAGTTATCGGCATTGCCACAAACGATGCACTAAGTGCGTCCGCAAAAAACATAGGAATGCTCCTTAACACAAAAAATATATTCTTTGTGCCCTACGGTCAGGACGACGCAATAAAGAAAGAAACATCTCTTGTTTGCGACTTTACCAAAATTCCCGAAACCGTAACCGCGGCACTCGGCGGCAATCAAGTTCAACCTGTTTTTTTGCAGCCGTAAAATACACCCGTCGGGTTTTATATTTAAAACCGCCGGAAGTTCCGCCGCAAAAGGCGGCAACACACAAAAGACCCCGTACGTTCCGTACGGGGTCTTTAAAATTTTAAGTTGCTACTTAAAAGAACGTAGAGTCGTCGTAATCGGTGCCGCCTCCCGGTGTAATAACCTGCGTATTATCGGAGGACGCCACCAGAACGATGTCAAGGTCTTCAAGGAAAATTACTTTAAAATCAGGTTTTGTAAATTTCACAGCTCCTAAATCTCCTTTCATTCGTTAAAGCGTCAACCGGGATAAAGTTCGCTGAGTGTGCAGGTAAGGTATGCGCCTTCTACCCAGTGGCCGTCCTCGGGAGTGCCTACCCAAACTCTTGCATAGATATCAACATCAACGTCTTTACGTGCGTTTTCTTCGGAAAGCGCGATCGTTGCGAAATAAATATACTGAGATTTGTTGTAGTTTTCGTTGGTTTCCGAAACAAAGTCCGAAGCGGAGATAAAGTCTTCGCCGTTGTACTTAACATCGGTGTAAACCTTATAAATATTGCGTGCGTCAACGTTTCCTACTGTATGACCGTTTATGGTAATAACAAGTTGTACGTGATCGTAATCCGCAATATTTTCCGCGTCAAGCGAAGAATAAATTGCGTAGAATACCTTATTTTCCTCACCGTATCCTGTCTTTACCGCTATCTTAACTTCCGTCATGGTAGCAAAGTCATTAGCAGCCTGAAGTTTTTCGGCATACGCTGCGGCATCCATACCTACGCGTGCCGC
>CAKSTF010000006.1 GCA_934491515.1 uncultured Eubacteriales bacterium
CACGATCGATGCGCAGAACACCGCGTGCAGCGTAGGTTCCGCAATAGTCAATGCAGGCACTGCCACTATGCACGGCGGCAGAATAATCGGCGGCAATTGCAATAACGCAGGCGGTGTTTACAACGAGGGCACGTTTACTATGAACGGCGGCGTTATAGACTGCTTTGATTCGATTTGCAACTATGCCTCCGCAATAGATAACCGCGGAACATTCACACTTAATAACGGCAGAATAATCGGCGGTATGCAAAATACATCATCCTCTACTGCTGCAGGTGCCGTAAATAACCGCGGAACATTCCTGATGAACGACGGCGTGATTCAAGACGGCGTTGCGGTTTGCAAAAACGATGTTACAAATTCAACAGGTAATATTCTGCTTGCAAGCGGATCTGTATTTACTATGAACGGCGGCATAATAGCAAACGGCGTTTGCTACGGTATAGGCGGTAACGTTTATGTTGCACCCGGTGCTACCTTTAACCTTACGGGCGGCAAGGTATCGGGCGGTAAGGCATATCCCAAAGGCAATTCCACAGGCGACGGTCACGGCGGCAACTTCTTCGCGTCGGGCACGGTCAATATGTCGGGAGGTACCGTAGAAAACGGTGTTGCTTACGCAATTTCCGGCGGCAACTTCTCGATAAACGGCACAGGAAGCAGTGTTACCGTTTCCGGCGGCACCATCAAGAACGGTCTTTGCAACAGTTCGTATGCGGGCGGCGGCAATGTTTGCGTATGGTATCACGCAGGTAATACTTCAGGCACAAAGCGCGCCTTTAAAATGACAGGCGGTACTATTACCGATGATGCCGATTTCACGATTCCGGAAGGGCTTGCAGGCGGGGGCCTGCGCGTCCAGACAAGCGACGGCTATGTAAAAGCGGTAGAATTGTCCGGAAGCGCAGTTATAGCAGGCGGCAAAAGTTTCAACACTTTGGTGTTGAATGTTGATGGAATAGTTTTCGGAGAACTTAACAAGAACGCAAATATCAAACTTTCGCTTACAAGAACCGGCGTTTATGCTTCAAATGTATCTGCCGAGACTGCCAAACGCGTATCTTACGATGAGCGCAGCAACAAGTACATTTTGAAATACGATGCCGCAACGGGCACACTGCAGTCGCAGCTTGCGGATACGACCTTTGCAGAAAACTTTGTAAACACCTACCTTAAGGACAACAACGGAATGTGCTACCAAAGCATTACGGCTGATAACTGCGATGCAATAGACAGAAGCGGTGCGCTTTTGGTATGGAACACTTTAAGCGATGAAGATAAAGCGGTACTCGATTCGGTATTCTTAAGTATGGGCGGCAGAACAGGAGTAGAAGCGCTGCTTACTTCCGCAAAAACCGCAGCGGAGGCACTTGCTTACAGACAGTTCCTTAACACATATCTCAAGAATTCCGACGGCAGTTACATAACATCTGCCGGTGCGGATAACTACGAAAAAATACTTGCAGGCAAGGCGGCATACAATGCGCTTTCGGTAAGTGACCGCGCTGCTGCGGACGAGTACATTGTTGCTGATATTTCCGCGCTTATAACAGAAGCCGAGGCGATAAAAGCCGACGCGGACGCAGCACAGACCTTTGCAGAAGGCTATCTTAAGGAAAACGGCGCGTATGTAACGGCGGTTACTGTTGACAACTGTGAAAAAATTGCCGGCGGCAGACGGGCATGGAACGCGCTTTCAGCCGGGGCAAAAACTTTCGTTGACAACGCTTACGGTGCAAGTGCGGAGGCCACTATTGCAGCGGCGGAAAGCCTTTGTGTCAAACTTACTGCGGCAAGGGCATATATAAACGGCAACCTTGTTTCGGGCGGAAACGTAATTACCGATGCAGGCGTGCAGAACTATGCTCTCTTGCTTGAAAGAAAAGACTCCGCACTTTCGGCATACGCTGCGCTTAACAGCGATGTAAAAGAAATAGTGGATTTGCTGTATTCAAGAGTAAGCACTCTCACGGTAAACGGTCTTTTCAACAAAGCCGCCGAGTATGAGAAAATGCTTAAAGTAAACGTCTATATTGCTTCCGACGGAAAGAACTACATGTTCTGGTCGGGTCTTGACGAAACCGAGGCTTATGAGGAAGTAGGATTTATACTTACCGTTGACGGCGTGGAAACAACACTCACGTTGCACGGCGTTCTTGACGAGGCAGGTGCACGCAGCATAGGAAATATCGGCATACCTTCCGATATTTCGAGTGTATCGGACTATATATTTATGGCAAGATATTATCTGTACGATCGCGACTACAATAAAACTGCCACAGTAAAAGCGTTTGTAAAACTTAACGACGGCACCGTATATTACGGTGAAAGCAGCACAATTTTCCTTAAAAAGCCGTCGGAAAGCGTTAAACCTTCGGGCGAGGGTGAAATCGGCGGAAGCACCGATTATAACGACAGCGATTTCTTTTAAGAAAAAACTTTAAAAAAAGTCCCGCTTTTGCGGGACTTTTTTGTATATAAAACGGCAAATATCCGAACAATATTAACGGTGATGCCGTATTAAAAAAACTACTTTTGAAACCGTTTTTGCAATTCGTTCCGTGGCGGTGTTTTTTGTTACCCTTTTCTTTTTGCTTGCCTGTATTCTCAGGATAACCTTTATCGGAATGGGCTGTTATGCAAATTTACAGTCCGCGGAAAACTCGGAAAAAATAAAAACATATTTTGTAAGGGGCAGCATTTACGACTGTAACGGGCTGCCTATAACAAATTCAAAACTGAAAACCGTAGCGGCTGTGCTGCCGTTGCCTGCCGCTGCCGACGCAGTTTTATCAAAACTTTCGGGCGAGGAATATGAAAGAGTTTCAAAATTGCTTAAAAGCGGAAAACCTGCCGTGTGTACCGTAGATGAAAAGATAGACTGTGAAGGGATTAAATGCATACAGATACCCGTGCGTGTTTCAAGCGATACGGCAGCGCACCATGCTATCGGATATACCGACAGCGAGGGAAACGGTATATCGGGTCTTGAATATGCTTATAACGATCTTTTAAGCGGAAATGCGCCGCTTACGGCAACCTTTGCGACCGACGGCAAGGGCAGGCCTCTTCTGGGGGTGGCACCGCAGTTTTCCGGTGGTGACGAAAAACTTACCTGTGCGGTTTACAGCACGCTTGATATAAACGTTCAAAAAGCAGCCGAACGGGCGGCACAGGGACTTTTAAGCGGAGCCGTTGTTGTTGCGGATTGCAAGACAAATAAGATAAGGGCAATGGTATCGCTGCCGGACTTTTCGCCCGATAATGTCGCCGCAAGTCTTCAAACGGCGAATTCTCCGCTTGTAAACAAATGTCTTTCGGCTTATAACGTGGGCTCGGCTTTTAAGCCGTGTATCGCGGCGCAGGCAATAAAAAGCGGTATGTCGGATTTTAAAACAGAATGTACGGGCAGCGTTGTTTTTGAAGACAGATTGTTCAACTGCCATAAAAGAAGCGGACACGGTATGATGAATATGAGTTCCGCCCTTGCTATGTCCTGCAACTGCTATTTTTACAATCTGTCTACCGCTTTGGGCGCTGAAAAATTGCGGGCTGCCGCAGGGTATTTTGCCTTCGGCAATTCAATTAAAATTGCAGATAATATAAAAACGGAAAGCGGCAATATTGCTAAAACAGAGGCTCTTAACAGCGACTCTGCGCTTGCAAACTTCGGAATAGGACAGGGAAGTACTATGATTACTCCCGTGGGTATGCTGACCCTTTACAGTGCCATAGCAAACGGAGGATGCTATTATTTGCCGAGCCTTGTTGAAAAAACCGTAAAAAACGGCACGGAAACGCCCTATGATATCGGCAAACCCACCCGTGCTATTGATAGTGAAACCGCGGACATCTTAAAACTGGCGCTGCGCGAAGTAGTTACCTCCGGAACGGGAGTAACGGCCGGCAGCGAAAAAGTAACCTCCGCCGGAAAAACGGCAACGGCCCAAACGGGACGAAAAAACGCCGACGGTACCGAAATTACAAACAGCTGGTTTTGCGGATTTTTCCCCGCGGAAGATCCGCGTTATACCGTTATAATAATGACAGACGGGAAATATGATAAATCGCCTACGGAAGTATTTAAAACGTTAAGTGAGGAACTATCCGAGTAAATCAAAGCGGCAGGTCTTTTGACCTGCCGCTTTATGTTGTCAGAATGCTTTTTTTAGTTTCTGCAAAGCGTTTTCGCACAGTATGTCGCCGTGTTCAAGTGCAACAGCCGCCTGAGGCTGCTTTTGCGTGTATACAATTCCGTATTCCTTAAAATGGGTAATGTTTTTACGAAGCATATCTCCGCCTTTTAAACACAGCGCAAATTTATCGTTTATTTTTATAAGCCTGCTTTCTTTTACGGCTGCTGCAGCGGCAGGGTCAAGTTGTTCTGCAAATGTGAACATATCTTCGCTGTCTTTAAACAGCAATATGTATTCACAAAAAGAATTTGCCTTGTGCAGTCTGCGCGGCGTTTCATAAATTCGGGTAAAAAGAATAGAACAGCCGTCATATTCCGCGCGGACCTCTATAAGCACTTTTTTGCAGTCAAGAGGCAGCATACTTTCGGGCAGCACGCCGCATATCAAAGAATCAATAACGGCGCGCGCCCGCGGACATTCGTAATCAATTTTTTCGTAACCGCCGAAAAGTTCTTTTACTTCCTCTTCGGTAAGGCGAATTTTCACCTTGTCTTTGCCTATTGTATAACTGTTCATAAAGCCTACTCCGATTATGACAGGCGCCGATATTAGGTTTTTATACCGTTGCCTGTCATATTGCCTGTGTTTTTTGATTTCAAAGAAAGGATATCAAAAAGACGCTGTTTTTTCAACAGGTATATATTGTAAGCGTCAGTTGCTGCCGCATCCGCAGCCGGAAACGTCACCGGGGCGCGGAGGGAAGAAATCGTCGGTGGGGAACTTTATTCTGCGGAATACGTCGCAGGGCTGATCCGCAGTGTCGTCGCACTGTTTTTCGGGTATGCAGAAATCATATACGGGTATAAGCATCTGCACGTTTCTTATAAGCTGAACTATGGTGAAAAGTCCAAGAGTCACATAAACGGTAGGCGTTCCTATTGCGCCGTCGGTTACAAGGTTTCCGCCCACATATTCGTTTATGGCGTTGGGCATACATCCGTATTCGTAATTTTCTCTTATTTGACCTATCCTTGCGCTCAAAGCTACGGGATCTACGCACTGAACTACGCACTTCGGCATATTTGAACTTGTAGTTACGGTAAGATCGCAGGTTTCGCTCTCGTCGCCCATTGTGCTTGAAAACACCTTTACGTTGCCGTCGGAACCGAAAAGAATAACCTTTTTGTTAAAGCAGCATACGCCGCTTACCGAAGTAGGACATGTGCGCGGTGCCGTGTAAACGTCAAAGTCAAGCAGGAAGAAGAATGTAAGGTCGCAGGAATAGTAACCCCTGTTAAAACTTACGGGTTCCACCGAAATAGAGGTGGTAAGTACTTGCGCTGATTTAAGCCTTACGCTTATTGCTTCGTTTATCGTAGCCTGGGCTTCGCTTGTGAAATAGCAGCGCAGATCTTCAAGACAGTCTCTGTCGCAGCAGGAGTCGTATACGCGGCCTGCATCGATACAAACGGCTTCTTTAAAACTGCCCGTTGCACAGGAGCCGTTTCGTGTTTCTGCCATATTTAAGCCTCCAATTAAAATATTAAGGTCAAGTGCAAATACACTTAAACACTTTAATATATAATATGCGAAAGCGGGCGCGCGGTTAAAACATAAGGCCGGACAAAACAAAGAAAGAAATCAATGCGGAAATAAAAAAGGAAGTCCCACGGGACTTCCTTTAAAACGTTGTCTTTTGGTTTATGCTGCGGCGCTGTCCTGCACAATGCCGGAATTCGGCAGTTTTTCAATACGCATTATATATACGTCCGAGCAGGAGATAGCCACATTATAAGGATTGGAATCAAGATACTCGCTGCCTAAGTAGAGCGCCCAGTATTCGCGTTCGTTTTCAAAGTCCACCTTGATTCCGTCTACTGTGTCTACATAATTCTCGCCCTTTTCGGTAGTGGTCATATTGATAAATCCGTTTTCCGATAATGCGTCACCCACGGTTATTTCATCAGTGAAAATTTCGTAAGAGTTGAATTTGCCGTCGCGTTTTTCCACAAGAAAATAAAAATTGTTTTCGCCGCTGCCGATTTCTTTTGCCTTTTTGGTAAGGGATTCGGTGCTGTTTTCTTTCTTGCCGCAGGCAGCAAAAGAAAACATAAGAGTAATTATAAGCAATACGCTTAATACGCTTTTGAATTTATTTTGTTTTAAAAACATCTGTCTGCTCCTTTAAAGATACTGTTTGTATTTTACCACCTAATTCCGTTTAATGCAATAATAAAGACCGGAAAATATTTCCAGTCTTTATATACGGGGATTACAATACTTTACTTAAAAAGTCTTTAAGCCGCGGGCTTTTCGGGTTTTCAAAAATCTCTTCGGGAGTTCCTTCTTCCATTATTATGCCCTCATCTATAAAGAGTACACGGTCGGCAACTTCGCGTGCAAAACCCATTTCGTGGGTAACTATCGCCATTGTCATACCGTCCTCGGCAAGGCTTTTTATAACGCTCAGCACTTCGCCCACCATTTCGGGGTCAAGAGCCGACGTAGGCTCGTCAAAAAGCATTACTTCGGGATTCATTGCAAGAGCGCGCACTATGGCAACACGCTGCTTTTGTCCGCCTGAAAGTTGGGAAGGGTAGGAATCCGCCCTGTCCGCAAGACCTACTTTACCAAGCAGTTCCATTGCGTTTTTCTCGGCTTCCTGCTTTGAAAGTCCCAGAAGTTTAACGGGCGCAATGGTCATATTCTTAAGTATCGTCATGTGGGGAAAAAGGTTGAACTGCTGAAATACCATTCCCATTTTTCTGCGGTGCAGATTTATATCAACGTTGCTGTCGGTAATATCGGTGCCGTCAAGATAAATATGTCCGTCTGTGGGAACCTCAAGAAGGTTAAGCGTGCGCAGGAAGGTGGATTTACCCGAACCCGAAGGACCTATAATAACCACAACTTCGCCGCGTTTTATTTCGGAATCAATGCCCTTTAAAACGTCTATGTCGCCGAAACTCTTTTTAAGACCTTCGACCTTTATCAAAATTTCCGCATCAGTGGTCACTCTTACGCAGCCTCCTTTCAAGAATACCGAGCAGTTTGGTAAGTATCATTACTATAATAAGGTATATAATTGCAAGGCTTATGTAAGGTACAAACGCCTTGTAGGTTTTGGTTACTATATTCTGCGTTTGCTTTGTAACGTCGCGCAGGGCTATTACCGATACAAGCGATGTGTCTTTAAGCAGCGTTATCATCTCGTTGCCGAGTGCGGGCAGTATATTCTTTATTGCCTGCGGGATAACAATGTACCACATTGTTTGTATGTATGAAAAGCCAAGGCTTCTTCCTGCTTCCGCCTGACCGGAGGGTATGGACATAAGACCCGAACGTGCGATTTCCGCAACATAAGCGCCGGAGTTTATGCCAAGGGTTATTATGCCGCATATAACCGTTGCCGTGTCGGTTTTTGGCACCATTATAACAAAACCCATAATAAGAAGCTGTACCATCATAGGCGTGCCCCTTATAACGGTAAGATACACTTTGCAAATGCCGTTTACTATTCTCAGCACAAGTGAGGGGCGTTTAAGCGTGCTGTTATCGTGCGCCGTGCGTATCACGGCAATTATTATACCGATAATAACGCCTAAAATCAGCGCGCCTGCCGTTACTATAAAGGTTATTTTAAGTCCGTCCGTAAAGAACTTCCAACGGTTCTGGTAAATGAACGTCTGATAAAGTTGGTAGCAGATATTCTGAAGTCCCTCGGGAAGCGACTTTATAAACGACGGTGCCGTTTTTATCCATTCGGCAAAGGTTATAAAATTCATTTTTTACTCGCTTTCATATAGCAGAAAAGGGCAGGACTCTTACCGTCCGCCCGTTTTCTGTTTTAAAGTTTTCCTTAATTACTTAATGTACTTTGCAACTATCCTGTCGATGGTGCCGTCTGCTTTAAGTTCGGCAAGTGCATCGTTTATCTTCTTAAGAAGGTCGGAGTTGCCCTTTGAAACTGCTATCGCGTAATCTTCATCGGCATAAGCGGTGTCAAGTATCTTAAGGCCTTCGTTTGCCTTAACGTAATTCTTGGCGGGTTCGTTATCGATTACAACGCAGTCAACCTGGTCGTTCATAAGTGCTGCAACAGCCTTTACGCCGTCGGTATACTGCTTAACGTTTTCTTCGCCGAATTCATCACTGCAGTAGATATCGCCGGTGGTGCCGGACTGTACGCCGATTTTCTTGCCCTTAAGGTCGGCGGCGGCTTTAATGGAAGAACCTTCCTTAACGATTATTACCTGAACGCCCTTTGCGTAAGATTCGGAGAAATCAACGGATTCTTTTCTTTCTTCGGTTACGGTCATGCCTGCAAGTATCATGTCGATAGAACCGCCGTTAACAGCCGAGATAAGGGATTCAAATTCCATATCCTTGATTGTAAGCGTCATACCGAGTTTGTCTGCAATTGCCTGTGCAACTTCCGCGTCGATACCGGCAATCTTGTTGTTGTCGTCAACATACTCATAGGGAGGGAAGGTTGCGTTTGTGCCCATAACAAGTTTTTCTGCTTTGGAGCCTGTGTCGGTTGAAGAGGCGTCTTTTACGCCGCAGCCTGCGAATGCGCAGCACACAAGCGCAATGCTGAGAACGAGTGCTGCAATTTTTTTGATGTTTTTCATGGTTGTTACCTCTTTCTTTTTTTAGGGTGGTGCGGCTTGTTTGTCGCGCCCTGTTTTTTAGTATGGTTGTATTTTAGCACCCTGTATGCATATTGTCAAGCATATTTTTGCATAAATATACAACAAACGTGTTTTAAAATGCAACCGTTATGCTATGAATATTGCACAAAAATGAATAAAACGCCCCGTTTTGAGGCGTTTATGCAGCATATTTTTGAGTTTTTGTTATGCATAATATGCAAATAATTATGCATAAATCAGTAAAAACTGTCGATGGTTATTCGTTGATCGTCACTTATCTGTTTTAAGGTGCGTTCAACATCTGCGCAGGCGGCGTAAAATTCCGCCTCGTCACGATTTTCGGCATACACGGGAATACGGGTAGCGTCTTCCGAAATCTGATCTATAAGCGAATGATTCACAAAAAGCGTCATCTTTGCCTGAACGTTTATCCAGTCTTTTCTGAACCGTTCCGCAGAATCGGCACATTCGGATATATTTTCGGAATACATATTCTTTACATTCGTTATCTCTTCTTTTTTGCGGCTGCAGAATTTTTTAATATATATGCTTTCGGTTACGGCAAGCATCGCCACCAACGCAATAAGCACGACCGCCGCTATTATTCTTTTCACGTTACTTCTCCTTTTTTATAATATCAAAAGTGTTTTCGCCGTCCGCCGTCATTAAAAATACGTTTTCGGGTGCGGTTTTCTTCTTCTTTGTTTCGCGCTTTATATCGCTTTCCTTAATTCCGTATATATTAAGGTTGTCTTTTACATATTCGCCGTCAATAATAACCGGCAGGGGAAGCGTGGCGGCTTTAGGTGTAAGATTCATATCGTTAGGCGTTACCGTCTGATAAGAACTTTTAAGCAAAACGCTTAATTCTCCGTTTACTTCAAGCATGGCAAACGCTACTTCATTTATATTAAAAACATCCTTTGAACGCAGCATTTCTATAAGGTCATTTGCCGTAACGCGCACGTTCTTCATTGCTTTCTGGTCGATAACTCCGTCTTTAATAAGAATTACGGCTTTGCCGTTCATAAATCTTCTGAATACGCTGAATTTAAGCGAGCATACCGATATAAGAATTTCAAGCACCACAAGCACGGATATTGCGGAAACGCCGTTAAGCACCGGCTGGTTTGAATCTTGAAGCGGGATTGCCGCTATTTCCGAAATAAGCAGGGTTATTACAAGTTCGTTAGGCTGCATATCGCCTATCTGGCGCTTGCCCATAAGCCGTATCGCTATTGTTACGACAAAATAAAGTATTGCCGTTCTTATAACCGTTGAAATCAAACAATCTCTTCCTTTGCGCTGTTTTTCTTGCAATCTTAATTGTATAATGATATAATGTGATATATTGTGCGTGATTATACTCTTAAAGTGGGGAATAGAATTTGAAAACCAGCAATAAACGGAACTTTTTTTCCGATTTTAAAAAGTATTTGCCGCTGCTTCGTAATCTTGTAAGCAAGGACCTTAAAATCAAATACCGCCGTTCGGCGCTGGGAATCGCCTGGAGCGTGCTAAACCCCTTGCTTACAATGCTTGTTTTAACGCAGGTGTTCGGAATGCTGCTTAAAATCAAAGTTCCGAAATTTGCCACCTATTATATAGTTGGTTATTCGATCTGGAACTTTTTTTCCGAAGCCACAAGTAATTCAATGTCCGCGATAATAATGGCGGCACCGCTTATGAAAAAGGTTTATATACCGAAGTATATATTCCCGCTTGAAAAGTGCCTGTTTTCGCTTGTCAATTTTGCGTTTACGCTTATTGCCGTGCTTATAGTAATGCTGGTGCAGGGCGTTTATCCTTCGGTTACGGCGCTGCTGTTCCCGATACCGCTTATTTACACCTTTATATTTGTGTGCGGTATGTGCCTGTTGCTTTCGGCGGCAAATGTGTATTTCCGCGATATTGAACATCTTTACGGCGTTTTGCTTACAATGTGGATGTACCTTACGCCCATAATCTACCCGATAGAGATATTTGACGGGCACGGCGCTTTGGCTGAATTTATAAAGCATGTTGTAATGTGGAATCCGCTTACAAGGTATGTTCAGTATTTCAGAAGCGTTATAATGTATGCTACCGTTCCCGGAATACGTGAAAATCTTATATGCCTTTTGATGTCGCTTATTATGTTTGCTATCGGGGCGCTTGTGTTTAAAAAGGCGCAGAAGAAATTTATTCTTCATCTGTAATTGGAGGGAAACTTTTGCAAAACAAGGAAAATGCGGTTGAACTCCGCAATATAAAAATGTGCTTTAATATGAGCCATGAACGCCTTGAAAGCCTTAAAGAGTATTTTCTTAAACTGGTGAAAAGGCAGCTGCGGTTTGATAAATTCTGTGCGCTTGACGATGTTTCCTTTAATATTAAAAAAGGCGACGTTTTCGGTATTGTGGGACTTAACGGAAGCGGAAAAAGCACTACGCTTAAAGTAATCTCCGGAATTCTTGACCCCACAAGCGGCACTGTTGAGACCGAGGGCGTTATAGCCCCGCTTATCGAACTGGGCGCCGGCTTTGATATGGAACTTACCGCAAGGGAGAATATATACTTAAACGGTTCGGTTCTGGGCTTTTCAAAAAAATTTATGGACTCAAAGTTTGACGAGATAGTTGAGTTTTCGGAACTTAAGGACTTTCTTGACGTTCCGATGAAAAATTATTCTTCGGGTATGGTTGCGCGTATAGGTTTTGCGATAGCCACCGTTACCACCCCTGATATACTTATTGTTGACGAAATTCTGGCGGTGGGCGACTTTCTTTTCCAGCAGAAGTGCGAGGAGAGGATAAGCAAGATGATGACCGGCGATACGACTGTTATTATCGTTTCCCATTCAATAGACCAGATTGAACGTCTTTGCAAGCATTGCGTATGGCTTGAACACGGAAAAATTAAGATGATAGGCGAGACTGCGGAGGTTTGTGACGCATATAAACACTCGCAGCGCGCATAAATCATAATATTAAAAAAATTTAGGAGTTGATTTCTTGATGGATGACCCCGGGAGTATTCCGCTGGGCAGCATTGTAGCCTTTTTACTGCTTCTTATAGCAAGTGCCTATTTTTCAGGCACAGAAACTTCCCTCGCATCTGTAAACCGAATTCACATGATTACCGAGTCCGATAAGGGCAACCGCCGTGCGGCAAGGGTACTTTACATTCTCGATCATTTTGAGGAAGCACTTTCCACGCTTCTCATCGGTAATAATATAGTGAATATCGGCTGCGCCACCCTTGCGGTGGTAATTGCCACCCGCGCTTTCGGCACAGGGTCGCTGGTGCTTTCTCTTACAACGGTGATAACTACCGTAGTTATTTATATGTTTGGAGAAAGCATACCGAAGATATTTGCGCGTTCCTGCAACGAAAGTTTTGCAATGACCGCGTCCGGAATACTTATGTTCCTTATGCGGATATTAAAACCTTTTTCAGCGTTTTTTGCGTGGCTTTCAAAACTTGCGACAAAACCTTTCGCAAACCGCACTGCCGCTGATATAACGGTAACCGAAGAAGAACTTCACGATATGGTTAAGAACATATCGGACGATGAGAACTTCGACGAAGATACCGGCAAACTTATGAAGTCGGTGCTGGAGTTTGATGACCGCACCGCAGCCGAAATAATGGTACCGTGGGAAAAGGTCGAAAAAATACCTGCCGGAACCAAGACTGCGGCTATACTTGATATCGTGCGCAATACCACACATTCCCGTATTCCTGTTTTAGGGCGCGACGGCAATGTGAAAGGAATATTGCAGATAAGGAACTTCCTGCGTGCGTATTCGAAATCCAACGGCCACGTTCTGCTGGCGTCGGTAACGGATTATCCTTATTTTGTAAAGGATACCACGCGAATAGACGATTTGCTTTCTCAGATGAGCAATCACCGCAGAAATCTTGCCGTTGTAAAAACCGAAGGCGGTAAAACCGTCGGAATAGTTACGATAGAAGATATACTGGAAGAACTTGTCGGAGAGATTTACGATGAAGAAGACATCGGAGGTGACTCCGATGAGTAATGCTTTAAATTATATTGCGATAGCGCTTCTTGTTGCGTGTTCCGCATTCTTTTCTTCAAGCGAGATTGCGTTTGCCTCGATAAGCAGGCGCAGACTGCTTACCTTAAACGAAGAAAAGAAAACGGCATCATCCGCAACGGCGCTTAAAATTAAGGATGGGTATGACGCATTTTTAAGTGCCATACTTATGGGCAACAATCTTGTTAACAACGCGGCGTCCTCCATAGCGACCGTTATAGTAATATCCGCTTTAGGGGACGAATACGCCTTTGTTTCAACGATTGTAATGACCATTATTGTCCTTATTTTCGGTGAAATACTGCCGAAAGTTTTCGGCAAGCAGTTTTCCGAACAGTTGTCGGGCGTGTTTGCGATACCCGTATATATAGTGTCGCTTATATTCAAGCCGATAACCTATGTACTTATGCTGTTCATAAAACTTATTTCAAAAATTTGGAGTAAGAACGCGGACGACAGCGAATCGGTGTCGCCCGATGACCTTGAAAACATAATAGATATAGTAGAAGATGAAGGCGTGCTTGACGAAGAACAATGCGATATGCTGCAGAATGCGCTTGAATTTGAGGACGTTTGCGCGTATGAAATAATTACTCCGCGCGTTGATATGACGGCGATCGACATACGCGACCCGTATGAGACAAACGTTCAGAAAATACTGGATTCAAACTTTTCGCGTATTCCCGTTTACGAGGATACCCCCGATAATATTATCGGCATACTGCTTGTAAACCGTTTTCTTAAAGAATATGTGGACAGCGCGCGTGTTTCGATAAGAGAACTTCTTATCCCCGTGACCTTTGTGCACAAAACAATGCCGCTTCCCGATGTGTTAGATAAAATGCGCGAGTGCAAATGCCATATAGTGGTTGTTCTTGACGAATACGGAGGCACAATGGGAATTTTGACTCTGGAAGATGTTATGGAACAGCTTGTGGGCGAGATATTCGACGAAAACGACGACAGCGAGCCGGAATTTGTCTGCATAGACGACGCACATTTTGAAGCCCTGGGCTCTATGCGAGTGTATGACTTTTTCGATGAATTTGACATTGACATAGAGGATAACGAGGACTTTGACGAAGATACCGCTACCATAGGCGGATTTGTTACCGAGTTGCTTGAAGGCGACGTTAAAGAGGGCAGCACGGTAGAGTTTGAAAACCTTAAACTTACCGTTACGGAATGTGACGAAAAACGTGTTGACCGCATTTCGGTAGAGGTTTTACCCGAACCCGAAGAGGAAGAGTAACGAATCGGAGTATATTAAGTTTAAAAGCACCGACTGTTTTTTGCAGTCGGTGCTTTTTTGGCATATAAAAGAGAAAAACGGGCATATTGATACAAATTTAACAATCGGACAATAAAAAATAAATATTTTTTCAAAATATTGGTTAAAGTTTTAACAATACCGTTGACATACGGGTTTTTCTTTAATATAATGGCGTGGACAGAAAAAACAGTCTTTAAAAAACGTAAATCTTTCGGAGGTTCACACTTTATGGAACGAGTTTATAATTTCAGCGCGGGTCCCTCGATGCTGCCGCTTGAAGTTTTGAAAAAAGCGCAGGAAGAACTTTTGTGTTACGGCAACAGCGGCCAGTCGGTTATGGAGATGTCGCACCGTTCAAAAGAGTATCAGGCGATAATAGACGAGGCGGAAAAAGATTTGAGGGAACTTATGAACGTTCCCGATGATTACGAAGTTATGTTCTTACAGGGCGGCGGCTTTACTCAGTTTGCCATGGTTCCCTTAAATCTTATGAACAAAAACCGCAAGGCGGATTATATCGTAACGGGTCAGTGGGCTAAGAAAGCCTTTCTTGAGGGGCAGAAGTACGGCGACGCACGCGCTGTCGCGTCCTCGGCGGACAGAAATTTCACATACATTCCGCGCGTGGGCAAATCCGATATCAGGCAGGACGCTGATTATCTGCATATCTGTATGAACAATACGATTTACGGCACGAAATATCACTATATACCGGAAACGGGCAACGTTCCGCTTGTGGCGGATATTTCAAGCTGCATTATGTCGGAACCTATCGACGTTCAAAAATTCGGCCTTTTGTACGCCGGCGCGCAAAAGAATATTGCCCCCGCAGGCGTTGTTATAGTTATAGCGAGAAAAGACCTTATCGGCAATGCAATGGATATTACGCCCACAATGCTTGATTATAAAACCCATGCCGATGCACATTCGCTTTTCAATACGCCGCCCTGCTACAACATATATATGGCAGGTCTTGTGTTCAAGTGGCTGAAATCGCTTGGCGGACTCGGCGCCATGCAGAAAATAAATCTAAAAAAAGCCGAACTGCTGTACGGCTTCCTTGATTCAAGCAAAATGTTTAAAGGTACTGCCGAAAAGGCGGATCGTTCGCTTATGAACGTGCCTTTTGTAACCGAAAGCGAAGAACTGAATAAAAAGTTTGTTGCAGAATCGCAGGCGGCGGGTTTTGTAAATCTTAAAGGTCACAGAACCGTAGGCGGTATGCGCGCTTCGATTTATAACGCTATGCCTTATGAGGGCGTTGAAAAACTTGTCCGCTTTATGGACAGATTTGAAAAGGAGAACTCTTAAATGTATAAGATAAAGACGTACAATAAAATTTCAAAGCAGGGACTTTCCGTTTTTGACGATAAATATACGGTAGGGGACGAGGTTGAAAATCCCGACGGTATACTTGTGCGCGCAGTATCGCTGCATAACGAGCCGATAAACGACAATCTGCTTGCCGTTGCAAGAACCGGCGCCGGAACAAACAATATCCCGATAGAAAAACTTTCCGAAAAGGGCGTTGTTGTTTTTAACACTCCGGGCGCTAATGCAAACGCGGTAAAGGAACTTGTAATAGCGGCGCTTATTCTGGCTTCAAGAAAAATAATTCCCTCGATAGACTGGGTAAAAACGCTTAAAGGTCAGCCCGATATAGAACTTAAAGTGGAACAGGGAAAAGGCGCGTTTGTGGGTCCCGAAATAAAAGGTAAAAAGATAGGCGTTATAGGACTCGGCGCCGTGGGCGGACTTGTTGCAAACGCTGCAAACCACCTCGGTATGAAGGTTTACGGTTACGACCCGTATATGTCGGTAAATTCCGCCTGGAATTTAACATATAATGCGGTCCATATTTATGACCTTAACCAGATATTTGACGAATGTGATTATATAACCGTTCATGTGCCGCTTACGGACGAAACGCGTGATATGATAAACAAAGACGCAATAAAACGTATGAAAAACGGCGTAAGAATACTTAACTTTGCCCGTAAGGAAGTTGTGAACGTAAACGATATTAAAGCGGCGCTTGAGGACGGTAAAGTAGCAACATTTATAACCGATTTTCCCTGTGAGGAAATTATAGGAACTACCGGCTCTGTCGCTATTCCGCATCTCGGCGGCTCTACTGTGGAGGCGGAGGATAACTGCGGCGTTATGGCGGTAAAACAACTTGTTGACTATATCGAAAACGGAAATATAGTAAATTCCGTGAACCTTCCCGAAGTAAAACTTCCGAGAAGCAGCAAAAACCGTATATGCATAATCCATAAAAATCAGCCTAAAATGCTTACGGCGATAACAAGCATTGTTGCCGAAAACGATGTAAACATTGAAAATATGCTTAATAAAGCAAAAGGACCGCTTGCCTACACTATGATAGATGTAAACGATATCGACTGCAATGATATAGCGGCAAAACTTTCCGAAATCGGCGGAGTTATCCGCGTAAGAACAATATAAAATTAAAATGCCTTCCGCCAAAGAAGCGGAAGGCATTTTTTAAAATCAGGAATTTTTGCTGACGTATTCGTTTATCATTTTTAAAAGTTCTGCGCGGTGATCCCTGTCAAGACGCCTGAGCATTTTAATGCAGTTTTTCTCCGTCACCGAAAAGGTAAGCGGAGGTTCGGTTTTTATTGCTATTTCCTGTGTATCCCTTAAAATTGCGGGGTGGGGCACAATAGGTTCAAAACCTATGCGGCGTTCGCCGTATACTATCATATCAAGCGGTACGCGGTAAAGGTCCGCCAACTGCTTTAAAAGTTCTGTTTTCGGATTGCCGGTACGTTCCATTCTGGCATAGGTGCTTTTTTTTATGCCAAGTGCCGTAGCGGCGGTTTCCTGAGTATAACCCGCCAGATTGCGGTACTTCGCAATTCTTTTGTTTACGCTGTCGCTGAAATCATATTGCATAATAAAACACCTTCTATTTTTTTCTTGACTTAACCGCACTGAATTGGTATAATAACAAATGTCGCCCGCTGGGGTGGCTCAGTTGGTAGAGCAGCTGATTCGTAATCAGCAGGTCGTGGGTTCAAGTCCCATCTCCAGCTCCATAGTAATGCCTGACCCGTACGGGTACGGGCATTATTTTTTTTACTTCGCCGCAGAGTTAGATTATATTATATACCTGCGGTCGAGAAATGTCAAGTAAAGTAAAATTAAACATTTGCGGACGATCGCGGCGAACGCTAAAAAAGTGCGTACAGCAGGAGCCGCACGCACGAAAAACGCAAGCCCCGAATTGCTACCACACTAATTCAATGTTTTACGCTACAAGACGCAAAACCGAGCCCGCATTTTTACCGAAGTAAAATGCCCACTTGTAGCATAAAGCAAAAAATTAAAAATATTAGTGTGGTGCTCCTATTATATCAAATAATTTTCGCGCTTTCAATAATAATTGTAAAAAACCTTAAAAAAGCAAAAAAACAGGCAGCCGATTTGGCTGCCTGTTCGGTTTTATAAAGTAAAC
This sequence comes from uncultured Eubacteriales bacterium, assembly GCA_934491515.1. Classification (GTDB taxonomy): domain Bacteria; phylum Bacillota; class Clostridia; order Oscillospirales; family Acutalibacteraceae; genus UBA737. The sequence continues at coordinate 17,592 of CAKSTF010000006.1, forward strand.
CTTATCTCTTCTGCTGAAGATCATAATGAAGGTCATAAGCCTTCTCTTCGTCGGTGAACTTGTGCAGGGTGTTGATAACCTCGCCGTTGTTCCACTTTCTGTCTTCAATCTCTTCGGTAGTACCCATAACTGTAACGTTAAGCTGTCTGTGACGTGCGCGAACGTGGTCCCAGTCAATGAAATATACGTGCGCGAATTCGCCGCCGTCAAGCTTGCCGTCTTTAATGGTCATGGTTTCGCTTCTGCCGAAGAATACCGAACGGAGGTGGCCGTCGGTGTTCATGGAAGTGAAGTCGCCGGGCTCGTCAACATAGCGGCCGAACTGGCTGTGTATCGGACCGGGGTGACGGTACTGATGTTCCTCGGCAAAGTCGGGGATGAGTTTGCGCATAATGTCAAGAAGATCATGCTGCAAAAACTCAAGATCGAAAGAGTCAATGTCGTGTGAGCACTCCTGAACCATTACGGAGCAGGTGGTGTGGTGAGAAGCGATGCAAACGGTGCCGTTTTTAACGCCGGAAGCCTCAACTATCTCTCTGATTTCCTTTGATACGTCGTGGAAGGTGGGGATCCAGCCGCGGGACTGAAGCTCAAGTTCCTTCTGAAATACCTTAAATTCCATTTTTAGTCCTCCTTAGAGTTATTATAAAATAAAATTATGGACAGAAAATTATGCGTGGCGTTCGTCCCATGCTTTTCTTACGGCAGAGATCATCTCGTCTACCATAGCCGCACGGTCGGGAGCCTTTGTAACGCCAGAGGAAGAACCCGTAGCGTCTGCGCCGGCGATTATCGTGTTGTAAACGTCCTCACCGTTTGAAATGCCTGCCGCGGTAAGTACAAGTATGTTGCTGTCAACATCCTTAACGGCGTTCATCGCCGCCGAAACATATTCGGGACCTACGCTTACGCCCGTTCCGATAAGTTCAGAGGGCTCGGCAACTATAATGTCGGGGTGCAGCGTTGCAATTTTTGAAGCGTCCGCCATACTGTCGGCACAAACAATGGTCGTAAGACCTACTTCGTTTGCACGCTTTATCGTTTCCGCCAGAACGTCAAATTCAAGCGGCTTTTCGCAGTGGTTAAGCATTACGCCTTCCGCACCTGCGGCAACCAGCGATTCGGGCAGAGTATCCGCAAGACCTCTTCCCGGATAAAGCGGATCCATGTGGGGAGCAAAAACGTGAATGTTCTTTGTGTTTTCACTTACCCTGCGTATTTCAACAACGGGGCAGGTGAAGATAATGTCCACCTTGTACTTTTCCGCAGCCTTGTCCGCAGCAAGGGCGAGGTTTAAAACGTCGTCGCCGTAAAGATAGGACTTCGGGCCGATTTCAAAGAAAGGCGGCTTGATAACGTGTTTGTTCAATATTATCAACCTTTCAAAATTTTTCCTTAATATTATACCAACGCCTTGCCCCTTAGTCAAATGATTTTTACGCACTTTTCGGATTAGTGCGTCATAATAACAATATTTGCTTGAAATAACACTGATATTGTCAAATTTAAGTATTGCAAAAAGCCGAAAAACCCCTTATAATCAATATCGTATAGTGTATTGGGGGAAGTGGGACTTGCCCTGATACGGGTCTCTTGCGGCACGGCTGCCGCGATAAATATTACGGAGGTTATTTACGATGAAAAAAGCGTCACTTGAAGCCGCACGCGCGGCTTATGACATTGAGGCTGCCTGCATCACCGAAATGAAAGACTATTTCGATGAAGAACAGTTTTCGGCGGCTGTAAAACTTTTGTGTAAAGCGGAACGCATAGGCACCTGCGGCTGCGGTCATTCGGGGATTATATGCCAGCATATGGCTCATCTTATGTGCTGTATCGAAAGGCCTGCCCGCTTTATTTCTCCTGCCGAGGCAGTACACGGCGCCACAGGCTTTTTGCAGAAGGGCGACGTTATGATATTTGCGTCGCGCGGCGGCAGCACAAAGGAACTTTTCCCGATAGTTGATATATGCAAGGCCAAGGGCGTACATATTATTACGGTCACCGAAAACCTTGAATCAAAGCTGGCACAGGCGGCGGACGTTGTTCTTAAACAGCATGTAAACCGCGAGACCGATAAGTACAATATGCAGGGAACCACAAGCACAACGGCGCTTTGTATGATATTCCATGCACTTCAGGCGGCTATAGTGGAGGAAACCGATTATCACGCCGAACAGTTTGCTCTTATTCATCCGGGCGGCGCGGTAGGCGAGCGTTTGAACCATAAATCGCTTTAATTTGTTTTTATAAATTAACATAATTTTTTTAAATTAAAACTTTATTATAAGGAGAATCACAATGGAAAACAAAGTAAAAGTAGGTTTTGTCTGCTTTGGCGAGATCAACACCCCTATCGAGAGACTCAACCTCAAGCATGACGAGGCTTTAAAGGCTATCTCCGATAAGTTTGACGAGATTGTTGACGCCGGCGTTGTTATTGACGATGAAGGTTATAAAACAGCCGACGCGGCACTTGCCAAACTTCACGGTTTCGATATGGACTGCCTTATCGTTTGCGTAGCAGGCTGGGTGCCCACCCATGCCGTAACGTACGTTACCGACCCTTACCGCCACGTTCCCATGCTTTTGTGGGGTCTTTGCGGCTGGTATGAAAACGGTCACCTTATCACCACCGCCGACCAGGCCGGTACTACCGCTATCCGTCCCGCTTTCGAGGCGCTCGGTTATAACTTTAAATATGTTTACAGCATAGTAAATAAACCGTTGCCCGTTGAAAAGGTTGAGGCATTCGTTCACGCGGCGCACGCCAAGAAAAATTTAAGAACCGCACGCGTAGGCACAATGGGCTATCGCGATATGCTTCTTTACGGCACACAGTACGAGGGCAACTCCATGCGCGGCCAGATAGGTGTTGAGGTTGAACCTTTTGAAATGCTCGAAATGGTACAGAACATGGATAAACTTGACGCTGCCGACGTTGCCGAGGGCATTAAGTTTGTAAAAGAAAACTGGGTATTCAAAAAGCCCTGCGATGATTCCGTTATCGAAAAAGGCGTTAAGTATGCGCTTGCCGTTGCGATGAAGATAAAAGAACGCGGAATGGAAGCCGTAACGCTTATCGACGTTGACGGTATGAAGAAACTCCTCGGTTTCCCGCCCGCAATGGTATTTATGCTTCTCGAGCGTTACTGCAACGTTCTTACAATTCCGGAAAACGACGTTATGGGCGCTGTTACACAGCTGATAATGAAGTACATAACCGGTCAGACCGTTCCTTATCTTGAGTATTACGAGTTCTTTGAAAAGAGCATGCTTATCGGCGTCCCGGACTTTGTACCGAAATCCGCCACCGAAGGCGACGTAACCGTTCTTCCCGCGGCGTTCGGTCTTTTGTCCGCTTCACTGCTTAACGTATCCAAGGTTAAAACGGGATATGTTACCTGCGTTCGCCTTGTGTTTATAAACGGCAAGTATAAGATGCACGTTTACACCGCGGAAGCGAAAACGCCCGAGGCCTGGAACGAATTCGGTTGGGACGATCCCGCGCCGCAGCTTCCCAGTCTTGAAGTATTCCCCGATTCCTGCACGGTTGAGGAATTTGCACAGAACGTATCCTGCCAGCACGTTATCGTGGCATACGGCAACCATGTTGAGGCAATTAAGGACTTTTGCCGTATGATGGATATTGAACTTGTAATGTAATTATCGGAGGATAAAGAATGTTTATCGGCGTTGATCTGGGCAGCACAAATATAAAAGTTGCCCTTTATGACGGTGATATGCACCTGCTTGACAGACAAAGCGTTCCGGTGCAGTATATCACCGAAGGCGGCGTTGTCGAATTCGACGCGCTTGCCTACTGCCGCGGACTTAAAGAACTGCTTAAAAAGGTCGTTGCGGAAAACGGCGTTAAAAAGATAGACGAAATTGCCTTTACCGGTCAGGCGGAATCCCTTGTTTCGGCAGGGGAGGACGGCAAACCACTTATGAACGCGATTTCCTGGATGGACGAACGCTCGGTTTCGGAATGTGAAATCCTTTCAAAGCAGTTTCCGCACGCCGTGTGCGAAGAAAAAACCGGCCAGATGGCGGTGCTTCCCACATGGCCTGCCACAAAAATACTGTGGCTTAAAAACAACCGCCCCGAAGTTTACGACAAAGCGACGACCTATATGCTTATAAAAGACTACGTTGTTTATTACCTTACAGGCGTAAAGGCTGCCGATATGTCCATTGCAACCTTTTCTTTCTATTTCGATATTTATAATAAATGCTACTGGAAAGAAATGCTTGACGCTATCGGCATAACCGAAGGTCAATTGCCGCCTTTGTGCGAACCCTGCACGGTGGCGGGGGATATGCTTCCCGAAATATCGGAATTTTTGGGTATAGAAAAAGGAACGCGCATAAATGTGGGCACGCTTGACCACTTTACGGGTATGATAGGCACCGGAAACATAAAACCGGGCGGTATAACACTTTCTACGGGTACGGTTATGGCGCTTGCCACTATGTGCGGTGATTCAGTGCCTAAAAATACCGGCATTGCCGTGCATTACGGGTTTAAGCCCGATACCTATATACTGCTGCCCGTTGCCGAAAGCGGCGGCGTAAGCCTTGAATGGTTTCACCGCACCTGTGCGGCGGATATAAATTATAAAGACCTTGACGCAGGCGCGGTAAAGCGCCGCGGAAACGGACTTATTTTCCTGCCGTATCTTGTGGGCACCAACGCTCCGGAGTTTGATTCCGACGCAAGCGGCGTTTTCTGGGGACTTCGCCAGGAACACGATGTTTATGATATGGCGCTTGCGGTTATGGAGGGCGTTTCCTTCGTGCTTCGCAAAAACTGTGATCATATGGCGGATAAGGGCGTTTGTCCTACCGATATTATTGCAACCGGCGGCGGTTCAAAAAGCGCCGTTTGGTGCCAGTTGCAGGCGGACATTACGGGACTTCCCGTAAGGATTCCCGAAGAACGCGAGGCAGCCTGCCTCGGCGCTGCTATGATAGCGGCTGTATCTTCGGGCCGTTTCTCCGATTTCGAGGCAGCCGCAAAGGTGTGCGTAAACTTTGTCCACGAATACACTCCGGCACCTTCGGAATATATCGAAAAGCAGTATAAGCGTTTCGGCGCTCTTTATGACGCGGCGCTTAAAATTAAAAGAATGTAAATTATAAAAGGTTGGATTAAGTATGAAAATTTTGATTGACGGTGCGGATATTACAAAAATAAAGGAAATATATGCGTACTATCCTGTTGACGGCGTTACTACAAACCCCTCGATATTAAGCAAAAACGGGCGTCCGCCTTATGAAGTGCTTACCGAAATCCGCGAGTTTATAGGACCCGCTGCCGATCTTCACGTTCAGGTTGTTTCCGAAAAGGCTGAAAATATGGTGAACGAAGCCCATAAAATTGCGGAAATTCTCGGCAGGAACACCTTTATCAAAATACCCACTGTTCCCGAGGGCATTAAGGCTATGCAGATACTTGCGCGCGAGGGCTATAATATTACCGCTACCGCGATATACACTCCCATGCAGGCGTTTTTTGCGGCAAAGTCGGGCGCCAGGTACGTAGCGCCCTATGTAAACCGTATTGATAACCTCGGAACCGACGGTATTGCCACCGCCCGCGCGATTCAGGATATATTTAATTCAAACCATATGGAAACGCAGGTGCTTGCGGCAAGTTTCACAAACTCGCTTCAGGTGCAGTCTATGTGCCTTTCGGGCATAGGTGCCGCAACGCTGGCGCCCAACGTTTTCCATAACCTTATTAAAAATGCAAGTGTTGCCGACGCCGAAGATACTTTCCTTTCCGATTTTGAAAAACTCTGCGGCGAAGGCAAAACTATGCTTAATTGCGGTGAATAATTATGGCTATACTTTCTCCTTCAATCCTTTCGGCGGATTTTGTAAATCTTGAACGCGATTTCAATATGGTAAAGGAAACCGGCGCACGCTGGCTTCACGTTGACTGTATGGACGGCACTTTCGTTCCCAATATGGCTTTCGGCTACGCCGCCGTTAAGTCCATAAGGGCGGTTACCGATATGGTGCTTGATGTTCATATGATGATCGACCGCCCCGTGCGTTACGTTGACGCCTTCTGCGAAGCGGGCGCCGATTATCTTACCGTGCATGTAGAGGCGGACACTCCCGAAAACACCGCCCTTGCCATCGAAAAGATTAAATCCCACGGCGTAAAGGTGGGTCTTTCGGTAAAACCCAAAACCCCTGCTTCGGCAGTGCTTCCCTATATAAAGGATTGCGACCTTGTACTTGTTATGACGGTTGAACCCGGCTTCGGCAATCAGAAATTTATGGAAGATATGATGCCCAAACTCGCCGAACTTCGCGAAATGATAAATCTTTATAATCCGGGTTGTCATTTAGAGGTGGACGGCGGCATAAATCTTATAACAGGGGATATCTGTAAGAAAAACGGCGCGGACGTACTGGTTTCCGGCTCCGCCTTTTTTAAGGCAGAGGACAAAACCGGCTTTGTAAAGGAAATAGAGGCGTAAACGGCACAGAATTTTCACGGTTTTTTGACAATACATCGGCAAATCGGCAATTTTTTTGTACAATTCATTAAAAAATACGGCAATTTGTTATGCTATATGACGCCTTGACTAACTAATTTACTAAGGAATATACCCTATTTTTTGTGCAATATGACTATACCAATGATAAAATTTTGTCACTATTCCTAATTACATTTTACATTTGTCTGTTGTATAATCGTATACGCAGGGTAAAGTACGACTTGTGTTGTGCTTTTTGCTATTATTTTTTATCAAACGGAGGTTATTTTTGATGAAAAGAATCATTTCGGCACTTCTGTGCGCAATTCTTCTCGTTGGCGTTTTTGCTGGATGCGGCGGTAAGAAAACGGCCAAAGGCGACGGATCTACAATAACGATCGGTCTTTTGTCCTCTGCGCTTGTTGAAGATTACGACAACAACGCGCTTACCAAGTATCTTGAAGAGAAAAGCGGATACAATCTTGAATTCACTTTCTTCGCCAGCAGCGGCAACGACGCAAAGTCTCAGATCGCTACAATGATGGCGGGCGGCGAGACTCTTCCTGATATTCTTTGGGGTATTTCTCTCGGTAAGGACGTTTACACCGAATACGGCAGAGACGGTTACCTTCTCGACCTCAAAAAATATTATGACGACAAAGACGGTAAGGCTAAGACCTTCTGGGATCGTTTTAAACAGCTCCCCGAAGATGACCAGGATACCTATAACCGTGCTCTTGTAGATCCCGACACCGGCGCTATGTATATGATTCCGCGTCTTGAGGTTTCCGAGATCGACGTTATGGACTATCAGCTTTACATAAACCAGAAATGGCTTAAGAAACTCAATCTTTCCGTTCCGAAGAGCATGGATGAACTTTACAACGTTCTTGTTGCTTTCCGCGATAAGGATCCCAACGGCAACGGCAAGAAGGATGAAATCCCGCTTATCGGCTGCACCGGTATCGGCGGCGACGTGGTTAACTTCATCATTAACCAGTACATCTACTTCAACGATCAGAACTACTTCAACCTTGAAAACGGTAAACTTACCACTCCTTTCACTACCAATGAGTATCGTGAAGGTCTTAAGTATGCTAACAAACTCGTTTCCGAAGGTCTTCTTTCAACACTTTCTCTTACTTCCTCTTCTTCCGACCTTCGCGCAATGATCTGCCCCACAATGACCGATGGCAAGATTTCCGACGATCAGGAAATCATCGGCTGCTTCGCAGGTCACCCGACCCTCGTTATCGAAAATGATAACCCCGCAATGCTCGACTATGTTGGGATGAACTACTGGTCACGCTGCGTTAAAACCGCAAACCTTCACTCTTACGATTCATTCGTAACCGAAGATTGCCAGAATCCCGACGCTGCATGGGATCTCCTTATGCTTATGTGCGAGGAAGAAACCTCCCTGCGTATGCGTTACGGTGAAAAGGGCGTTGACTGGGACGATGCTGACAAGGGCTCCAAGTCCTTCATCGGCAGAGATGCTGAAATCAAAGTTATAAACAACGTTTTCGCTTCTCAGAACAACTCCTGCTGGAGCCGTGTCGCTTCTACCATCCTTATCGACTCCGAGAACGAAGTTACTCAGGTTGAAGATGTTACCGATTGGACTAAACATAAGAATTCCTGCTTTACTACCGTTCACGATAATTTCTTTGCGGCTATGGAAAAATATAACCCGAAGGAAATTATGCCTGCTGTTTCCTACACCACCGAGGAAAGCGAAAAGTATTCTATGACTATGTCCAACTGCGCAAGCCTTATAGTTACTTCACGTTCTTCCTTTGTAACCGGTACTATGGATCCCAACAAGGATTCCGATTGGAACAGCTACGTTAAGCAGCTGAACGACCTTGGTCTTGAAGACTGGAAAGCCGTAGCCCAGAAGGCTTACGACCGCCAGACTGTTAAGAAGTAATTTTAGTTTTTGAATTCCTGCCGGCTGCGCGGATCGGAAAAGTTTCGCGCAGTCGGTACTTCTAAATGGCGCAATGCGCCTTTATTTTTATGAAAGGTTGATTGATGGTGAGCAAAAAAGTTAAGGACCCTACGCTTGCCTGTAACGCCAAAGGATACGCCTGGACAAAGTTCAAGCAAAGCTGGCAATTGCAGGTAATGCTTATTCTCCCGATGATATACTTGCTCATATTCCATTACGCGCCTATGTACGGTATGGTTATCGCTTGGAAAAACTACCGTGCGCGTGACGGAATCTGGGGAAGTGCGTGGGTAGGCTGGAAGAACTTCCAGGAATTCTTCGCATACTACAGATGGAAAATGCTTGTTAAGAACACGCTGGCTATTTCTTTCTATCAGTTGCTTGCAGGCTTCCCGATACCGATTTTGTTGGCGCTTGTGCTTCACGTTAACGAGCACAACGTTCTTAAAAAGATCACACAGAACGTATCCTACGTACCGCACTTCATTTCAACGGTTGTTATGGTTGGTATACTCAATCAGGTATTTAACCCCGTTACCGGTATGTACGGTGCTGTGTGCAAACTGTTCGGCGTTATATCCCGTACCGATATACGTTCAAGCGTGAAGGCTTTCCGCCATTTGTACGTTTGGTCCGGTATATGGCAGGCAATGGGCTGGGGCACCATTCTTTATATTGCGGCGCTCGCCGCGGTTTCGCCCGAACTTCACGAAGCCGCTAAAATTGACGGCGCTTCGCGTTGGCAGCGTGTACTGCACGTTGATATCCCCACCATTATGCCCACGGTTGCAATAATGCTTATTTTGCGCTGCGGCAGCATAATGTCGGTAGGTTACGAAAAAGTTTACCTTATGCAGAACTCCCTTAACATTAACAGGTCCGAAATCATTTCTACATATGTGTACAAGTACGGTCTTGCTAAAAATAAGATGTCCTACGGTTCTGCGGTTTCGTTTATGAACTCGATAATAAACACCACTTTGATCGTTACGGTTAACTTCCTTGCAGGCAAGTTCTCCGATGGCGAAGCAGGTCTGTTCTAAGGGAGGTGCGGTCTTAAAATGAGTATTTCTAAAAAACATCCCAACAAGATTAAGGATACAGTCGTTGACCGTACCCTTCAGGGCTTTACAACAGTCCTTATAGTAATTTTGCTTATTATCGTCGGCTATCCCGTTCTTTACGTTGTTTCCTGCTCTTTCTCGGGTGCTGCGGCTCTTAAGTCCGCGCGTGTATTCTTCTATCCCATAGATCCCACAATTGCAGGTTACAAGTTCGTATTCCAGTATAAAACGGTTTGGATCGGCTATCGCAACTCGCTGTTTTACACGGTTTTCGGTACACTTATCAATATGGTGCTTACGGTGCTTTGTGCATATCCGCTTTCAAAGTCGGATCTTCCCGGCAAGGGAATATACACAAAACTGCTTGTTTTCACAATGCTGTTTTCCGCCGGTATGATACCGAACTTCATTATCCGTTCAAAACTCGGCCTTGTTGACACCGTTTGGGCGATTCTTCTTGCAGGCGCACTCAGCGTTTACAATATGATGATTGTTCGTACTTCGTTTAAGTCGAGCATTCCGTCCGAACTTTTTGAAGCCGCTAAAATCGACGGCGCTTCGGATTTCAAATGTCTTACAAGCATTGCCATACCGCTTTCAAAGGCAACCCTTTCGGTTATCACCCTTTACTATGCGGTTGGTCACTGGAACCAGTACTTCACCGCGATGATTTATCTGCGTAATAAAAACCTTTTCCCGTTGCAGATGTTCCTGCGTACTATCCTTACTGCCGGTCAGACGATTGACGCCTCCACCGTTAGTGAAACGCTTCAGGCGCAGATAACAGAAGGTACACAGCAGATACAGTATGCCCTTATCGTTGTTTCCACCGTTCCTGTTCTTCTTCTTTACTTCGTAGTTCAGAAGTATTTTGAAAAAGGCGTTATGGTTGGTTCCGTTAAAGGCTGATACAAACGAAATAACTTCACTTAAGACCCGCTTTTACGCGGGTCTTTTTTTACGCGCCGAAAACGCGGCACAAACACTGCCTGCACCGTATTTTTTACATATTTGGCAAAAAATTTGCATTGCACGGGCATTAAATTTATTTTAAAATATACTTGCAGGAAAGTATTTCAGAATAATATATTTTGTGTTTTTCACCGAAAAACAGAAGGATTTGTTTTTTATGTTCTGGCACTATCGTTTTCACATTATCATCGAAAAATAAATATTTTTTTAAGGGTCGCTGCAATTTTGTGAAAAATGCTGTAATTTTGCAAACCGTAATTGTTTGTTTTGCTTATAATGCAAAACTTTTAATTAAAAATTTGTGAATTATTTATTATATTTTTTGGCAAAAAGTATTGCTTTTGTCACAAAAATAGTATAAAATTGCTATACAAGTTATATATGTGTTTATGCGCCTTATGGGAATTTTTTTATTTCCGTCGGCCCGTACAAACACTGCTTGCATTTCCGTTTTTTCGGAACACAGGAGGGAATTATTTATGAAAAAAGTGTTGGCTCTTTTTATGTGCCTTTGCATGGTAGCGTGTCTTGCTGCCTGCGGTAAAGGCGAAGATAAGAAGACAACAACCACCACGAAAGTTACCGTTAAAGACGATTACAAAGGTAAATTCCGTGTTGGTTTCGGCAGGGAATCGGTAATGCCGGAAGAATCGGTACCGCTTGGCGGTTTCGGTGCTACTTCCAACCGCCTTTCCAACGGATACCTTAATGATATCTATGCGGACTGCACGGCAATTTCCGATCAGGACAACAAAACGCTTTTGGTATTTGCGTATGACAGTGTAGGTTCCAACGCCAAATTCGGCAACGAACTTGTAACAACGATTTCAAAGGCGACGGGCGTACCGGAAGATAACATTATTATCAACCATTCACATTCGCACTCAACGCCCGATACGCGTAATACCGAACTCGGCACTATCCTTGAATATACGGCTTCGCTTCCCGCAATATTCGTAAAGGCTGCCGAAACAGCGCTTAACAGTCGTGTTCCGGCGAAAATGTATTACGGCGAAACCCAGGCGCAGGGCCTTAACTTTGTCCGTCATTACTTTGCGCAGAACGCAGACGGCGGCGAAACCTTTGCCCTCGGCGACAACCATAAGGACTTAGGCTTTAAAGGCAAACTTCTCGGCCACACGACCGAGTCGGACCACACCGTTTTCACCGTTAAGTTTGAACGTGAAAATAACGAGAAGGACGTTTATTTGGTATCTTTCCGCGCGCATCCCACATTTACGGGCGGTTCTGCCAAGTATGATGTTTCTTCCGACTGGGTAGGTCCTTTGCGCGAAAACGTTGAAAAGGAACTTGACGCTTACTGTACATACTTACAGGGCGCGGCGGGCAACAACAACTCCAAAAGCCGTATTGCAGGTGAATCCCGTGCGGACTATTTCCGTGATCACGGTAAATATCTTGCCGAGTATGTTATAAATACCGCCAAGAACCTTACAGAGGTTAAAACCGGCTCCATCGTTAACAAAACGTGGATTTATACGGGCGCTGTTAACCACGCCGACGACGGCAAGGTAGGTCTGGCACAGGTTGTTGCCAACTATTGGAACACGAGTTACGACGGCACCGGCGCTAAGAAACTTGCGGAAACCTACGGTATGGCGAGCCAGTATCACGCAAACGCAATAATCAACCGTTCAAAGATGGGTCAAACGCAGGATGTTAAACTTACATGCTTTGCCATAGGCGACCTTGCTTTCACGGGCGGTTCTTTCGAGCAGTTTGATACAAACTCAAGATATATAATTGATAATTCACCTTATAAGTATACCATTCCGCTTGGTTACACCGGTTATCAGCAGGGTTACATTCCCTCTAAGTTCGCTTTTGAGTACGGTTGCTATGAATCCGACACCACGGCATTTGTAGCCGGCACGGGCGAGGACATAGCAAACGACCTGCTCGCAAAACTGAACGACGCTAAAAAACTTTCTAAATAATTATTAAGGAGGGAAAGACTCAATGAAGAAAACAGGTTTTAAAAAGTTTCTGCTTTCTAAGTGGACGCTTATTATAGCGGCCGTGCTTGTGGTTGCTGCCGCAGGTACCGTTACCGCGCTTAACTGGAACAACTGGTTCGGTAAAACGGAAGATACCGCGGTTGTTGCATCAAAAGATATTTTCTGGAACGTTGACAGGGACGAATATGCATACAAATCAGATTCCTTTACTTCTTCCCGTGTTCCCGATAAGGACGATGGTTACTACCACGTTCTGTTTTCAAACGTAACACAGCAGGGCCGTGCGGTTACGCGCCGTGTTGCGGATAAAAAGGTAGTTGACAAAATAGATAGACTCCGTGCAATGGGTCTTAAGTTTGACGATAAGGGCATTGTTGTTGATGTTATTCCGCTTGAAGAACTCGGCGACACCATTTCGGTAAAACGCGGCTACGTTGTAGAGACCAAAGAGGACGGCACAACCGTTGAAATAGACACATCCGAATCTTTGGACGGCGTAAGATATTCCGTTAAGGTTCCCGCGCTTGCTCTTCGTGTTGACGTTTGCGGCGCTACCGGCTCTGTTGGCAAAACGCTTGAAGGCAACCTTGAAGAGGGCGACTGCATCTGGGCTATTTCCGATAAAAAGGACAATATCAGATACGTATTCCTTACAAACCGTACGGTTGTAGGCACCCTTTACTGGAACAAGACCCGTCAGTACGATTCAAAACTGATGAAAACCAAGCGTACTCCCGATGCGGACGGTTACTATTCCTTTGAACTTGCAGCCAACGGCACGTGCGAAGTTTATAAAACAAAGGACATTAAAATAGCCAACCAGATGGACGCACAGGCTGCACGCACCTTCGGTCTTGAGGTTGGAGAAGGCAATATAATCACGGCGTACAAATCCGTTCGTGATACCACCGGCGGCAACGGATTCGGTTCTTGGTATAATATCACCGAAATTAACGATAAAAAGGTAACTGCAGTTAAATATGCAAAAGGTAACGATACCGGCACAACCATTACCGGCACGCTTGCCAACAAATGCCATGTATATGACGTTACTGATCTTCCCGGTACAACTTACGGCGCTGTTACCGAACTAAAGGTAGGCGACCAGATTCAGGGCTGGAAAAACAGCAAAGCCCAGATTTGCTACATCTTCGTTTTAGGCGGCAGAACGGTTGATTCCGATATGTATTGGAACACCTCCCGCAAATGGAGCAGCGGCAAATGGACCAGAACAGCCGAAGCCGATGGCAGATATGTATTTAAACTCGGTGTGGCTTCAAAGGGCACAATCCAGGAATTCTGGACCCGCGACGCTAAACTTGCGCAGGAACTTGACGAAAAGTACCCTGGACAGTGTTTCGGCCTTAAACTTAACGGCAACCAGATAATTGGTCACTATACGGCAGCGCAGGTTTCAGGCGGCGCTTCCTGGGGTTCGTGGTACGATATAACCTCTAAGGATGGAAATAAACTTCACGCAAAGAAGATTGCTTCCGGCAGCGACAAGGGCACCGAGATTGACGGCGAACTTGCAGACAAGTGCTATATTATCAACACTCAGGACGGCTGCAAGCAGACCACCGTTGACGTAGGCGACCGTGTTCACGGTATGCGCAACAACATCGGTAAGGTATCTTACCTCTTTATTATAAACAAAGCACCCAAGGTTGTTAAAACTTCGTATTGCCAGCACTGCGGCAAAAATGTTGCGTGGTATGGCTTTGGCGGCGGTACTTCCACAAAAGACGGCGCACACTATGTGCTTCTTGATGATATCAAACTTGAATCCCAGTTCAATGTCGGTGCTACCGGAAATACTACAACGAAGTACACCGTAACCGATAATGTTCTTGACCTTGCAGGTCACAAACTCACAGGTAAAATCCGTACTATCGCAGTTCAGAGAATGTGCAAACTTTCGATTATGGACTCTGTAGGCGGCGGCGTTATAACTTCCTCTAATACCGAAGTTTCCGATATGGGTCTCGGTGTTTGGGCAAGAGAATCTTCCACCGTTGATATGTACGGCGGTACGATTGATATGACCGGCGTTAAGAACAACGGTTTCTACGGCACAAGCGTTGCCGTACTTAACGGCGCTACGTTCAATCTGCGCGGCGGCACCATAAAGGGCGGTACTTCGCTTACTGTTAAGGGCGTTAGGTCCGACGGTAAGGATACCGATCCGATACGCGGTTGGGGCGGCAACGTTTACGTTGGCGGTAATGCCACATTCAATATGTCCGGCGGTACAATAACCGGCGGTACGGCAGGCCTCGGCGGCAACATATTTGCCGGTTCAAACTCCGTGTTCAACCTCTCCGGCGGCGTTATCGAAGGCGGTAAAGCGGTAGGTACGCCCAGAACAACAGCCGGCGGCACCGAATACTCGTTCGGTATTAACGGCGGTAATATGTATACAGAAGGTAAGATTAACATTACCGGCGGTACCATTAAGGGCGGCTATGCTAAGGGCACAGGCGATTATTATGAAGCAGGCGGCGGTAACGTAGCACTCTTCCACAGCGGCACGCTCACAATGTCAGGCGGCTCGGTAGAGGACGGCGTTTCCACCAACGGCGGTAACTTCTATGTTTACAACAGCACCAACGCTTCCGTAATTTCGGGCGGTACCGTAAAGGGCGGCAGCGCTGAAAGACTTGCCAACGACGGGCAAAAGATTAACGGCGGCAACAACACCAACGGTTGGGGCGGCAACGGCGGTAACTTCTACGTTATGGGCGGCAAACTTGACATTAAGGACGAAGGCGTTATCGAAGGAGGTAAGGCCAACGGCAGCAACGGCGGCGGCGGTAACATTGCGCTTCGCAACAGAAATGCAACAGTCAGCGGCGTCGTTAATATGTCCGGCGGTACCATAAAGAACGGTACTTCCGTTACAAACAAAGCCGGCGCTAACCTTGTTGTATACAACGCAACAAACGTTAATTTCAAAATGTCCGGCGGCACTATCGAAGGTTACGTTCTCTTTAACAAGGGTACGTTTACCGTAAGCGACACTGCCAAGATCACAGGCGGCGCACCCAACCTTACCATAGTAAACGATAAGATTGTTGTAGGCGCACTTACCGACGGTGCAAACATCGGCATCACCGCTTCGGGCAAATTCTCCGATACGGGCGCAGAGTATAAGAAGTACTTCACTTCCGACGACGCTGACCTCCAGGTAGTTGAAGATAACGGCGGTCTTAAACTTTTAAGCAGCCATTCGCACTATGCTTGCGGCAAGCCCGAGGGCACTACCGACGAAATAAAGGGTCACAGCCACAAGGACGAAAAGGTTATTTACTATGCTCCGCTTACGCAGGAAATGATAAAGAATACCTACGGCAACAAACTTCCGCTTTCCGGCAGTTTCTACCTTAAAGAAGATATAACCGTAACATCTCAGGCAAATCTTGAAGATAACTTTGATATTTGCTTTAACGGTCACACGATAACGGTAAGCACCAATAACAGACTTATGCTTTTGGGCTACAAAGTTTCCGATACCAAAGATACGGTTGTAAACTTCACCGACTGCGTAGGTAACGGCGGCGTTAAAAAGACGCTTGCAAAAGGCACAAACTCCGGCGCTATCATTCAGCGTAATGATAAAAACGACAAGGGCAAGGAAACAGGCGTAGAGGTTAACTTCTATGGAGGTAAGTTTGATGCATCCGCGCACAAATCCACCGCTGCGGCTACACTTTTCCAGCTTGACTGTTCGGCTAATAAGAAGGATAAGGGAACTGTAAACATTTACGACGGCGAGTTTATAGGCGGTATTACAACAAATTCTTCAGGCTCTATAAGACTTATCCGTTCTACAGTACTTAATATGTACGGCGGCACAATAAAGGGTGGCACCGCAACAATTGGCGGTAACGTAAATGTATCAAACGGCACAACCTTTAACCTTAAAGGCGGCATCGTAGAAGGCGGTAAGGCAGTAGGTACTGCCAAAACTTCCGGCGGTATCAGCTATTCCGATACGGTTTACGGCGGCAACATTCATGTTGAAGGCACGCTTAACATTGACGGCGGCACTGTAAAGGGCGGCGTTTCCAAGTCCGTAGGCGACTACAAAGAAGCATTCGGCGGAAACATCACCATAATGACCACCGGTAAATTCAATATGAAGAGCGGCGAAGTGCTTGACGGTACAGCCACCAACGGCGGTAATATCTCCTTTAACAGCAATACCACTGCTGCCGAAATCAGCGGCGGTACGATTAAGGGCGGTAAAGCGGTTAGACTTTCAAACGACAACAAAGTCGGTTCCACCAACGGTTGGGGCGGCAACGGCGGTAACATTGTAGTTTACGGCGGCAACCTTAACCTTAAGGGCGGCAATATTGAAGACGGTAATGCAGCAGGCAGCAACGGCGGCGGCGGTAACATATTCGTCCGCATCTCAAGCGGTACCAATTACGGTAAACTTGTAATGTCCGGCGGTACTGTTAAGGGCGGTATTTCCGCAACCGACAAGGCAGGAGCAAACCTTGTTGTAACCAACAATGACAATACTGCTTTTGAAATGTCCGGCGGTACTATTGAAGGCTATGCGTTCCTTAGACAGGGCAAATTTACGGTAAGCGGAACTGCCAAGATTACAGGCGGCGACACAAACCTTAAGATTGCTTCCGGAAAGAAGATTACCGTAGGCGAACTTAAAGACGGCGCTAAGATCGGCATAACCATGGCGGCAGCACCCGGCAAGTTTGCCGACGCAGGCAAAGACGCTATCGGTTACTTTACTTCTGATAACGAACTGTACAATGTATCTGTAGACGGCGGCGGACTTGCGCTTACAGTAAAGTAATCCGATTAAACAGATTTCATAATATCTGCTTACAGCAGGGAAACAGCAATGTTTTCCTGCTGTTTTTTTGTCTTTTTTACACCGGATAATTTTTACAACAACTTAAACAAATGCCAAAAGTTTATTTAAGTAATATTGCACAATGTATATATTTTTTTACTACTTAACAGCAATTTATAATAATTTTTCCAAACATTATCATTTGTATTTGTGCATGTTTCATGTTATAAAAGTATTGTAAAAACATATTAAAGTGCGCCATACTATCTTGCGATTTGATTGTGCAGTTTGCATTAAAATATCAAGTTTGCGATAAAGGCGTTACTTTACTACCCCCCGAAATGTGTAGTAGAAAGAAAGGCAGGAAAATTATGAAAAAATTGATTTCGGTTTTTTTGGCGGTTGCAATGCTTTTTGCGCTTACCGCCTGCGGCAGTAAAAAAGCCGATACCGCTTCCGGAAAATTGAATCTTTCGATTTCCGACAAGTACAAGGGGCAGTTCCGCGTGGGATTTGCCCGTATGGAAATTTTACCGGACGATTCTGTACCTTTGTCAGGCTACGGCAACACGCAAAACCGTATGTCTATCGGTTACCGCGACGTTTTGTATGTGGACGCTACCGCGATATCCGATAAGGATAACAACACGGTAATTATTATGGCGTTCGATAACATCGGAATATACAACACCGCCACGAACGAAAACCTTTTAAGTGCGGTTTCAAAGAAAACCGGGGTGCCTGTAGGTAATATTGCCTGCAATGCGTCGCACACACACTCCGCACCCGATACTTCCATGGCTTCGATAGATACGGTTGCGGATTATATTGTAAAACTTACTAATAATTTTGCCGAAGCGGCATACCGGGCTATGAACAACCGCGTTCCGGCTAAAATGTTTATCGGCGAGACCGAGACTGTGGGGCTAAACTTTGTACGCCACTATTTTGCGCAGCGTACCACGGGTGAGACAATAGCCCTCGGCGATAACCATAACAGCGTTGACTTTTCGGGCACTATAACAAAGCACACTACCGACGCCGACCCCACGCTTTACCTTTTAAAGTTTGAGCGCGAGGGCGAAAAGGACGTTTATCTTACAAACTTCCGCGCGCATCCCACCCTTACAGGCGCTTCCGGCACAAGTTACGATATTTCATCGGACTTTGTGGGTATCTACCGCGAAGAATTTGAAAAAGCAGTTAAGGACAGTTATTGTTCATATCTTCAGGGCGCGGCGGGCAACCTAAACGCTTTCAGCAGAATTGAAAGCGAGACAAAAAGCAGGTATTTCCGCGAGCACGGCAAAATGCTTTCCGAGTATGCCGTAACGCTTTCCAAAAATCTTAAAGAGATTGAAACGGGAAAAGTTGCCGCAAAACGCTTTGAGTATGTAGGACAGGTAAACCATACCGAAGATAACAAACTTGCAGCCGCACAAATAGTTGCCGCGCACTGGAAAACAAGCACCAGCGCTACGGAAACCACGCGTCTTGCGGTTAAATATGATATTGCAAGTCCTTACCACGCAAACGCTATTATCGCAAAAGCAAAACTCGGCAAAACCCTTAAAATTAATTTGTCGGTTATCGGCATAGGTGATGTGGGTCTTACATTTGTTCCTTTTGAACAGTTTGATACAAACGCCATTCAGATACAGGAAGGCTCGCCTTATAAATACACCATTGCAATGGGTTATACTAACGGCGTTATCGGCTACATACCATCTGAATTCGGTTACGAATACGGCTGTTACGAATCCGATACCGGCAGATTTGCACCCGGCACGGGCGAGGACATCGCAAACCGACTTGTAAAAGAGTTAAAAACACTTAAGAACACTGCGAAGTAACGGGAAAGGAGAAACGCATAATGAAAAAAAGTTTTAAAAGTATTCTGCTTTCAAAATGGACGATTATCGCGGCGGCGGTGCTTGTTGTTGCGGCAGCAGCGACCGTTACGGCGTTAAACTGGAACAACTGGTTTAAAAAGGAAGAGACTGATACCTCTGTCTCGGCTTCAAAAGACCTTTTTATAAACGTTGACCGTACCGACTACATATATCAGTACGGCGCAGAAAAAACCACCCGTAAGCCCGATAAAAACGACGGCTATTACCACGTATCGTTTGTTAACGTTACGCAGGGACGTAAGGTAACGCGCCGTGTTAAAAACCTTAAGGTGCTTAACCAGGTAGACGGCAACGAGATTATGGGTCTTAAACTGGACTCTAACGGCGTGGTTGTGGGCGTAATCCCGCTTGAAGAAATGGGCGAGACCATATCCGTTCACCGCGCTTACGTTACCGAGGACGCAAAGGACGGTAAAGTTAAACTTTGCACTGCTTCTGACGGCGACGGTATAGAATACGAATTTGAAATTCCCGACAACATAATAAAACTTGATATTTCAGGTTCTTCGGGTGAAGCCGGAACAAGAATTGACGGCAATATACTTGAAGGTGACCGCATAACGGTTCTTTCAAACAAAGACGGCAAGGCAAACTATGTTTTTGTTGACGAACGCACGGTAGTAGGCACCCTTTATTGGCTGAAAACGCGTATGTGGGACTCCAAACTCGGTGTCAGCACAAGGCCCAGGGACAACGAAGGCTATTGGCACTTTGAACTTGCCGCAAACGGCAAACTCGACACTTACAAAACAAAGGACGCGGAAATCGCGTCGCTTATGGATAAAAACACCGCGCAGTGCTTCGGTCTTACGGTAGAAGACGGAAATATTATAACGGATTACTTCAGTTACAGAACGATCTGCAAGGGTGGTATATTCGCTTCTTACTATACCGTTACCGAAATAGACGGCACAAATATATCGGTTAAAAAGGTTTCAAGCGGTTCAAACCTCGGTAAGACCGCTACGGGCATTCTTACAAAGAAATGCTATATATACGATGTATCGGGAACTCCTTACACCGATTACGGCGCTGCTACCGAACTTAAGGTAGGCGACCAGATTCAGGGCGTATACAACGCCAGAAACAAGGTTTGCTATCTTTATGTTGTTGGCGGCAGAACAGTTAGCCCGAAATCCGACGTTTACTGGAGCACTTCAAGAAAGTGGAGCAACAATACCTGGACCAGAAAGCCCGAGGCGGACGGCAGGTATGTATTCACTCTCGGTATAGCAAGCAAAGGCGTTGTTGAAGAGTTCTGGACGCGTGACGCAGCGCTTGCAAAGCGTATCGACCAGGATTACGCCGCACCTTGCTTCGGTCTTAAACTGAACGGTCACGAAATACTCGACGTTTTCAACGCAAAATATGTAACCGGCGGTATTTCTTACGCATCGTGGTATGTGATTGATTCCATAAACGGAAAAACCGTAACTGCCAGCAAAACAACCGACGGCAAGACAACAACCGTTTCCGCAGACCTTGCAGACGATTACATCGCGATAAATACAAAGGCAAACTGCAAAAAGGACACCCTGCACGCGGGCGACAAAATACACTGCCTTAAAGATAATATGGGCAATCTGAAAATCGTATATATTATAGAAAAGGCCAATATAGCGGTTAAGACCGGATATTGCTCGCACTGTAATAAAACGGTTCCGTGGTATGCTTTTACGGGCGCTGCCTCCACAAAGGACGGTATGCACTACGTTTTGACCGAAGACATAAAATCCGGTCCGCAGTTTAACGTAGGATCGGCTGCAAACACGCTGTTCAAGTACACGGCGGTTGATACTGTTCTTGACCTTGCGGGTCACAAATATTCCGCAAAAATGCGCGCGGTTGCCGTGCAGATGCACTGCAAGTTCACACTTATTGACTCGGTGGGCGGCGGCGTTATAACCACCGAAAACCGCGAATATGCGGACATGGGCTTCGGCGTATGGCTGCGCAACTTTGCACAGTTTGATATGCGCGGCGGCACCATAGATATGACAGGCTTTAAAAACGTTGCCCTTGCGGGCACATCGGTTTCCGTATCCGGCGGCGCTACCTTCAATATGTACGACGGCGCTACGATAAAGGGCGGTATGTCCTATTACGGCAAAGGCACCAAGAGTGACGGTAAGGTTGTTACGGGCGGCGGTGCAGGCGGCAATATTGCGCTTAACACTTCCGGCAAAGCTACCGACAAGGCAACAGGCAAGGTTGTAGAATACGGCGGCGCGGTATTCAATATGTACGGCGGCACCGTTTCGGGCGGCTACGTTTGCGGAACAGAAGATTACGTTACAACCACCACGTACGGCGGAAACGTTTATATGACAAAGAACACCGCCTTTAATATGTACGGTGGTACCGTATCAGGCGGCACGGCTGTTGGTACAGGCGGTAATATTGCCAACAACGGCGGCACATTTACAATAAGCGGCGGCACGGTTACCGGCGGTAAAGCCCTTAAACACCGCAACAAGTCGGGCGGCTGGGGCGACGGCCACGGCGGCAACTTCTATAACTCCGCCAAAATCAATGTTAACGGCGGCGTTATAGAAAAAGGCTTCTGCGATAACGGCGCTTTAGGCGGCGGCAACTTCTCTTCTAATACCGATAATTCGATTATAACAATGACGGACGGTATCGTAAAAGACGGCGTTTCCGCAGTTAAGGGCGAAGGCAACATATTCCTTTGGAATAAAGCGGGCAGCACCTTTAAAATGTCCGGCGGTACGGTTACAAACACCACCGCTGCACAGGACGGTATGTTTAACGGCGGCGTTTATGTAAGCAACGGCAAGGTTGAAGTTTCGGGCACGGCAAAGATAACCGGTGAAAACGACGCAATACTTTACCTTGCAAACAGCAAACCAATCACCGCAACCGATCTTAAAGACGGCGCGCTTATAGTTCTTGATATGAAAACTTCCGGCGTGTTTGCCGAAAACGCAAAAGCGTTCAAGGATAACTTCAAGGCCGCCGGCGCCGATTACGGTGTGGATGCAGACGGCGAAAATCTTATCCTTTACAACACCAAGGAACATATCCACTGCGTGTGCGGTAAGGCGGTTTCAAAGGCAACCGATATAGGCGACCACAAAACCCATGAAAAGGTAAGTTACGAGCCGCTTACACAGGCAAAGATAAACGCCTTAGGCAGCAAACTCCCGACAAGCGGCAACTATTATCTTGCGGAAAACATAAACATTATGTATCAGGCGGCAAATACGGGCGATATAAACATCTGCTTTAACGGATTTACCATCAACAGCAATACAAGCGGCACGTCCGCAGGCAGACCGTACCTTTTGGGTAATACCAAACCGGCCGCTATGGATGTTGCCGGCACAACGGAAGTGTCCGTTACGTTTACCGACTGTAAGTCGGGCGGCGGCATTAAAAAGACCGACGCAAAATCAAGCGCATACGGCGCAATGCTTATCATAAATGCGAACCATAAAGTAACACTTGATATCTACGGCGGAACATTTGATTCTTCGGGCGTATCCTCTACAAACAGCGGCGGTCTTTTGGCAATGGCAGGCAGTTCGGTTGCCAATATGTACGGCGGCACGTTTATAGGCGCTTCAAAAGCCAAAGCGGGCGGCAGCGTGTTTATCTCAAGCAAGGACGTTGTGTTTAACATTTACGAAGGCGAGATTAAAAACGGTAACGCAAACGGCACCGCCGCTACCAAGAACGGAGTTAGTTACAGCAAGGAAATATGGGGCGGTAACTTCTATGTTCAGGGAACGCTTAATATGTACGGCGGCAAGATATCCGGCGGCATCGCCAAGGGTGCCGGCGACTACGAAGAGGGATTCGGCGGTAATATTTATCTGGGCGCTACCGGCAAGTTCAATCTTAAGGACGGCACGGTAGAAGGCGGCTCTGCTTCCGACGGCGGCAACATCGCTGCAGTAGGCGCTACGGCTCAGGTCAACGTTTCCGGCGGAACCGTTAAGGACGGTAAAGCAGTACGCCTTGCAAACGACAACGCCATTTCAAGCAACGGCTGGGGCGGAAAAGGCGGTAATATATTTGCAAATACCGCAAAAATAACCGTTTCCGGCGGTAAGATTACGGGCGGTTCTTCCAACCATAACGTTCAGGCGGGCGGAAATATTGCTATCAGAGAAGCCGCTGCCACACTTACGGTAACAGGCGGCGAAATCTCCGGCGGTATTGCCACGGCAAGGGCAAGGGCTGCCAATATCGAAATATACAACGATGCTACCGCTAAATTCAGCGGCGGAAAGGTAACGGGCGGTGTGTCACTCCTTAAAGGTAAGGTTGAACTTTCCGGTAAGGCAAACATATCCGGCGGCAGCACAAACCTCTTTATTGCAAGCGGTTGCAAAATTACCGTAGGCACGCTTGACAGCACTGCAAATATCGGTATTTCAATGACCGCGCCCGGTAAGTTTGCGGACGCAGGCAAAGATTATGCAGCAAACTTTACCTCCGACAGCAGCGCATATAAGGTAGACGTTGACGGCAGCGGACTTAAACTTGCAGCCAACTGAGATTTCTTAAAACAGGTATAAAACAAAAAGGCATCTGATTTTTAAAATCAGATGCCTTTTTATGTTGCTGTATCAGAAGTGAAGTGCCGTTATCGCACGGTCAAGTTTAAGATATTTTTCGTAAAGTTTTCCGTAAATCTCGGCGTCCTTTACATTCGGCGTGTAAGAATCTTTAAGTTTTACCGCGCGCATTACAAGAATTGGTACTTCGCCCAGTCCCAGTGCGTTTGCGCAAAGTATCGCGGCACCCAGTGAGGTTGATTCCTTGTTATCGGTGGTTATAAGCGTGCTGCCCGTAACCGACGCCTTGATTTTTGACCATTCCGCATCGCGCGCGCCGCCGCCCAAAGAACGTATTTCGTGTATGGCTATTCCTGCTTTTTTGAAACTTTCAAGATTTTCACGCAGCATATACGAAACGCCTTCCATAATCGCACGGATAAAGTGACCTTTTTTTGTGTTAATGGAAACGCCGTAAAAACATCCGCGAACATCGGGGCAAAAATCGGGCATTGCCTTTCCGGCAAAATGCGGCAGCATTATAAGTCCGTCTGAACCAGGTGCGATTTCGCTTGCAAGCGAACTCATATAATCATAGGCGTTAAGGGAGGAATTACGGCAGCCGTCGGTGGCGGCTATAAATTCATCCTTAAACCATTTCATTATTATTGCGGCAGTGGCGTTGTACGCAAGTGCCAGATACTTGCCGTTATAATGCGTGTAATACTGAAGCGCCACACCTGTGTTAAAATCGGGTTTGTCGGCGGTGGCGGCAACGGTAAGACATGTGCCTGTAGTTTCGGTAACAATGCCGCTTTCAATATTTCCTGCACCGATAGCGCTTGAAGTTTGGTCCATGGCGGTAAGCACCACAGGTATACCTGCAGGCAGGGAAGTATCGCGCGCGGCGGAATCGGTCACGGTACCGGCAATACTTCCGCAGGGCATAACTTCGGGAAGAAGGTCGGCTGAAGCACCGGCAAGATTTAAAAACTCGTCGCAATATCTGCGCGCGGTAATGTTGTAATATCCCGTAGAGCATATAAGCGAATGTTCCGTGCTTATAACGCCCGTAAGTTTGTATACAAGATAATCCTCAAGCAAAAGCACTTTGGAAACTTTACCGCCCGTGTTTTTATCCGATAAAACCATTTTAAGTTTTGCAAGCGGTAACGCACCGCCGATTTCCGGCATGCCGGTTGTTTTGTAAAACTTTTCGGCTGATATGTTTTCGGATAAGAACGCCGCTTCGCTTTCCGCACGGTCGTCAAGCCAGACTATTGCAGGGCGCAGCGGATCACCGTGCCTGTCAAGAACTATGCTGGTTTCGCCCTGAGTGGTGATGCCGCAGGCAACAACGTTTTCTTTTGATACATTGCCTGAAAAAAGTTTTTTTATGCTTTTGCACATACCGTCCCAATAAATAAGAGGGTCGGCTTCAACAATATGTTCGCCGCGCGTATCAAGTGCGTATTCCGCGGTGCTGCTGTCAATCAGGTTGAAATCGGTGTCAAAAGCGCAGCATTTCATAGAAGTCGTACCGACGTCGAAAGTAAGTATTATATCCATAATTTCACCTTTTAAAAGTTTTCCGTTTTCGCGATTGCACAGGATTCGCGAACGCGAAGGTTAGGAGATAAAACAGTGCGCATCTCAATACCGGAACGATGTTCGATAAGTTCAATAAGATTTTGCGCGGCGGTGCGGCCTATCTGTTCTTTCGGGTGTATAACGGTGGTCATCTGCGGATATGTAGCCTTTGCAAGAATAGTATCGTCGAATCCTATAACCGATACGTCCTGCGGAATTTTTATTCCCGCGCCCGAAAGTATTCTGAAAGTTTTAAGCGCAACTTCATCGTTGTAATTGAATACGGCGGTGACCTTTTCGTCATTTATAACCGAGATGAGTTTTTCGGGCAGGGTAATGTCCTTTTCCACCGCAAACAAAGGGGTAAGCCCCTGTTCTTTCAGAACAGAGTTGAAACCTTCAAAACGTGGCTTGTTTTCGGTGAATTTGCTGCAGCATACCATTGCAAACTTTTCGTGCCCTAAAGATATTAGATGCTCCGCTGCAAGACGGCCTGCGCCGTAATCGTCAAACATAACGCTGTAACAGGGGATTTCGTCGGGCATACAGTCTATCGCAATGCAGGGGATCGAGCGCTGCTGAACCGAAAGCATAATGTTTTTAAAGCGTTCTGTAATAGGCTCTACATAGTGTGAAGGCTGAAGAATTATCCCCGAACAGTTGCCCTGTAAGATCTGCTCAAGTATGTCGCAGATTGTACTTTGACTATCCTGCGTGTCGTGTATAACGAATTGGTAGTTTTTCTGCGTCAGCACGTCCGCAATACTTTTAATGTAGTATGAAGAAAAGTATGCGTATGTAACGTCCAGCAGAACGTGCACCTTGCCGGTGACCGCCGTGCCTGCCCTAAAGCATACGAACGTTCCTTTTCCGTGCTGCTTTTGTACGTAGTTTTCATTAACAAGCTGCGAAAGCGCCGCGCGCACCGTCATACGGCTAAGCCCCAAAGATTCGGCAAGTTCATTTTCGCTGGGTATCTTTTCGCCGTAACCTATTTTTCCGTTGCGTATGTCCTGCTGCATCGCTTCTTTAAGCTGTGCGTATAAAGGCAGGGGATTGCCCCTGTCAATCAAATATTCAAACTTCATAACGCTTCCTCCTTAAAATTCGGGGATGTACTCGTCGGCAGTTTCTGCCCAAACGGCTTTGCGTATTTTAAAATTTCTGAATTTCAGTTTTGCACAATATGCTTCAAATCCCACAAGTCCGTGCTTTTTGAAATCAATAGGCTCAGGGTCGGTAACTTCAAGCACAAGCTTGCCGTCAACGGCAACAAAAATATGCCCGTCAATACTGCCGCACTGTATACGGTATATGCGCCCCGCTTCAAACTTAAAAAGTGGCGTTGCTGCATTAAGCACATACTCCGGTGATTTTTCAAAACCCACTTTGCCATGCCACCAGCCTTCAAGACCCACCACATAAGCAATATCGCGCGTGTTTGTTTCAAAGTTCCAGCTGCCGTTCCACATAACGTTTATATCGTGCGAACAGGGAAGTACCGTTGCGGCTTCAAAATCAAGTATCACATTTTCGTTATAACTATTTTTGGATATCGCCATTCCCGGAAAATTACCGCGGTTTTCACCGATAAGCCAACCTTCCTCTACGCGCCACTTGCCGCCGCACACCGTAAAGTCATCCTTAAAAGAATTTTCCGTAAAGGGCTTATCATATAATATAGGGCAATGATCGGGATCAATTTCTTTTTTCAAAAGTATCATAAGCCGGTTCCTCCTATGAATATGTTTGTAAAAGAGAAAATAGTGCACAACTTGTATAAACATCTGTACAATGTGGCTTTATTATAGCATACAATCTGAAAATTTCAAGTTTTTTTGTCGTAGTATAAACGCCGATACAGTCTGAAAAAGGAAATTTTACAGTGCGCTTTTAACAGATAAAGGGAGAAAACGGCAGGTTTTTTCCATTATCAGGAAAGTTGGATAATGAATCAAACAAAAACTGACAATACAACTATAGCAATATTAACAAACAATAATTTTTTTGTTGAATTTGCTTGAAAAGCACCCACTTTTGTGTTATTTTATGTTATGTAAAAGAGAAAAAACGTTTGTGTTAATGTTGGATAACTTGTACGAACATCAGTATAAGTTGAGGGCAAAATGCTTCTGTTACAGCGAAAAATCGGTAGTTTTTTGTCGAAAACTGTTCAATTTAAGAATCAGCGCTATCAAGGGAGGATAATAATGGGAGTGAAAATTTCGATAATCGGCGCAGGCAGCGCCGTGTTTTCAATAAACCTTATTAAAGATATTTGTATAAACCGTAATTTTGACGGTTCCACCGTTACCTTAATGGATACCAATGAACGGCGTCTTACGGGTATATATAATCTGTGTCGCAGGTATATAGAGGAAGAGGGAATGAACCTCAACCTTGAAAAAACAATGGATAGGCGCACAGCGCTTAAAGATTCCGATTTTGTTTTGCACGTAGCGCTTGATTACGGTCATCAGCGTATGAAGGACGGCTGGAAGGTTGCAAAAGAACTCGGTTACAGATTCGGCGGAAGCATGCACATTATGCATGACGAGGCTTTTTGGGTGAACTTTTATCAGATACGCCTTATGGAGTCTGTTTACCTTGATATGCAGGAACTGTGTCCCGATGCGTGGATGCTTATAGTTGCCAATCCCGTTCAGGCAGGCATTACATATCTTGCGCGCAAGTATCCGGGTGCCAAGATAATTGGTATGTGCCACGGTGGCTACCGTGCGCTTGAACTTTTCGACGCCATGGGTCTTGACAGAAGCAAATGCTCCTTTGAAGTGTCGGGCGTAAACCACTTCGTGTTTATGAACACCTTTTATTATAAAGGCGAGGACGGTTTCCCGCTTCTTGATAAATGGCTTGCAGAGGGCAAGAATATGGAACTGCTTAACACGGCCGATATGCACGAATGGCGTAAATACAGCAAATTAGGCCCGAAAGCCGTTGACATCTACCGCAGATTCGGTGTCTTCCCGATAGGCGATACCGCTTCCCCGGGCGGCGGCGCGTGGGGTTGGTGGTATAACACTGATGACGCCAAAGAAAAATATATGGATGATCCTGAAAAATGGTGGATGGCTCACTTTGAAACAAGCGAAGAACATCTGCGCGATATATGGCAGTCTATCGAAGATCCGAATACAAAGGTTACCGAGTTTTTCGGAACCATCGCCGCAGACGAACCTATGATTCCGGCGATAGAGGCTTTGGCATTTGACGTTGAACAGAAAGTAATAGTAAACATACAAAACAGCGGAAATTTTGTTCCCGGGATACCCACGGATTATTCCTGCGAATGTTGGGGGCTGCTGAACAAAAGCGGTGTTCACGGACTTCCGATGACTCCGCAGCCTAAAACGGTTATAGCGCACGCTTTGCGTGACCGCGTAGCGTGTGTCGAGGCGGAACTTGCGGCTCTTGAAACGGGGGACCGCAACGCGCTTGTACAGTTAGTGCTTATGGACCCGTGGACCAGAAGTCTTGAACAGGCGGAAAACCTTGTTACCGCAATACTTGACCTTCCGTGCAATAAAGAAATGAAAGAATATTTTACCAATTCTGATAAATAAGGAGAATTCAACATGAAAAGAGAAGCAACCAAGGTAGTTATCTTAGGCGTAGGCGATCAACAGTATCCGCAGGATGAGCTCGGCAGAGTGATTGCCGATTTTAACGACAAAGTTAAAAAACTTCCTTCGGCTGATGTAGTTTGCGAATGTACTATCATGAACGATGCGGACGCAACCGCCGCCGCTGCGGCTGTTGCAGGCAAAAAGTTCGATGCGATAATCGTGAACTACGTTTCATGGCACATAACCCCTTATGTAATGCGCACACTTAAAGATTACCGCGATATTCCGGTTCTTGTTTACGGCAGCGGCGGCTGGACCGACAGCACCGGCAAGATAATCGCCCCCGCGGCAGCGGCAGGCACCACGGCAATAACTCCGGTTTTAAGAGAACTCGGCATAAAGTACGAACTTGTAAACAGCAAACCCGACGAGCCGGTTAAGACCGACGATATAGAGCGCTTCCTGCGTGTTATAGGGGCTGTTAAAGCGGTAAGGCATTCACGCGTAGGCCTTTACGGATATGCTGATATGGGACTTTTCAGCTGCGCGTACAACAAAACGCTTGCTTTTAATAAACTCGGCGTTGATATTGAAGATTATCTGGCATACGACCTTGTTGACACAATGAATTCCTTTAGCGAAGAAGAAGTTGACGAGGCGCTTAAAGAGATAAATTCGCAGACGGTACATACAAACGAGATCAAAACCGAAGCACTTAAAAAGGTTGCAAGGCTTTATCTTGCAATGAAGGGTAAAAAGGACAGCCGCGGTCTTGACGCAATTTCCATTAAATGCGTTTTCGGCGTTACCCAGATGGGCTTTAACCCCTGCCTTGCGCAGAGCCTTTTGGCGGATAAAGACACAAGCGTTATCTGCGAATGCGATGCTTACGGTATGATAACCGGCATAATGCTTTCAAGAATAAGCGATAAATCTTCCGCTTTTGTAGAGCATTACGAGATATCCGATGATTCCGTGCTTGTGGGCGTTTGCGGCTTTGTTCCCAAGGACTTTATCGAGGGCGATTTTAAAATCCGCAGTGCAAACCTCGGAGAGTTCAATACCGGTATCAGCAATGTTTCCAAGATGAAAACGGGAACCTGCACTTTTGCAAGACTTTTTGAAACACACGGTCAGTACAAACTTTTCCTAGGCAAGGGCGAAGCAAAGCCGAACCCGAAGTGGACCGAAGCCGGTTGGGCGGAACCCACTCCCGATTTCCCGAGTGTGGATCTTCACCCCGATGTTCCGTTAAAACACTATCTTGAAACGGTACCGGGTCAGCATATTGTTATGATTTACGGCGACTGGATTGAAGACATTGAAATGTTCTGCAAGTTTATGGACATTGAAATAGTAAGATAAGGCGGACGCACTATGAAACCGAAGATAAGAACGCCTTATTTTGAAATAGGCACAAAAAACTATGTTTACGGCGATAAGTTGCTTCAGTATGCAATTGCGGCGGATAAAGCGGCTGAAAAGTATGATATAGACGTGCTTTTTATCTGTCCCGCAACCGAAATCCGCAGGGTGTGCGAGAACACGAAGAATCTTATCGTTCTGGCGCCTTATATGGATACGCTCCGTCCGGGCAGAGGTATGGCGGATATTTTACCGGAAGGACTTAAGGCAGCGGGCGCTAAAGGCGTGGTTATCAACCACTGTGAAAAACCGATGAGTCTGCCGCAGATGAAAGCCACTATCGACAGGGCAAGAGAACTTGATTTTCTTGTGTTTGCCTGTGCCGATACTCTTGACGAAGCAAAGGCGATTGCAAACCTGCATCCCGATATCATAAATCCCGAACCTACCGATATAATCGGCGGCGGCAAGGGAGCAAGTCCCATGGCTTATGTCCGCGATTCTATAAAGGTTATAAAAGAGATTGATCCGGATATTATGGTAGAGCAGGCGGCGGGTATTACAAACGGAGATCAGGTTTATGATTTTATAATGGCGGGCTCGGAGGCAGCAGGCGCGGCTTCGGGCATTATGAACGCCGAAGACCCCTTAGCGATGATTGACGAAATGATAGCCGCCACCCGTAAAGCGGCGGATGATCTTAAAACTGCGGAAGGGGGTAAATGATTTGGTTTTTCGTGAAGCCTTTAAAGTTGAAAGCAGAAACCGTGCGATAAGTTTTCACGATGTTACGGATAAAGTAAAGGAAATCGCAGTAAGATCGGGAATAAAGAACGGAATAGCGGTTGTTTATTCGCACCATACAACATGCTCGGTTATAACGCAGGAATGTGCTTTCGATACTTCAATGACAGGGCTTGAAACATTACAACAGGACCTTGTTAATGTTTTTGAAAACATAATACCCACATGCAGGTACGAAGGTATGTACCTGCACCCCGGCAAAAAGGCTCTTGTTTTTGCCGAAGAACACGGGGAAGACAATTTCGGCTGCCATAATACGGACGCGCACCTGCGTTCTTCTATAATCGGCAGGAACGTCACCGTAGTTCTGGCTGACGGCGAACTTGACCTCGGTGATTTCGGACGTGTTCATTTCATCGACTGGGATCAGACAAGAGGCAGACAAAGAACCGTTCAGGTTATGATAATAGGCGAGTAGAAAAAACACAGTTAAATCTGTAAGAGAGGAATGTTACTATGAAAAAAGTTATTTCCTGCATTCTCGTCGTTTTGCTTTGCTTAACGATACTGCCGATCGGCGCATTTGCCGCCGATCCCGTTACCGGCTCCTGCGGTGACGACGTGCAGTGGTCGTACAATGCGGCAGACGGCACACTGTCCATTACCGGCACGGGCGCAACTACCGCCTATACCGATAAGGCAGGCGCGTTTGATGCGTTTAAAGACGGCGTTAAATCCGTAAAAGTGGGCGAGGGTATTACCGAACTCAACTCTTATCTGCTTTACGGAATGACAAATTTAAAGTCCGTATCTTTACCGTCTACGCTTGAAAAAATTCAAACAAGGGCTATCGCAAATTGTGCGGCTCTTACCGAAATCAGCCTTCCAGATAAACTCAGGGTACTGGGCGCTTATGCTTTTCAGAACGACCCCGCGCTTGTAAAGGTCACTTTTGAAGGCCGCGCACCTGCGACTGTTTCCGGCTCAAAGCCATTTGACGGCGACGCCTTTGAACTTGTAAGACTTTGTAAAGAAGATTCTTCATGGGCCGCGGCGGCAAAGTGGACAACCGCAAAAGTTACTTCATTCGGCGGTGCGGTTGCACAGTCGCCGAAGCATACATGGGGCACCGACAGCTGCACCCTTTGCGGCGCTAAAACCACGGGCACACACGGAGATACCGTTAACTGGAAATTTGATCCCACAAACGGAAAACTCACCGTTACCGGCACGGGCATTGCAACAAACGCAACTGCAGCGTCAAGCCCGTTCGAGTCAATCAAGGGTCTTGTAAAATCCGTAGAGGTAGGCGAGGGCATTACCACACTCGGCGAGTATATGTTTTATGGTATGCTCAACCTTAAAACCGTTACTTTGCCCGAAAGCCTTATAAAGATACAGACTCGTGATTTCGCATACTGCAGATCGCTTGAAGAAGTGTCTTTCACGGATAAACTTACAACCCTGGGCGCTTATGCGTTTGAAAAAAGCGGCATCAAGACCGTAACCTTTGCCGGTCGCGCACCTGCAACGATTTCAGGCCTTAAGCCCTTTAACGAACTCACCTATACGCTCAACATCCCCTGCAAGAACGACGATTCGTGGGCAGATAACACCAAATGGAACGCCGTAAAGGAAGCGGCTTTGGGCGGCGTTGCAACCGAAGTTTTAAATCATAAATGGAACGGCAATAAGTGCGACGTATGCAACACCGTAAAAGGCACTCCCGTTACCGCAATTAAACTTGATAAAGAAACGGTGACCGTTAATATATGGGATTCGCTGGCACTTACCGCCACCGTTGAACCCGCAGGCGCCGATAACAAAAATATTGTTTGGACCAGTTCCGATGAAAAGGTGCTTACCGTTGCAAACGGCATAGTAACCCCCGTAGGCGCGGGCACTGCCGATGTTACGGCAGCTTCTGAAGAAAATTCGGAAATAAAAGCCGTTTGTAAAGTTACCGTGATAGCGGCGAACGCGGGCAAGTTTAAAACCGGTCTTGAATGGAAGTTTGAAAACGGCACGCTTACAATTACCGGCAGCGGCGCTACCGATTCTTATGAATTAAAAGACACCACGAACGCCGCAAAATACCCCTTCCTTTCGTTTAAGGATAAGGTAACGAAGATAGTAATAGGTCACGGTGTTACGATTCTTAAAAATCACCTCTTCTATGAGATGAAGAACCTTACCGAGGTTGAGTTAGGCGACACGGTTTCCCGTATCGAGACACGCGTTTTCAAGAACTGCACCTCGCTTCAGTCGATAGTAATGCCGCCCACACTTTCGTATGTAGGCTACGAGGCGTTTGTAGGTTCGGGAATTAAAACCGTAACCTTTAAAGGCAGCGCGGTATCCACTACCACAACCACATCGGCACTTCCCTTTAAGGGACTTAAGTACGATATTTATGTTCCCTGTAACGATACCACATGGACCGGCGCCAAGATTTCCGCAATAGGCGGCGACGCTACGGTTAATCTTGCGCACGATTGGCAGAACGGCGTTTGCACGGTCTGCAAGGCAAGGCTTAACAACAACGTTACAAGCATTACCTTAAGTGCAACCGCAATAAGCATTTATTCAAACGATTATAAAGACATAACCGCAACGGTAACGCCTAAGGACGCCAGCGATACAGGCATTGTTTGGACCAGCAGCAATGAATCTGTTGCTAAGGTGTCCGGTACCGGCAGAATAACGGGCGTAGCCCCCGGCACAGCCGTAGTTACCGCAACCGCACGCGACGGCGGCGGTGCTAAAGCCACCTGCAGCGTAACCGTTATGCAGGGCCTTGGCGGTACAGCAGGAGAATCCGCGCGCTGGACGCTTGTTGACGGCGTGCTCAGAATTACCGGCACGGGCGCTCTTACCAATTTCTCAAGAAATGCTCAGACGGACATAGCCAATACTCCGTGGAGAAACGTAAGAGACAGCATAAGAACCGTTATTATCGATAACGGCATAACCGCTATCAAAAACTACGCGTTCTACGGCTGCTCAAATATAACTTCCGTATCGCTTCCCGAATCTCTCACTGAAATAGCATACGGCGCTTTCCAGGGCACCAAGTCATTAAAAACAATAAAACTGCCTTCAAAGATTAAGAAGTTCGGCAGTCAGGTATTTAAGGACTCGGGTCTTAAAACCGTTACCTTCACGGGTACGCTTCCCGAAAGTTACGGCAAAAACATTTTCCAGAACGTAACTGCCGTAGTATATTATCAGTGCAACACCTTCCCGAGAGACTTCGGAAAAACCCTTACATGGGTTAAAGCGCATAAATTTGCCAAGGATGCAAACGGCATTATCAAGTGTACCTACTGTAAAACGGTTGACGGTAAAGCAGTTACAAAAATATCACTTGATAAGCAGAACGTAACGCTTCTTGTAGGCAACACCCATCAGATTAAAGCAAAAATCACGCCGGACGACGCTACATACAAGAATCTTGAATATAAAAGCGGCGAGGACGAGGTAGCGACCGTTACGAAAGACGGTCTTGTTACCGCCAAGGGCGTAGGCAGCACAACCGTTACCGTTACCGCGCTTGATACCGGCAAAATAACCGCTAAGTGCAAGATTACCGTTAAAGCGGGAGAAGGCGGATATATAGGCGATATCTTCTGGAACTATGACAACGGCAAACTTACCTTAAGCGGCGTCGGCGATATCCCCGATGTAAGCGGTAAGGCTCCGTGGGCTAAGAACGCCGACAAGATTACCTCTGTGGAAGTAGGCGAGGGAATAACCAAGATAGGCGCAAATGCGTTTGCCGGATTAAAGAAATTAACCGACCTTGTATTGCCCGAATCCCTTACCGAAATCGGCATAGATGCGTTCAGAAATGCGGCGTCCCTTACAAAGGTTACTTTCCCTGCGGATATCAAATCCATCGGTGAAAAAGCCTTTGCAGGTTCCGGTCTTAAAGAAATAATCTTTACCCGCGCAATTCCCGGCTTCGGAACAGGCGTTTTTGAGGGCGTAACCGCCGTTGCAAAAGCGCTCTGCACCGAAAACACGGTAGATCTCGGCAAGAATATCACATGGGAAAAGATGCACGATTATCAGGATGTCGGCGGACATAAGGAATGTCTGCTTTGCGGTGAGAGGGAAGGCTCCTTCTTCACAAGTATATGGTTCATCCTTATAGCAGCGGTTGTTGTTATAGGCGCCTGCACGGCAATAATCATAGCGTCCAAGAAAAGAAAGAAGGTAAAGTAAGAAGATGAAAAAGTTTACAGCATGCCTTACGGCACTTGTGCTCTGTCTTTTAATTTTCATAGTTCCGGCTGCCGCCTCAAGCGGCAGCTGCGGAACGGCGGCTACGTATACGCTTGAAAACGGCGTACTTACCATTACGGGACAGGGCGAAACCACAAACTACACCCGCGACGGAAACACCGATCAGGTAAATAACCCCTGGTGGAACGAAAGAAGCAGTATCACTTCGGTTGTGGTAAGCGAAGGTATAACCGTTCTTAACAACTATGCTTTCTATGACTGCACCAACCTTACAAGTGTTCAGCTGCCCCAGTCCCTTACAAAAATAAATGCAAGGGTATTTGCAAAATGTTCTTCACTTACAAGCATCACTTTCCCGAAGAAACTTTCGTTTTTGGGACTTGAAGCTTGTGTAGGCTCCGGCCTTACCGACATAACGTTTGAGGGCAACGCCCCCAAGGTTTCCACCACACCGCCCCTTACGGGACTTTCCGCTACCGTTCATTACGGTAACGACCCCGCGTTCCTTACAACCGAATTCGGCGGACAGTTGGAATTCCAGACGACTGCCGAACCCGATAATTCACCCGACCCCGCGGAAGACGTTGATATGTCCAACCCCGAAAAGGAAGGCATGTGCGGTCCTAACGCAAGCTGGGCGTTCAAAAAGGGCACACTTTTAATAACCGGCACGGGCGAAACCGAAAAATACGTTCGCAACGAAGATCTCGATACCGTACAGACTCCTTGGTGGGAGTGGCGCGATCAGATTAAAACGCTTGTTGTAGGCAAGGGCATTTCCCGCGTAAACAACTACCTTATGTTCCGCTGCGAAAAACTTGAAAAGGTTACGCTTGCTTCCTCCGTAGTGGCTATTAACTACGGCGCATTCAAAGAATGCAAGGCTTTAAAAGAACTCACGTTACCTAAAAATCTTGCGGAAATCGGTTCTCAGGCATTTGCGCTTTCCGGTATTAAGAAACTCACCTTCAAGGGTCCCATCCCCACGGATATAGGCGACCTTATGGCAGACGGCCTTACCGCTACTTTCTATTATCCCTGCACCGAACCCGATGTTTCAAACGCCAACGTTAAAATCTTCGGCGGCGATCTTAAATGGGTTAAAACACATAATTTTGAAAACGGTAAATGCACACTCTGCGGCGTTGCGGAAGCAAACGTTAAGGACGATACCGCAGAGGACGGCAAAAAAGCCGCGGCTGATAAAAAATCACTTTTCGACGGTTTTTCAATGAGCGCCGTAACAATAGTCAGCGTTTGCCTTACCGTTCTTGCGGTTGCGGCACTTGCGTTTGCGTTCGTGCTTATTCTTAAATCAAAAACTGCGTCTGCCTACGATTCTTCCGATGAAGAGGCAGATTCTAAAAAAAAAAGAATGAAACCGATTAACCCCAAACACAGAAAAACCCTGCTGATTGTATTGCCCGTTGTGGCAGGTATTCTTATAGCGACCTTAACGCTTAACGTTGTTATAAGTTTTAATCAGCCCAAAGGTAACTCTTCAGGAGGCAAACAGATGCTCGTTATAAAGAACTTACCCGGCGATAAGGAAGGCCTTAAAGCCCGCGTATTGAAAGAAATATCCACACTTAAATCAGAGGGCAGAGAAGATAACGATTCCCTTACCGAACTTTTCACGGCGTGCGACGCCTCCGGTTATATCCACACAACGCAGGAGGGCACACCCTATATAACCGCTAAGGACGGCGGTCAGATAATGTTATCGGAACTTTCCTCTACCTATGTTCACCGTATGACCGCGAAAACGTTTTCACAGATACTTGAGGTGGGCGATACATACGTTGCGAACGCTCAGCATATGAGATACGGCAACTACTATACCCCCTTCAACGAAAAAACGACAAACCATATTGACTGCTCAAGTTTTGTTCAGTCGGTTCTTTACGGCATACCTTACGATACGTCGAGATTTGTTAAGGACGAAGCCGAAAAAATGCATGATTTCGGTTTTACGCTTCCCGATAACCCGTACAGCAATATGTTCGGACCCAAGAGATACCTTGCCAACGAACTCGGCCGTTACGCTTTCGATAACAACTTTGCGTTTTATCCGGAATCAGACGGTACCGACGGCGGCAAACTTCAGCCGGGCGATATAGTTTTCTTCAGCACAAACAAAAAGAATGAAGACTATTTCCTTAACATAACCCATATTGCTATATTTGTTAAGTATGACGAGCAGGGTAGACCCGTAATTCTTCACGGCAACAGCTATGACGTTGTAAATTACTACACAATAGACCTTACATCGGATCTTACGCCTCTCGGCTCTAAGAATCCGTATAAGAATGCACTTGTACTTATCGGACGTTTCCCTGTAACGGCAGATTGATGACAGGTATATCGTTTAATACAAACTTTTCGGGAAAGGAAGGGTAATGAATGTTAAAATTTATACTGAAACGGTTTACGCTCGCAATTCCCGTTTTGTTTGCTATACTTACAATGGTTTTTGTTCTGATGCGTCTGGTTCCCGGCAACCCGCTGTATTCTTTGCAGGACGACGGTAACTTTACAGAGGCACAGATAGAGGAATTCAACGAGAAATACGGCCTCGGCGGCAGCGTTTTGGAGCAATACGGCAAGTATTTGCGTAACATCGTAAAGGGCGATTTCGGAACATCGTTTTTTAATCAGAAACCTGTGTTCCAGAACATTTTCGACCGCATGGACGCAACGCTTATAATTACCTTCTATTCGCTTGTGGTAACGCTTATAATCGGAATACCGATAGGTATTTATGCCGCAACGCACCATAACAGTTTTCTTGATTATTTTCTTTCAAGTACAACAATGATCGTGACCTGCGTTCCGAGTTTCTGTCTTGGCCTCGGTATCCTTTACGTTTTCGCGTATAAACTGCAATGGTTCCCGATATTCGGATATTTAAGCGCTTCAAAATACGGACTGTGGGCGGCTATCAAGTCGCTCACTCTCCCAAGCGTTGCAATCGGTATTTCGGGTGCGGCAGGATTTGCAAGGCATACACGTTCCCAGATGCTTGACGTTTTAGGTCAGGATTACATCCGCACGGCAAGATCAAAGGGTATGTCGGAAAGGGTAATAAACTACCGCCACGCGCTGCGAAACGTGCTTTCGATACTTATTACGCTTGTTTCCGGCACCATAGTGTCCCATCTGGGCGGTTCAACGGTTCTTGAAAAGGTATTTAATATCGAAGGCGTTGGTTTGCTGGCATATTCTTCGCTTACAAACTTCGACTACTCACAGGAACAGGCGATACTGCTTTTTATGGCGACTTTGTTTGTATTCCTTAATATTCTGCTTGATATTATTTATAAACTTCTGGACCCCAGGATCAAGCTTGATTAGGAGGCGTAACTATGGATGAAAAAATAACCCTATGGGATAAATTTCGGGTGTTTGCAAAACACAACGGACGTATCATAATAGGCGGCATTCTTATACTTATAGTTGCGCTTATGGGAATTTTGGCTCCCTTTCTTACAAGTTACGATCCGATAAAAACAAACGGCTACGAAAGATACCTCTCCGCCGGCGAGCAGGGTCACTTTATGGGCACGGACGCCGCCGGCAGAGATATCTGGTCAAGAATACTGTACGGCGCACGTGCGTCTATAATAATTGCCGTTGCCGTTCAGGTAATTACAATTGCAATAGGCTCGCTTTTGGGACTTGTCAGCGGTTTTTATCCTAAGGTCGATTTGATTCTTATGCGTGTGCTTGAAGCGATTTCGTCACTGCCTACCATTCTTATGGTTTACGTGCTTGTTATGATACTGGGCAGCGGATACGTAAGCCTTATTTCCGCAATGGTTATCGGTAATATGCCCAGTATCGCAAGATATGTCAGGGCGCAGGTGCTTTCTCTTCGGCAAAAAGAGTTTGTTCTGCGTGAGATAGTAATAGGCGCCAGAACGTTCTATACAATGGTAAGGCACGTTCTTCCGCACTGCTCATCATATCTTTTGGTGCGCTTCGGTTCGGGACTCGGCGGCAGCATTATTTCGCTTGCAACACTGTCTTTCCTCGGCGTAGGACTTCCCGGAGGAACACCCACATGGGGTGCCGATATTGCCAACGCGCAGGGTATGATGATGGTATATCCGGCAAAGGTATTCTATCCCATGATTGCCATTGCAATCGCCGTTTTCGGATTTTCAATGCTCGGCGACGGTATAAGGGACTATATGAATCCGGAACTCAGATAAGGAGGTCAATATGGGCGAAAAAGATAAAATTTTGTCTGTAAAGGACCTTGAACTCTGGTTTGACGGAGATTATGAGTCCCCTCAGATTTTAAACAAAGTAAGTTTTGATGTATATAAAGGCGAAACACTCGGTATCGCGGGTGAATCGGGCTGCGGAAAATCGGTCACTTCACTTTCGATACTCCGCCTTTTAAAAACGCCGCCCGCAAGGCTTGAGGGCGAGATAAATTTCCAGGGTCAAAACCTTTTGGAACTCCCCATGAGCGCCATGCGGAAAATACGCGGCAACAAAATAACAATGATTTTCCAAGAGCCTATGACAAGTCTTAATCCGCTTCTTAAAATAGGCTATCAGATTTCCGAGGTGTTAAGACTTCACCAGGGAATGACTAAAAAACAAGCACACGAAAAGGCGATAGAAATGCTGCGTGCGGTTCATGTGGCGCTTCCCGAAAAGCGCGTAAAGGAATTTCCGCACCAGTTGTCCGGCGGTATGCGCCAGCGTGTTATGATAGCCATGGCGCTTGCCTGCAATCCCGAACTGCTTATTGCCGACGAACCCACGACGGCGCTTGACGTTACGATTCAGGCACAGGTGCTTGACCTTATGCGCGAACTTCAGCGCAATACAGGCACCGCGATAATGTTTATAACGCACGACTTGGGCGTTATAAGGGAAATGTGCGACAGGGTAATAGTTATGTACTGCGGCGAAATTATGGAGGAAGCAAAAACCCCTATGATATTCAAAAATCCGCAGCACCCCTACACGCACGGTCTTTTAAGCACACTGCCTAAGTACGGGCAGTCGGGCGACCTTCCAACAATACCCGGTATGGTACCTCCGGCAGGAAAATTCCCGAAAGGGTGCGTGTTCTCGCCGCGCTGTCCTTATGCCACAGATAGGTGCAGGCAGGAAAAACCGCCCGTAACGCAGGTTGAAGAAGGCCATACGGTACGCTGCTTTTATCCCATAAGCAAGGAGGAGAATAAATAATGTCGCAAGATAGTAATGTCATCCTCTCTGCCAAAGGTTTAAAACAGTGGATACCTATTCCGAAAATGATATATGAAAAACAACAGTATATCAAAGCGGTAGACGATGTTTCGTTTGACCTTTACCGCGGCGAAACGCTTGGCATTGCAGGCGAATCCGGCTGCGGTAAGAGTACGCTGCTTAAAAGTTGCATCCGTCTTATGGAACCCACGGACGGTGAGGTTATATTTGACGGTATAGATATTACCCACATGCGCGAAGGCAAACTGCGCCCCTATCGCAAATTTATTCAGGTTGTCTTTCAGGACCCGTACAGTTCGCTTGATAATAAGTGGAATATAGGGAACCTTATAATGGAACCTATGAAGATCAACCGTATCTACTCTTCAAAGAAGGAAAGAAGAGAAAAAGCCCAGGAACTTATGGAATCGGTGGGACTCAGAAAAGAGTATATCAACCGTTATCCGCACGAATTTTCCGGCGGTCAGCGCCAACGCATTGCAATTGCGTGCGCGCTTGCGACCAATCCGAAAATTCTTATGTGTGACGAAGCGGTTTCCGCACTTGACGTTTCCGTAAGGGCGCAGGTTCTTAATCTGCTTTCCGACCTTAAAAGGGATTTTGATCTTACCTATATGTTTGTGTCTCACGATATGTCGGTTATCGAGCATATCTGTGACAGGGTTGCAATTATGTATCTCGGTAAGATTATGGAGATAGGTAACAAGAGAGATATTTTCGACAACCCGCAGCACCCGTATACGCAGGCTCTGCTTTCGGCGGTGCCCAGTGCCAACGAAGATGTTTCTCCGGATAAACGCATTATTCTTGAAGGGGATATTCCAAGCCCCGTAAACCATCCGTCAGGCTGTGTTTTCCGCACCAGATGCCGTTATGCAAATGAAAGATGCAAGTGCGAAATGCCCGAACTTCACGAAGTAAACGGAAGAATGGTTGCATGCCACATGGAATACACAAAATGACCAAACGAAAGGAAAAAAGCGTATGAAAAAGATTATTGCAATTATGTTGGTGTTTGTCCTTACATTTGCGCTTGCCGCCTGCGGCGGTCAAAAAAGCGGTTCTGTAGACGTGGCCAAATACACCAAAACCGATACTGCTCACCCTGAGCGCTACGGCGGTGTTCTGCGTTACAGCTATACCGATATGGGCAGCACTTACGACCCTTATGGTCAGTCCTCCTGGAGCACCTATGTATGGGCAATGAATGTTTATGAATCGGCTCTCGCTCTCGGAACCGACGGCGAAATTTATTCGCTTGTATGCGACTATGAAACAAGCGAAGACGGCAAGACCATTAAACTTACCGTAAGAGACGGCGTATGCTTCTCCAACGGCGACAAAGTAACCGTTGACGACGTTTATGCTTCCCTTAAGCGTTCCGGCGATATGATATCCTCAGTAAAACAGAACCTTTGGGATCTTGTTGATAAGGTAGATAACGACGGCAAAACGCTTACTTTCCACATGAAAGAATACAATATCAATACAATGAACAATGTACTTGCCCAGTTCAGACCTTACTGCGGCATAATGCCCAAGAGCATTTGCGAAAAGTACGGCACAAAACTTATAAGCGATCCTAACGACGTTATAGGCACCGGTCCTTATAAGATAGTTTCCAAAGAGTGCGAACTCGGCAGCAGACTTACCTTTGTCCGCAACGAAAAGTATACTATATGCAAGGATAGCCCCGACGATAACGGCGCTGCGTCTCCTAAGTACCAGTATCTTGACGGTCTTGTATTCTTCCCGATAAAGGAAAGCAATACGCGCCTTATGTCCCTTATGGGCGACTCGCTTGATGTAATCGAGTGCAATAATGAAGATACTTACAATACAGCGCTTAAATCGCTTAATAAGTATAAGATGCAGACCACAACCAGCAACAGCTGCTCGTACTTCTTCTTCAATCTTACTTCAAATTCGGGCAGACCGGTAAACGACGTAAACCTTCGTAAGGCAATAGCGGCTTGCTTCGATTATGCGGAACTTATATACGCTTCTTACGGCAATCTCGGCAAGGCGTGGTCCAGTCCCCTTTGCTGCGGCGACAATTACGTTTCCACATTCGACAAAGCGGAATACTATAACGCCAACGACCTTGAACTTGCGAAAAAGTATCTTGCCGCTTCAAATTACAACGGTCAGAAACTTAAACTTCTCGGCAACGGCTATTTAAGCATAGTTGTAGAGGCAATGCGCAAAATAGGAATCTCCGCCGATTACAATACTCCCGACAACGTTACTTTGGTTTCGTATGCAAACGACCCCGAACAGGATTGGGACGTTATTTACAGAACAAACCCGATGGCGATGTCCAACCCGGCAGAAATTCACAGTACCATGTATAAAAACTGGGGCAACGCAAAGGCGGATGAACTTATATCCAAACTCGGCAGCTGCGCCATGAATTCGGAAGAAAGCATAAACACGTGGAAAGAACTTGACAAACTTTACGTTGAAGAACTTCCGATACTTGTAGTTTCTCAGACCGTTCAGGGATATGCGCTCTTTAACGAACTTGAACTTAACAACAGTTCTTATATGCGCCTTTATTACAATGCTTACTGGAGTAATCCCGAAAAGCATAACTCCTGGAAATAAAGTTTTTACCGAAAGACGGGACGGGGAGACTCCGCCCCGTTTTTCGTTGCAACGGTGCGTTTTATATGATAAAATGTAAGTAGAATAAAAGAAGCGGTGACGGCTATGAAAACATGGTTGATAATTTTAGGCTTTGTGGCGGTAATATTA
This sequence comes from uncultured Eubacteriales bacterium, assembly GCA_934491515.1. GTDB lineage: Bacteria > Bacillota > Clostridia > Oscillospirales > Acutalibacteraceae > UBA737. Next base: position 60,842 of record CAKSTF010000006.1, read on the forward strand.
CTGCTTATTTTAGGTTTTTCGGTACTGTACGGAACGGTTTTGCTGGCGGCAGCAAGGCGACATGTGATTAAAGAACGCCGCAAATATGCGGATAAACTGCGCGTTTGTCTGCCTGAAAGCAATTGCGGTGAATGTGGTTTTACCTCCTGCGAAGAATACGCGCAAAAAGCGGCTGAAAGCGGCGACTTCCCGTCCGAATGTCCTTATGTATCAAGTGAAGATAAGGAATCATGGGCAGCCGATTACAGGCAGTACAGAAAAGAACTTACCGAACGCGCCGAAAAAACACACCGCGCAGAATCCCAACGCAAAAAGTTTTTCAAATAAAAATCAAAGACAAAACAATCGTTTTATTCCGATTGTTTTTTCAAGGAAACAACAATACCGCAAGACAAAAAGTCTTGCGGTATTGTTCGTATGCCTGCGTGATAAAATCACCGGTCTGCAGTATTTGAAAATTCGCAGCCGCAAAAGCGCTGACGGTATATGCCGTATTCTTTTGAAAGTATTATTGAACGCTGATATCCGCCGCGCTTTTTAAAATCGGACGGCAGATATTCTACCCCCGCGCGTTCCGATTCAGAGTAACCTATGCGGTTAATAAGGTCGGCATTTTTATGCGGACTTACAGTAAGCGTGGTTGCAAAAAGCGGAAATCCGTTTTTTGCGGCGTAATCCGCCGTTCTTGAAAGGCGCAGTTTAAAACATACCGTACACCGCTTTCCGCCCTCCGGCTCGCTTTCAAGCCCTTTTACGGCATTATAAAAGGGCGTGGGGTCGGCAGAGTCCTCAACAATATTCACGTTACGGCAAAAAGGCGCCGTTTCGCATAATTTATATAGTTCGCCGAGCCGTTTTTGATATTCCGCCGCGTCTGTTATGTTCGGATTTGAAAAAAACACGGTAATATCAAAATAACGCGTCAGGTATTCAAGCACATAAGAAGAGCAGGGCGCACAGCAGGCGTGAAGCAGCAGTCGCTCTCTTTTTCCCCGGCTTTCCAATGCGTCGGTTACCGCGTCGGTCAGGCGTTGATAATTTATTTTTTCCTCGGTCATATTACTCAGTCTTTCGATTTATAGTAAAGCATACAATGGCAGAATCCTTCAAAATCGGGATCGGCTATCTGTTTTTTAAACTCTTCGCACATACATTTGTATTCCGGTATGCGCTCGCGCCTGCACGGGCAGTAGCCGCCGGTACGCTTCAGTCCCTCTTTTACGGTCTTGACAACATTTTCGTCCGGATTAAGTGTTATTTTCATAAATCGCACCTCACAACTACAGTATAGCAGTTTAAGCGTATTTCGTCAATCGCCCACTAAAATCCGCGGAAAGTAATATTACGGTGAACAACAGCATATTATCTAACAGAATTTTCAGATTTTGCGGAGGAATGTTTATGCCAAGCACCAGTATATATAAAGATATCGCAACACGAACGGGCGGAGATATTTATGTGGGTATCGTCGGCCCTGTAAGAACAGGCAAATCCACCTTTATAAAACAGTTTATGGATAAACTTGTTATGCCGAATATGACAGAGGAATACGGCAGGGACAGGGCAAAAGACGAAATGCCGCAATCATCCTCCGGCAGAACAATTATGACTACGGAGCCAAAGTTTATTCCCGAAAAGGGAGCAAGAATAACGCTTGACGGTAATGCCACAATGAACGTACGGCTTATTGACTGCGTGGGCTACATCGTTCCGAGCGCACTCGGTTATATTGAAAATGACGAACCGCGAATGGTGCGCACACCTTGGTTTGACGAACCGGTCCCGTTTAATATGGCGGCGGAAATAGGAACCAAAAAGGTTATAAACGAACATTCTACAATAGGCCTTGTTATCACAACGGACGGTTCGATAAGCGAAATTCCCCGTGAAGAATACGCAGAGGCGGAAGAGCGCGTTATATCGGAACTTAAAGGCATAAATAAGCCTTTTATCGTTTTGCTTAATTGTATGTATCCCGACAGTGATGAAGCGCGCGACCTTGCGGAAGAACTTTCCGATAAGTACGGCGTGCCGGTAACGCCCGTTAATTGCCTTGACCTTACCGAGGAGGATATCCGCCGGATACTTTCCCGTGTTCTTTACGAATTCCCCGTAAGAGAAATACGCATCGACTATCCGCACTGGATAAATACTCTTCCGCTTGAACATACCCTAAGGTCGGATATTGTTAAAACCGTGAAATCTTCTGCAGAGGGGATACGGCATATAAGGGACGTGAACACGTTTGAAAAACGTTTTGCAGACGATGAAAATGTTGACCGCGCGGCTGTAATTTCCATAGATTTGGGCAGCGGTACCGCCAACGTTAATATTTATACAAAACCCGAACTTTTTTACAGGATTCTTGCCGAGACAACGGGTCTTGAAATCAAGGACGAACAGGAACTTATGACCGCTGTTAAAGACCTTGCCGCGCTTAAGCGCGAGTATATGCGTGTTAAGGACGCCCTTGACGAGGTAGAGGCTACGGGATACGGAATAGTTATGCCGCAGATAGAAGAACTTACCCTTGAAGAACCCGAAATAGTAAAACAAGGCGGCAGATACGGTGTAAGGCTGCGTGCGTCGGCACCCTCCATCCATCTTATGCGCGCCAATATCACAACGGAGGTAAGTCCGATTGTCGGCAGTGAAAAGCAGTCCGAGGATTTAATAAAATATCTGTTAAGCGAGTTTGAAGAAGATCCCGTTAAAATTTGGGATTCAAACATATTCGGAAAGTCACTGCATGAACTTGTAAACGAGGGACTGCATACAAAACTTGCCCGTATGCCGGCAGACGCGCGTATGCGCGTTCAGGAAACCCTTGAAAGGGTAATAAACGACGGCTGTAACGGCCTTGTGTGCATAATACTTTAAAAAGAAATCCGTGCGAATGTAAAAAAATTCGCACGGATTTCCTGCAATGTCAAACACTGCTTGATATTATCGGAATTACGATTATAATATAAGGGGGCAAATCAGGAAATTTCGCAACCCGGAAATATGAAAAGCGAGGATAATACATTGGCAACTTCAAAAGAGTATATTCAGTTTGTTTTGGAACAACTTGACGGAATCGACGGCGTTACATATAAAAAGATGTTCGGCGAATATCTTGTTTATATAGAAAGTAAACCGATTTTGCTTGTGTGTGATAACTGCGTAATGGTAAAAAAAGTGCCCGAACTTGCAGAAGTGATGAAGGATGCGCCGGAAGGCTTCCCTTACGACGGAGCAAAGATGCATTACATTCTTGATATCGAGAACCGCAGTTTAGTTGAAGAGGTTATAAAAATTTTAGTTGATATAACGCCCGTTCCTAAAAAGAGAAACAAAAAATAGTTTTCGCGAAGGCAAAGTATGAAAAATCCCGTAAGGTTTATGTTCCTTACGGGATTTGTTTTATTGTTTTTTCTGCTTTATTTCGGCTAAGGGGTTAGAGTCTATAGCACGCTTTACCTGCTTATCCGAAATGTGGGTGTAAATCTGAGTGGTCCCGAGGTTGGAGTGCCCTAAGATATCCTTTAAAACGCGTATATCAACGTTTCCGTGCTGATACATAAGCGTTGCCGCTGTGTGGCGCAGTTTGTGGGTTGAAAGACCCCTGCCGCCGAGTCCCGCCTTTTCAAGATACGTTTTAACAATGTGCTGTACCGTTTTGTTGCTTATCCTGCGGCGGTTGCGGCTGATGAAAAGCGCGTCGCGGTCGGCGTACGGAATACCGTCGTTAGGTCTTACTTTAAGATACTCTTCAACGGCGTTGCGGCAGGCGGAATTTATATACACGGTCCGTTCCTTGTTGCCTTTGCCTATAAGCCGCATGGTATCGTCTGGTCTTATATCCGAAATATTAAGCGAACATAATTCCGATAACCGCATACCGCAGTTTAAAAACAGGGTAAGTATGCAATAATCGCGTTCCTTGTTCGGACCGTCAACCGCGCCCAGCAGCTGCAGCGAATCTTCAAGCGTTAAGTGCTTCGGCAGCGACTGCTTTATTTTAGGCGAATCAAGCATTTCCGCCGGATTTACGTCAATTAAATGTATCTGTGATGTAAGGTATTTGAAAAATATCCGCAGCGTAGAGGTTTTTCTGGCGCGCGTTGCCGCTGCGTTGCCGCGTTCGTCTTTGCAAAAAACTATAAAAGAATATAGGTCGGACACCGTAACGGAAGCAATCAGTTCCGCATCCACCGATTCAATGCTTATTTTCTCAAATTCTGTATTTGCCGGTACTTTGCCGCGTATTAAAAGCAGATATCTGAAAAACGTTTGCAGGTCAAGGAAATATTCTTCCACGGAACGGGAAGATTTGCCCTTTATGGTTTCGTTGTAGGTCAAAAAATCCCGGATAACAGGAGGGGAGGAAATCAATATTTCGTGTTTGATGACAGTCACCTTCTTTAAATGGCAAAAATTGCCACATATCTGTACAGAAATTATATCACCGTTCTGCGTTTTTTTTAACGAAAAGGATTTTTTGCAAATTGTTTAATCTTCTGCTTGCAAAAATAAGTTTTAGGCATTTTTTATCCAAATATAAACACATACTTTTTGGTATGCCGGGGGCTGTTCACATATAATTTGTGTAACAACGGCGAAGTAATGTGTTTTAAAGTGCATGGCTTCGGCTGTGCACTTTTTATTTTTAGCCGACATTAAAACGGTTCAGCGACCATATTATTTAACAGGCGGCAAAGGTTACTCGGATTCATCATCCTCTTCGGAATTTTCGTTCTGAGTTTCCTGCGGTTTGCCGTTGGGATAAATTATCTTTTCGTAGGGCTTGTTCATTAGCGCCGATGAAATAAGTCCTGCAAGCGAATAATATATCGCTATCCAAAGGGGTGTGATACGAATAAAAGTATAACCGTCTACTATGATGACTATTGCGGGCAGCCAAAAAACAATACCTATAAGCAGACTTCTTATCGGGTGACCGAATGTCATTATGATGGAGTTTTTCAATAACTGCATGGGTTTGCAGTCAAACCTTGAATGGAAAAGCATAAGCTGCGAACTTATGGTACAGAGTAAAAGCAAACCTATTGTCGCGACTCTTATCGGAGCCTTTGTCGTTACTACACCTTTTTTCATTGCCTGATAGAGGAAGAAAACAGAATATCCCAAAAGTACAATTCCCGCAAGAAAAGCCGACCATAACGCGGTTATTTTTCCAAATCCGTTTTTAAAGCCTTTAAAAAAGGAACGGGAGACCGAATTATTGCCGTCGCGGTCGGAAATTTCACGCAGCGCAGTGTAAAGACCTGCCTGCGATGCGCCGATTGTAACAACGGGCAGACTGCAAAGTACATAAAGTACATTAAGAATTATCAGGTCGGCAGTAGTGCGCAGGAAAGCCATAAATTTTGAATTGTAATCAAACAGTTTCATTATTTTACCTCCGATACAGTTATCGATATTCTAACTCCAAACAAGCAAAAAATCAATATTTTTAGGGAGGATATACCGATGAAAGAAAAAATAATCGAATTTGTAAAAAAAAGATGGATAATAATGACAGCCTGTATTCTCGCTCTCGCGGCAGGAATTACGGTAATAATCGTAAGTATAAACGGCAGCTTTGAAAAGAAACCCGAACCTGTAAACGCGAATGTTGAAGAAAAGGTCATCCCGGAAACCAAAGATGTTTTTTGGAATGTAAATTACGAAAAATATAAAACGCAGGAGAACACTCCCACTGCCAGAAAGGCCGATAAGGACACCGGTTATTATATCGTTCAGTTTTCCAACCTTTCGGGACAGGGACGTCTTGTTAAACGCAGAATACTTGATGAAAGCGTTATAAACAAAGTGGACTCGAATCAGGTAATGGGTCTTGTTCTTAACGAAAACGGCATCGTAAGCGACGTTGTAACCGCAGAGGAGAGAGGACTCACCCTCGGTGAAACCAAGGTGTACATTACCGCCGTTGCCAAGGACGGCGAAACCTATACCGTTAACACTTCGCCCTTTGCAGACGGCGAAAGCAGCGAAATCAAAATAGGCAAAAAGGTTCCGGTATACGATATAGGCGGTATAACCTATGCGGCAGGCGCAAAAATGGGCGGAAGCCTTGCGGTAGGCGATTGCATAAGCGTTGTTAAAAATATGCAGGGCAGCACGGTATGCGTGGCGCTGACCGACAGAACCGCCGTTAGCGGAGTATATTACAACATAGACAGGCAGTGGGACGCAAAGGCGAAAAAATCTCTGCGTAAGCCCGACAGCAAAGGCGTTTATACCATCCGCCTTATGACCGACGGCAAAGCCAAAGAATTTAAAACAGAGAGCCTTTCTATAGTAAACAATATTGATTCGGTTTTGATTTGCAATATTGAAGCCGAGGGCAATACAATAAAAACATTTAACAAGCTGGCTGTTGTGCTTAAAAGTTCCAAGGCTGTTACCGGCAATACAGTAGATGCGGTAAACGGCAATGAAGTAACTATTACCAAGTCCGGCAAATCGCAAACGATTAAATTGCCGAATAAGGTAAACATTTATGACGTTACAGACAAAAACGCTGCCGACTTCAACGCGGCGGAAATTAAAGAGGGGGATACCGTAACGGTTGTAACAAACAACGCGGGAAGCGTTACGTTTGTATATATCACGGCACATAAATAATAAGCACGCGGCCTCTTGATTGTGCAGACAAATTCGTTAATATGTTTTTTATACGAATTTGTCTGCATTTTTTTACAATTTTTAGTGTTTTTGCGGTTGATTTTTCATTTTGCTGCTTGTATAATGGTATCTGACAGCAAAAAATGTTTTATTTCTCCCAAGAGGTGCAAAATTGGCAAAGCAAAAATACGATTTTACAGAATCCGCCGTTTGGAAGGCTCTTCAATTTGCAGGCAATGCAATAATGCTGAACGTTGTGTTCTTAGCATTTTGTTTACCTATTGTTACGATAGGTCCTGCTTTTTGCGGCCTTTACAGCGGCGTTCGTTATTATATAAGAAAGGACAGCTGGTTTAAAGGTTTCATTGAAGGCTTTAAAACCAACGTCTGGCGTATGATGGCTATTTGGGTCGCTGCCGCGGCTGCGATTCTTTATCTCGGTAACGACGTTCTTACTATTGCCAAGAATTTTAAACCGGAATTTTTGCCTTCTCTTATTCCGATATCCCTTATAACTTTGCTTTTAATGGCTTTTTTAGCCTCTGTAATTGTATACAATGTTTATTTCCCCCGTAAAACCATAGATCTGCTTACGGAAGCGGCGTCGTTTACTTTTAAGGCTTTTCCGGCGCTTGTTTTGTCCGCAGTGCTTTTTTGGGCGCCCGTTGCGGTTCTTTTGGTGCTTATGGGCTTTATTTTTGAGTTTGTTATGGTATTTATCGCAGTATATTTTGTAGTAGTCGCCGCTTTTTCCACCGCAATGCTCAAAAAACCTCTTATAAAGGTTCTGGAAGAAAAGCGCGCAAGCGGCGAACTTCCCCCTAAAGAGGACTGATTACCGTAAAAAACGCGAAAGCGTTAAATAAAGGAGAAGAATTTATGAACAGCAAGAATTTCAGGGCGCCTGCGGTGCCGCTGATCACACATGACCCGTTTTTCAGCGTATGGAGTTTCAACGAGGAACTCACCGGTGATGCAACACGTCACTGGACAGGTGTCAGGAAGTCGATTTTCGGTATTATCGCTGCCGATGGCGTTTTGTACGACTTTATGGGTACTGCCGGTTTTAACCAGGAGTATTATTATCACGGCAACCATAAGTTAAAGCAGACATCCTGCGAAATTCGCCCGATGACAACTGTTTACACATTTGAAAACGAACTGTTTAAACTTACGCTTAAGTTTACAAGTCCGTTGCTTCTTAACGACCTTGAGGTTCTTTCAAGACCTGTTACCTACATAACCTACAATGTGGAAGCAAAAGACAAAAAGGAACATAACTACCGCATATATTTCGGTTTTTCAAGCGAAATGTGCGTAAACGACCTTACACAGACCGTTACCATGCACAACACTCCGCTTTCCGCTTATTTTTCAAGCGGCACCGAAAATATGCTTAAAAACTCCGGCGACGACCACTGCATAGAGTGGGGCGAATTCCACGTTGCGGCCCCTCATTATATGAAGACCATCACCGGTATCAGGTCTTTCCAGTATGAACTTGCAAGGGATTATGATAACATAACCACTCCGGTGAACTACAGAAACAACGAGGGACCGAGACACGAAAGAAGCGGCGCTCTTTACCACGCGGAAAGCGAAAAAATTCCGGTTTACCCCACTTATCCCACGATTGTTATATTTAAGGATTTCGAACTTAAAGGCGGTTCTTTTGAGGATCACTTTGAAGTTGCTTACAACGATATCAAATCCATTCAGTATTTCGGTGAGAATATCGACGCTTACTGGAAGAAGAACGGCGACGATTTTGTGGATATGCTTTATAAAGCAGTAAAAGAATACGACGAGATTATGCGCCGCGTTGAAGAGTTTGAGGACGACCTGCTCAAAAAGGCTTCCAAAGTCTCCAAAAAGTATGCGGATATTGTTTCGCTTGCGTACCGTCAGGCAATAGCAGGTCATAAACTTACATATCATAACGGCGAGGTACAGTTCCTTTCAAAGGAAAACTATTCAAACGGCTGTATCGGCACCGTAGACGTTACATATCCTTCGATTCCGCTTTTCCTTATTTACGAGCCGGAACTTGTAGAGGGTATGCTTAACCCCGTATTCGATATGATCGATAAGGGTCAGTGGTTCTATGAATTTGCTCCGCATGACGTAGGTCAGTATCCTATTGCAAACGGTCAGCTTTACGGATATTCGATGCACCACCTTATAAATCTTAAGCGCAAAGACTCTATTACTTCACAGATGCCTGTTGAGGAATGCGGCAATATGCTTCTTTGCGTTGCAGCCGCCTGCTTTGCAAAAAAAGATATGGCTTACTTTATAAAGCATGAAAAGATTTTGAAACAGTGGGCAGATTATCTTGTAAAAATGGGTTACAATCCGGATAATCAGCTTTGCACGGACGACTTTGCGGGTCACCTTGCGCACAATGTAAACCTTTCCGCCAAAGCAATCTGCGGCGTAGGCGCCATTGCAAAACTTTATAAAGAAATCGGCAACGATAAACTTGCCGATAAGTACCGCGCAGAAGCCGAAAAACTGGCTGCAGAGTGGGAAGAAAACGCTTTTGACGGCAAATGCTACCGCCTTGCTTTCGATCAGGAAGGCACATGGAGCATCAAGTACAATATGGTATGGGATAAGTTGCTTAATATGAACCTTTTCTCAGACAAGGTGTATGAAGCCGAACTCAAGCAGTATAAAACAAAGTTTAATGAATACGGTATACCGCTTGATTCCCGCGCCGATTACACAAAGACCGACTGGGAAATGTGGTCTACACGCCTGTTCGATGATAAGGAATATACCAATATGATAGTAAACGCCATGTGGAAATTCCTCAGCGAATCGGAAGAGCATATTCCTTTCAGCGATTATGTATTTACTTCAAAACCGATAGTTCGTGCTTTCTGGGCGCGTACGGTTCAGGGCGGTCTGTTCATCAATCTGCTTAACTTTTAATTTATTGTTTTCAGATAAGTGCTGCGCCCGGTGACGGGCGCAGCACGGGCATATATAACGCAATTTTTTATCGGGAGGAAGATAAAAATGAGTAGAATTAAGATTGGTTGGTCAAAGAAAGACATTTCAATAGACGGTCCGGTGCTTTTGCAGGGCCAGATGTATATGCGCGTTAACGAAGGCACCTACGATCCGCTGTATGCAACGGCGCTTTGCCTTGAAAATGACGGTACCGCCGTTGTTTTCTGCACCCTTGACCTTGTAAATATAAGGGACGGCATAAACAGCAGGGTTTACGAAATAGTGGAAAAAGAATGCCCGGGTCTGTCGCATAACAACATAATTATCGGCGTTACTCATACGCACGCAGGTCCCGTTCTTGCCGAAACACCCGAAACCACACCCGACGGCGCGCCGATATACAGCGGCATTAAAGCGCGTGATTTTGTAATTGAAAGAACCGCCGAGGCAATTATCGAAGCATATAAAAACCGTAAAGAAGGCGCGATTGCTTTCGGTTACGGTTATGCCGTTGTAGGTCATTCACGTCGCAGCACTTATCTTGTGGACAGAGGTTCAAACGAGCCTGACGCCGCAGCGCCGAACGGTCACGCAATTATGTACGGCTTGACAAATAATCCGTATTTTGCGGGATACGAGGCAGGCGCCGACCACTTTGTAAACACAATGTTTACCTTTGATACCGATAATAAACTTACCGGTATGATAGTAAACGTTCCGTGTCCCTCACAGCTTTCGGAGCATTTCAAAAAACTTTCCGCCGACTATTGGTGCGAAGTTAAGGAAGGCATCGCCAAAGAATTCGGCGAGGACGTTTATGTTTTGCCGCAGTGCGCCGCGGCAGGCGACCTTTCGCCGCGCATACTTCATTATAAGGACGCGCAATGGCGCCGCTTTAAACTTAAATACGGCGCTGAGGGTACTGCCGAAGACTTCAGAAATTCAAAGAATATCGAGCGCGTTTTGTGCGAACGCCGCGATATAGCGGAGCGTATAGTAAATTCCGTTAAGGAAATATATTCATGGGCCAAAAACGACATACAGTCCGAAGTGCCCGTAAAACATATCCGTATGGATACAAGCCTTACGCGCCGCAATATACCCGAAGAAGAACTTAAGGTATGCAAAGACAATATCAAGTGGCTTAAGGAGAATTTCCCCAAGAAAGAGGAAATGACAGCCGACGAATACCGTGTTAAGGCTTCAAGATACAACTCTATTATCGGCAGAAACGAACGCGCTATCGAAGAATTCAACAGCCTTAAAACCGACCCGAAATTCGATGTTGTACTGCACGCGGTAAGAATAGGCGAAGTGGGCTTTGCAACCTGCCAGTTCGAACTTTATATGGACTTTATGCACAGAATACAGGCAAGAAGTCCGTTTATTCAGACCTTTGTGGTTCAGTTGGCGGGCGACTATACCGGCAGTTATCTGCCCACCGAGCGCGCTGAAAAGAACAAGGGTTACAGCGCGTCTATATTCTGTAACCGCGTAGGTCACGAGGGCGGCCAGGAACTTGTTGAATATTCGCTTGAAATGCTGAATGAAATGGCAGACGGTGAAAAGTAATAAACAGCAGTAACAAATGCTTTAAAATCTTAGGAGGGTATTTAGGTGAGTAAGATCAAGATTGGTTGGGCAAAAAGGGATGTTTCTACAAAAGAGCCTGTTCTTATTCAGGGTCAAACGTATATGCGCGTAAACGAGGGCATACACGATCCGCTGTATTCAACGGCGCTTTGTTTTGAAAACGACGGCAACACGGTTGTTTTCTGCACAATGGACCTTGGAAATATACAGCCGCATCTTACTGAGGAAATCTATGATTTCGTAGAAAAGGAATGTCCGGAACTGTCACGCAAAGACATAATTATCGGTGTTACTCATACTCATGCAAGTCTTAGGCTGGCACCTTCCCCCGAAACCACGCCCGACGGCGTTCCGCTTTACGACGGCGTGAAGGCGCGCAGGGAATATGCCGAAAAGACCGCCGAAGCCATTGTTGAAGCATACAGAAATCGTAAAGAAGGCGCGGTTGCTTACGGCTACGGCTATGCCGTTGTTGGCCATTCGCGCCGCAGCAGATATTTTGTTGATAAGGGCGCCAACCGTCCCGACGCGGTAGCGCCCAACGGCTATGCCGTTATGTACGGCAAGACAAACGACCCCGATTTTTCGGGATACGAAGCCGGCGCAGACCATTTTATAAATACCATGTTCACCTTTGATGCCGATAATAAACTTACCGGTATGATAGTGAATGTTCCGTGCCCCTCGCAGATATCCGAACACTTTACAAAACTTTCTGCCGACTATTGGTGCGAAGTTAAAGAAGGTATTGCAAAAGAATTCGGCGATGAAGTTTTTGTTTTACCGCAGTGCGCCGCGGCAGGCGATTTGGCGCCCCGTATTCTTCATTACAAAAAAGCACAGTGGCGCCGTTTTAAACTTAAATACGGCATAAAGGGCACGGCGGAGGATTTTGAAAGCGCCAAGAATTTTGAGCGTGTTATGTGCGAACGCCGCGATATTGCCGAGCGCATAGTAAATTCCGTAAAGGAAATATACTCCTGGGCAAAAAGCGACATCCGTTCGGAAGTGCCCGTAAAACATATCCGTATGGATACAAGCCTTACACGCCGCAATATAACCGAAAAAGATGTTGAAGAATGTAAGGCAAATATTAAGTGGCTTGAAGAGCATCCTCCCGTAAAAGAGGAGATGACGCCCGAAGAGTACCGTGTTAAAGCGTCCAAGTATAAGACTATTCTTGAAAAGAATAATAACGGTATAAAGGCGTACGAAAACCTTAAAACAAGTCCCAAGTTCGATGCAGTGCTGCATGGGGTAAGAATAGGGGAGGTAGGTTTTGCAACCTGCCAGTTTGAACTTTATATGGATTACATGCACCGTATACAGGCGAGAAGTCCCTTTATGCAGACCTTTGTTGTTCAGTTGGCCGGCGATATAACGGGCAGCTATCTGCCCACCGAAAGGGCAGAACAGGGCAAAGGATACAGTGCTTCTATATTTTGTAACCGCGTAGGACACGAGGGCGGAAACGAACTTGTTGAATATTCGCTTAAAATGCTTAATGAAATGGCTGACAGCAAAGAGTAGCATTTGATTTTGTCTTTTTCCGAACGGAGGGCTTTAAAATGGAAAAAATTAAAATAGGCTGGTCAAAAAGAAACGTGTCAATGGAAGAACCCGTGCTTTTGCAGGGTCAGATGTATATGCGCGTTAACGAAGGCGTGCTTGACCCTTTGTATGCAACTGCGCTTTGCTTTGAAAACGAAGGTACGGCAGTTGTCTTCTGCACGATAGATCTTATAGGACTAAGAGCCGGATTTACGGACGAAACATACGCCATTGTCGCAGAAGAATGTCCGGAACTTCCGCGCAGCAACATAATAATCGGGGTAACACATTCGCACACAAGCCCTATTCTTGCCGAAACGCCCGAAACCACACCGGACGGCGTTCCCGTGTACAGCGGTCTTAAAGCACGCGAATTTTTTGCCAGAAAAACGGCAGAAGCCATAATAGAAGCGTATAATACCCGTAAAGAGGGCGCGATTGCCTACGGTTACGGCTATGCGGTTGCAAGTCATTCGCGCCGCACGGTATACCTTGTCGATAAGGCATCGAACAATCCGCTTGATCAGGCGCCGAACGGGCATGTTATTATGTACGGCAACACGAATAATCCCGATTTTGCGGGATATGAAGCAGGCGCCGACCACTTTGTAAACACAATGTTCACCTTTGATACCGATAATAAACTTACCGGTATGATAGTAAACGTTCCGTGCCCCTCGCAGATATCGGAACACTTTACCAAAATTTCCGCCGACTATTGGTGCGAAGTTAAAGAAGGTATTGCAAAGGAATTCGGCAAGGACGTTTATGTTTTGCCGCAGTGCGCCGCGGCAGGCGACCTTTCACCGCGAATACTTCATTATAAAGACGCGCAGTACCGCCGTTTTAAACTGAAATACAACGCCCAAGGTACAGCCGAGGAGTTTAAAAGTTACAAATGCTTTGAACGCGTTATGTGCGAACGCCGCGATATAGCGGAACGCATCGTAAATTCCGTTAAGGAAATATATTCCTGGGCTAAAGGCGACATACAGTCCGAAGTACCGGTAAAACATATCCGTATGGATACGGCTCTTACAAGACGCGCTATAACGGAAAAAGACGCCGAAAAATGCCGTAAAAATATTAAGTGGCTTGAGGAAAACTATCCTAAAAAAGAGGATATGACGCCCGAAGACTACCGCGCCGCCGTTTCAAGGTTTGAATCGATGCTTGCTCTTAACAATTTGGGACTCAGTGAATATGAAAACCGCAAAACCGATCCCGTGTACGATACGGTGCAGCACGCAGTAAGAATAGGCGAAGTGGGCTTTGCAACCTGCCAGTTTGAACTTTATATGGATTTTATGCACCGTATACAGGCGAGAAGTCCGTTTATACAGACCTTTGTGATTCAACTTGCGGGTGACGTTGCGTCAAGTTATCTGCCGACCGAGCGTGCGGAGAAAAACCTCGGTTACGGCGCTTCTATATTCTGCAACCGCGTGGGCCACGAGGGCGGACAGGAATTTGTGGAGAATTCACTTAAAATGCTTGAAGAAATGGCTGATAAAGAACAATGAGTATATTTTCAAAATTCACCGAAGGGTGCCGCAATTACAGAAAAACAACAAAGGATATGTCCTTTAAAGAGAAGGTTTCCTACACAAAGGATTACTACTTAAAACCCGTCTTGTTCATAGCCGCGGTTTTAATAGTGCTTATTTCTATCATTACGACTTCGATTATAAAGATAAATACCGATGTGATCCTTTACGGCGTGGGCGTTAATACCGACCTTACCACCGACGGCACCGAATACGTTAAGGATGATTTCTTTAAACTTCACAAAACAAAGGGCAGGCAGGATATCGAATATTCGTGCGTTACGATAGACGATTTTACGACAAAGACCAATATTGATTCAAGTTATTATTCCGCGCAAAGCGTTGTAGCGCAGGTAGCGGCAAAACGGCTTGATTATCTTTTTGTTGACGAGATTGCATTTCAGTACTTTGCCGCACAGGAAATATATATGGACTTAAACGATATTCTTTCCGGAGAAGAAATGGTACAGTGGGCAAATCATATACTTTACACCCAGGAAGAGGGTTCCGATGTGATGACACCTATGGGTATCGACATTTCCGAAACAAAGTTTGCACAAAAATTCAATTCCGTAAAGGACAGAAAAATCATTTTGTGCTTTGCCGGCAACGCGCCGCACAAAGAACTTGTGTATGAATTTTTCCACTATGTTGTAAATTATAACGGATAGTGATATACAGACAAAAGAGACTCTTTTGAGTCTCTTTTGTTTATTGCGGCATAAAGGAGTCAATACTTTAAATATTGCTTGACATTGCATACACAAAGCAGTTAAAATAATATAAATATTATCACAGTAAATTGGGTATTTATTGCTTGAATATTTTTCGGCGGCAGGACGGCTTGCCGAATTACATATACTTTTATATTTTTTCACGGAGGAAAATTATTTGATGAATGAAAACCAAAACAGGCGGAACTCGTCTAAGAACCGTGCCGCAGATAAGCGCGCAACGGGTAACGCAGCCAAGGATGCAGTAAGGGATCTGCTTATGACGGGGCTTGGCGGCAGCACACGCAAAAAGACTCCCGTTCAGACCAAAAAGCCCGCGGCGCAAAAAAGCGCAAAAACGCAGAATAAAGCGAAAAGCGCTCAAAAAAAGCCTTCTTCAAAAACGATGTCTCAGCAAAATAAACGTCAGCCCAAAAAATCCGGTCTGCCGATTCGTATAATACCTCTGGGCGGACTTGGTGAAATAGGCAAAAATATGACCGTTTACGAATATGACGGCGATATGATAATCGTAGACTGCGGTATGAGTTTTCCTGATGAGGAAACACCGGGAATTGACAACATAATCCCTGATTTTACCTATGTTATGGAAAACAAAAGCAGAATAAAGGGTCTGTTTGTGACTCACGGCCACGAGGATCACATAGGCGGTATTCCGTACCTTTTAAAAGATTTTAACGTACCCATCTACGCTACACGGCTTACGATAGGGCTTATCGAAGGAAAACTTAAAGAACACAAACTTCTTGCGGACGCAAAACTTAACGTTATAAATCCGGGCCAGACAGTAAAGGCCGGCAAGTTTTCGGTAGAGTTTATACATGTTAACCATTCCATACCCGACGCGGTAGGTTTTGCGGTTACATGCAGCGCCGGCACGGTAATCCAAACCGGCGACTTTAAAATAGACACCACCCCCATAGACGATTACGTTATAGATATTGCGCGCTTTGCCGAATACGGTAAAAACGGAGTTTTGGCTTTGCTTTCCGATTCTACAAACGTTGAGCGCCCCGGATACACCGCTACCGAACGTCTTGTAGGCGAATCTTTTTCAAATCTCTTTAAAAAAGCGGCGCACCACCGCATAATAGTTGCAACATTTTCTTCAAATATACATCGCATCCAGCAGATAATCACCGAAGCCGCCGCCTGCAAACGCAAGGTTGCGGTATCGGGCAGAAGTATGATAAACGTTGTAAACGTTGCGGCGGCACTCGGATATCTTACGGTTCCTAAAAATGTTCTTATAGACATTGAGGACATAAAGAATTATCCGCCTGAAAAACTTGTTGTTGTAACAACGGGTAGTCAGGGTGAACCGATGTCCGCATTGCACCGAATCGCTTTTTCGGAACACCGTCAGGTAGAACTTATTCCCGGTGATATGATAATCATTTCGGCAACGCCGATACCGGGAAACGAAAAAACGGTGGATAAGGTTGTAAACGAACTTATCAAGCGCGGCGCAAACGTTGTATATGAAAAAATGTACGATGTTCACGTTTCGGGGCACGCCTGCCGCGAGGAACTTAAACTTATGATGAGCATCGTAAAACCTAAATACTTCGTCCCCGTACACGGCGAGCAGAAGCATTTGCATAAACACGCAGAACTTGCTTACTCAATGGGAATACCGAAAAAGAACGTGCTTATTGCTTCAAACGGCAGCGTTATAGAAGTAAGTGCCGCAGGCATAAAGTCCACGGAAACGGTACAGGCAGGGCGCGTTTTGGTTGACGGACTCGGTGTGGGCGATGTAGGCAGCATAGTGCTGCGCGACCGTATTCATCTTGCGGACGACGGAATTATCGTCGTTACCGTTTCAATCGACGGCAACACAAGAGAAGTAGCAGCAGGTCCCGATATCGTATCGAGGGGGTTTGTTTTTGTAAAGGAATCCGACGAACTTATGAACGAACTTTCGGAAATCGTCAGCGACGTTCTTGAAAGTTGCTATATAAACAACGTAAGGGACTGGGGCTCCATCAAAAACAGGATGAAGGACGCTGCTTCAAAATTTCTGTACCAGAAAACTCACAGAAGCCCCATAGTGCTTCCGGTGATTATGGAAGTTTAATTTGACAAACGCCCCCTATGGGGGCGGGAGAGAAGGTTACATATATGAAAGTTATTTTACTTGCAGACGTTAAAGGAAAAGGCAAAAAGGGCGAACTTTGCAATGTGTCCGACGGATATGCCAGGAATTTCCTTTTCCCGAAGAATCTTGCGGTAGAGGCAGACGCTGCGGCAATGTCCGAACTGCGCGGCAAGAAACAGGCTGCCGAGCATCACAGGCAGGAGGAGATAGACGCCGCAAAGCATACTGCGTCGCTGCTTGAAGGGAAAAGCGTTACCGTAAAGGCAAAGGCCGGAAACGGCGGCAAACTTTTCGGAAGCGTAACTTCCAAGGAAATAGCAGAAGAAATAAAGAATACTTTGGGCGTTACGATCGACCGTAAAAAAATGTCTGTAGCAGACATTAAGAATTTCGGGGATTATACAGCCGAAATAAAACTGCTTGCCGGAATATCGGCAAAGATAAACGTAAAGGTTACGGAATAATATGAGCGAAGAAAACATTGCTTACGATGCTGAAGGACTGAGGCTGCCTTATTCTGTTGAAGCCGAGCAGTCGGTGCTGGGCTCGATGATAATTGACCCAAAGTGCATACACGATGTTGCCGTGCTTGTAAATCCCGAGTATTTTTATATGCCGCAGCACAGGGAAATCTACATTGCGATTTCCTCTATGTACGAACTTAATCAGTCGATTGATTTTGTCTCGCTGCTTGAAAAACTAAAAAAAGACGGCACTTTTGACGAATCGGGCGGTAAGGCATATATTACCCAGCTTGTTCAAACGGTACCTTCGGCGGCAAACGTTCTTACTTACGTTGATATTTTAAGAGAACGTTATTATGCCCGTTCACTGCTTACCGCTGCGCAGGGAATTATAAAAGACGTTAACGAAAACATCCGTGATTCAAGCGAACTTATCGACGCCGCCGAACAGCGGATATTTGATATACGCCAGGGAATAAACGTAAGCGGTCTTACCCATATTAAAGAGGTCATCGAAACCGAAACATACGACCGCCTTTCAAAATTAGCCAATCCGGAAACGCGCAACGATTATGTCGGTATACCGTGCGGCATAGGCGAACTTGACAGAATGATAACGGGACTTAATAAATCCGACCTTATCATCTTGGGCGCCCGCCCCGGTATGGGAAAAACTTCGTTTGCACTTAATATTGCAAGAAACGTTGCAGTCGGTGCAAGGCGCAGGGTATGCTTTTTCTCGCTTGAAATGACCCGTGACCAGTTAGCACAGCGCCTTTTGTCGAGCGAGGCAGGAATTAAGAGCGAAAAACTCCGTTCGGGAGATCTTGAAAGTTCGGAGTGGACAAAACTTACCACGGCAGGTGAAGTTCTGTCCAAAACCCAGATATATTTTGACGAAACCTCAAGTCTTACAGTGCCGCAGATGAAGGCGAAAGTGAGACGCCTTGGTAATGTTGACCTTGTTATAGTGGACTACCTTGGTCTTATGCAATCGGCAAAGAAGGCAGAAAACCGCGTTAACGAGGTAAGCGAAATCACACGAAGCCTTAAAATTATGGCAAAGGAACTGAGAATTCCGGTAATTGTGTGCGCCCAGCTTTCCCGCGGTACGGAAGTAAAGGGAAAAACACATCGCCCGGCGCTTTCGGATCTGCGTGATTCGGGCTCGATAGAACAGGATGCGGATATAGTACTCTTCCTTTACAGGGAAAAATACTACGAATCCGAAAATAATACGGAGGACGAAGCAGTCGACGCAACGCTTGCAGAGTGTATTGTGGCAAAGAATCGTCACGGCGAAACGGGAACGGTAAAACTTTACTGGGACGGCGAGCATACGCGTTTTTCGGCTGCTGAAATGATGCGCTGATGATTGACAAGGTTTTAAAAGCGCTTAATGATTATTCAATGCTTGGCGGCGCTTCCGAAATAACGGTGGCGCTTTCGGGCGGCGCGGATTCCGTAGCCCTTACAAACGTTCTTTATTCACTTAGGGAAATATTCAACTTTGAACTTTCCGCCGCGCACTTTAATCATAAAATACGCGGTAAAGAAGCCGACCGTGACGAGGCTTTCTGCAGGGATTTCTGCAGAAAACTCGGCATAAAACTGTATGTCGGCACGGCTGACGTTCCGGCAATTGCAAGGGCGGAAAAAGAAAGTCTGGAACTATGCGCACGTCGCTTGAGATACGCATATTTTGCCTCTCTCAATACCGACCTTATCGCCACGGCACACACCGCAAGCGATAATCTTGAAACCGTTATACTTAATATCACGCGCGGCACGGGACTTGCCGGACTTTGCGGCATACCCGCAAAACGCGACCGATATATAAGACCGCTTATATACTGTACGCGGGACGAAATAGAACATTATTGCGAGGCAAACGGACTTGAGTTTGTAAACGACAGCACCAATTTTACCGATGATTGTTCAAGAAATATAATTAGGCACCGTGTTGTTCCGGCGCTTAAAGAGATAAATCCTTCGGTGGAAAATACTGCGCTTAATTCCTCGAAACTTTTCGCGGGTGATAACTCATGTCTTGAGTCCGCCGCAAAAATTGCCTATAAACGGGCGTTTTCCGGCGGCGCGCTTTCAACAGGCGATTTTGCGGGTCTTGATAACGCGATTGTTTCACGCGTACTTCGCAGATACTATTTTTCGGTGTTTAAAACCGCCCTTGACGGCAAGCACCTTTCGGAACTTATTGCGCTTTGCAGGGGAACGGGCAAAATATCGCTTTGCGGCGGCGCTTTTGCGGTTTGCAAAAACGGGCTGCTAAAAATTGAACCGCCCGCGGTAAAAAAGGAATTTGAGGTAAATTTTGAGTCATTTCCCAATACTTTTTTTGACGAATCACAAAAAGTTAACAAATTATTATTAAAAAATATACTTGATTGTGATAAGATAGTAGGCGAACTTAAGGTACGTACGCGTGAAGAAGGCGACAAAATACGTCTTGCAAACAAAAACGGCACAAAATCGTTTAAAAAACTTTATAACGAATACAAAATACCGCTTGCAGAACGTGAGTCGTTGCCGGTAATTGCAGACGATGAAGGACCGGTGTGGGTTTATAAAATCGGCGTGGCGCAGCGCTGTGCCGCAGATGAAAACAGCCGCCGCGTTTATGTTATTGATACAAAAGAAAAAGAAATATAAAAATTTACGGGGAGAATTATAATGGACGAAAAAAGAGATATTAAGCAGATACTCGCTTCCGAAGAAGAACTTAAAAGCATAGTTGAAAGGCTCGGAAGGCAGATAACCGAAGACTACAAGGACAAGAATCTTTTGCTTGTAAGCGTTTTAAAGGGCGCCGTTGTTTTTATGTCGGACCTTCTGCGCGAGATAAAGTGCGACTGTATCATAGATTTTATGGCTGTTTCCTCTTACAGCGGCACCAAAACCACGGGCGTTGTAAAATTCAAGAAGGATCTTGATATAAATCCCGACGGAAAAGACATACTTATCGTTGAGGATATACTCGATTCCGGCATAACGCTTTCTTATCTTAAAAACATTCTTATGGACAGAAATGCCGCAAGCATACGCGTTTGCGCTCTGCTTGACAAACCCGAAAACCGCAAAGCGGATATAACCGCCGATTATGTAGGTAAAGTTATTCCTGATGAATTTGTGGTGGGTTACGGACTTGACTATAACGAAAATTACAGAAACCTTCCGTATGTAGGTGTGTTAAGCCCCTGCGTTTACGAATAAAAAAGCGGATCTGAAAGGAGAATCCCACCTTTGAACAAAAACGTCAGAAATGTTCTTTTGTATCTGTGTATACC
>CAKSTF010000007.1 GCA_934491515.1 uncultured Eubacteriales bacterium
CGGTAGAGCAATGAGCCCTGTGCGCGGTGCCGAAAGCATCGTTAACAAATATGTCGGCAAGGGAACCGAGTTCCTTTGAAAATTCTTCGCCGTTCTTGGTTTCTTCCGCCTTGTAACGGGTGTTCTGGAGAAGAACTACATCGCCGTCTTTCATTGCAGCAACGGCAGCCTTTGCGTTTTCACCTACAACGTTGTCATCAGCAGCAAAAACCACTTCCTTACCGAGAAGTTCGGAAAGGCGTTTTGCAACTGGTGCCAAAGAAAGTTCGGGCTTGGGTTCACCCTTGGGTTTACCGAGATGCGAGCAAAGGATTACCTTGCCGCCGTCTGCAATAAGTTTTTTAATGGTGGGAAGCGCCGCAACTATACGGCTTTCATCTGTAATAACGCCCTCTTTAAGCGGAACGTTGAAGTCACAGCGGACAAGCACGCGTTTGCCTTTGGCGTTAATGTCGTCAACTGTTTTTTTGTTTAACATACTCATACTGAAATACATCCTTTCAAACAATTTACCTGTAAAAACAAAACTACGTTTATATTTTAACATAATTTTCCAAACCTTTCAATAAAAAGATTTGGGAAATTATATAATATCTTCCCATCTGTAATTGTGAAGTTCACCAAAATTCTGCAGACGCGGATAATTCCACTGCCTTAGCGTTTCATAAACCGCAACAGCCACGGAATTTGAAAGATTAAGGCTTCTAATCTCGTCGCCCATAGGTATTCTTACGCAGCGATCGGGATTTTTAATTAAAAGTTCTTCCGGTAAACCTTTTGTTTCTTTGCCGAAAACAAGGTAACAGTTATCGGGATAATTAACATCCGAATGAACCGTGCGGCCCTTGGTTGTAAAGAAAAAGAATTCGCCGCTGTTTTTTGCGAAAAACTCTTCGGTATTTTCATAGTAAGTTATATCAAGAAAATGCCAGTAATCAAGTCCTGCGCGTTTTAGTTTTTTATCGTCAATTTTAAAACCCATAGGTCCCACAAGATGAAGTCTGGCGCCGGTTGCAGCGCAGGTACGCGCAACGTTGCCGGTGTTTTGAGGAATCTCGGGTTCTATCATAACAATGTTTATTGTTGCCATATTATCACCCGAAATATTATAACTATTAACTTTACCGATTGTCAAGCAAATGAATAAAGTATGATTTTAAGGCTAAAATACCGAAAAAGGAGTGGCGTTTATGGAAGTTAAAGAATATCAGGCGGCTGTGAAAAAGATTTCTGCAAATTCACCGAAGTTGAAAGATTATATACTGAGTTTCCTTGTGGGCGGAACGATATGCGTGATAGGGCAGTGGCTTTTTGAAATGCTGCGCGCGTGTGACCTTTCCGAAAAAACAATAAACGCCGCGGTGCCTTCAATACTTGTGGCAGCAGCGGCAATTCTTACGGGACTCGGTATATTTGATAAGATTGCCAAGCATGCGGGTGCCGGTACACTGGTCCCGATAACAGGTTTTGCAAATGCCGTTGTATCGCCTGCGATAGAATTCAAAAACGAGGGTTTTGTTTTGGGTGTAGGCGCAAACATTTTTAAAATAGCAGGTCCCGTAATTCTTTACGGCACAGCGGCAAGTGTGATATACGGACTGATTTATTATATTGTTAAGATGTTTTGAGGTGCGATATGGCAAAAAGAATTGGCAGTTACACGATAATTACCGAAAATAAGCCCTCCTTTGCAGGGTACGGCAGCGTTGCCGGCAAAAAAGAAGGGCAGGGGCGGCTGGGAACCGAATTTGATAAAGTGTGTAAAGATATCAGATTCGGAGAAAAATCATACGAAAAAGCCGAAAGTCGTATGCAGAAGATCGCTCTGCAGGAAGCAATGAAAAAAGCGGATGTAAACGAAAACGATATAAATGTAATTCTTGCAGGAGATTTGCTTAACCAGTGTATCGGCAGTTCTTTCGGTATGCGCGGATCGGGCATACCGCTTATAGGTATATACGGCGCCTGTTCCACAATGGCCTTGGGTATTGCCGTTGCGGCACTGCTTACCGACAGCGGCGCTGCCGATACGGCGGCGGCCGTTACATCGTCGCATTTTTGTTCCGCAGAAAGACAATATCGCTTTCCGCTTGAATACGGCAGCCAAAGAACACCTACGGCTCAATGGACCGTAACGGCATCGGGCGCTTCCGTAATAAAAAGAGGCAGTGGGGAAAAACCATACGTTGCCGCTGTCACTTTCGGTAAAATAGAGGACCTTGGAATTAAAGACGCAAACAATATGGGCGCTGCTATGGCGCCGAGCGCTTATTCAACATTTAAGGCGTATTTTAAAGATACAGGTACCACCCCGGAAGATTATGATGTGATTTTTACCGGTGATCTCGGTAAAGTCGGCAGCGAACTATTGTATATGCTGGCCGAAAAAGACGGATATGATTTAAGATGCAGGCATAACGATTGCGGACTGATGATATTTGATCTTGATAAGCAGGACGTTCATGCAGGCGGTTCCGGCTGCGGCTGCAGTGCGGCGGTGCTTAATTCCTTTATAATGCACCGTTTTGAAGACGGAAGTTTTAAAAATGTATTGTTTATGTCTACGGGAGCCCTTCTTTCTCCGACTTCTACGTTGCAGGGAGAGAGTATCCCCGGTATTTCACACCTTATTAACATTAAGGTTGACAAACAGAAAAGTTAAAAGTATAATCTAAATAACAACAAAACCCTGTCATAAAAAAAGACGGGGTTTTCTGTTTGAAAGGTGGCGATTACAGTGGAAGAAATGATACTTGATGAAATTCTTGAACTGATTAAAGAACGGAAATTCGGTAAACTTAAATCCGTGATTTCCGACCTTCAACCGCCCGATATCGCTCTTATTTTTGAAGAGGTTCCCGAAAGGGACATTACGCTTATTTTCCGCCTTTTGCCGAAAGAACTTGCAGCGGATGTTTTTGTTGAAATGGAGACCGATAAGCAGCAATTGCTTATAGAGGCGTTCAGCGATAAAGAACTTCGCGAAGTAATGGACGAACTTTTTATGGATGATACGGTTGATATCATTGATGAAATGCCTGCTACCGTTGCAAAGCGAATCTTACGGCAGACCGATCCGAACACAAGGAAAATGATAAATCAACTGCTGGCGTACCCTGATGACAGCGCGGGCAGTATTATGACGACCGAATATATTGACCTTAAAAAGGATATGACGGTTGATAATGCATTTGACCGTATAAGAAAAATCGGTTTTGACAGTGAAGAGATATACACCTGTTACGTTATTGACCGCAGCCGCAGACTTCTGGGCACCGTTTCGGTAAGACAGTTACTTCTAAATGAAAAAGATTGTCTTATAGCGGATATAATGGACGAAAATGTAATTTGTGCCCAAACGCTTGACGATAAGGAAGAAGTTGCCTTAAAATTTGAGCATTACGATGTAATGGCGCTGCCGGTTGTTGATACCGAAAACCGTCTTGTCGGTGTTATTACGGTTGACGACGCTATCGACGTTATGCAGGAAGAGGCCACCGAAGATATCGAAAAAATGGCGGCTATTCTTCCGAGTGAGCACAGTTATTTTAAAACGAGCGTTGCGGAAACGTTCCACGCACGAATACCGTGGCTGCTGTTCCTTATGATTTCCGCCACGTTTACGGGCAGTATCATTTCAGGGTTTGAGGATAAACTTAAGATATTTTCCGCACTTATTGCCTTTATACCTATGCTTATGGATACGGGCGGAAACAGCGGAAGCCAGTCTTCAGTTACCGTTATACGCGCTATTTCAACGGGCGATATTGATTTTTCGGATATACTTAAAGTCCTGTGGAAAGAAGTACGCGTGGCGTTTTGCTGTGCCGGTGTTCTGGCACTTGTCAATGCGGTAAAACTTTTTGTTGTGGACAACCTGATTTTTCACAACTTCGATTCGGAAAAACAACTTGTTGAAATCACCGTTGTTTGCCTGACCCTTTTCTGTACGGTTATTTTTGCGAAAGTTATCGGTTCCATGCTTCCTATCCTTGCAAAGAAGGTCGGTTTTGATCCGGCTGTTATGGCAAGTCCGCTTATTACTACAATAGTCGATGCAATTTCACTGCTTATATACTTCGCGTTCGCAGCATTGCTTTTAGGGCGGGTATAAGTTTGTTTTGAATTGCTGCAAAACCCATAAAAAACACCTACGCTTCGGCGTAGGTGTTTTGCGTTATATTTTAAGTTTAGGCAAAAGCCATTTAAGCAGTTCACCGAAAGGAATTATCGCAAGCGAAAGTGCGAGCGCGGTAAAGAATTTTCCGGCGGAAAGTATTGTAAGCCCGAAAACAAATCCGGCAGGTGTAAGCACTAAGAACATTGATATGAACAGAACAACTGCCGAAGAATAATTCATAAACGGATTAGACTTGAAATCGGTTTTCAAAATGCTTTTATTGCTTTTTATGTTGTATGAATGGAATATCTGCGACATGGAAACCGTGGCAAAAGTCATTGTAACGGCACAGGTCTGACTTACGGAGTTGCCTATTATAAAGGATAATATTCCCGTAACGGTAAGGAAAACAGCGTAAGCAGCAATGGAAATAATACTGTGGAAATCAAACAGTTTGCCGTTTAATGTAATGGGCTTTTGTTTCATTACGGAGCGCTCGGAGCGTTCCGTCGCAAGAGATATTGCAGGCGCGCAGTCGGTCAGCAGGTTTATCCATAAAAGCAACACTGCAGCAAGCGGCGGAAAACCGAATATCGAAAGGCAGATAATATATATAAGAATTTCAGAGAAATTACAACCTAAAAGATAGTATATTGCTTTTTTAATATTCTCAAAAAGACCGCGGCTTTCTTCTATGGCATGCACAAGATAACGGAAGTTATTCTCTTCGATTACCATATCTGCCGTGCCGCGTGCAACATCGGTGCCCTTGGTTCCCATAACGCATCCCACGTCCGCAGCGTTAAGCGCATCGGCATCCTCGGTATTATCGCCGGTTACGGTGACAAGTTGTCCGCGTGATTGCCATGCGGATATTACACGCAATTTATGCGCAGGAGTGATTCTTGCATAAACGCTGTAATCGGCAACCTTGCTTTTCAACTCTTCATCGGTAAGTTCGTCAAGTTCGGCGCCGGTTACGGCCTCGGAATTATCGGTTAAAATGCCTATTTGCTTTGCTACCGCCACTGCCGTGGCAAGACTGTCGCCGGTCATCATTACCGTTCGTATGCCTGCTTTTGTGCAAACGCGAATACCCTCAACAGCACCGCTGCGAGGCGGGTCGTTAAGACCTAAAAGAGCAACAAACGTAAGATTTGTTTCAATGTTTTCAGGCGATGGGTTTGCAGGTATTTCGTCAAGTTCCTTTATGGCTATACAAAGCACACGCAGCCCTTTTTCCGACATCTCCGCCCACTTTGCACGGATCTTGTCCGTGTTACAGTTAAGACAGTTCGGTATTACCGATTCGGGTGCGCCTTTTACAACGGCCAACGGTCTGCTGTTAATCATATTTACGGTCGTCATGGTTTTGCGCGTGGTATCAAAAGGTATTACGGTAAGACGCGGACACATTTTTTCAAGCGTAAGCCTGTCGGCGTTGCAGTACTTAAGCGAAGCCGCGTCAATAGCCTGTTCCGTGGCGTCGTTCTGTAATGTAGAGCAAAGCGCCGCAAGACGAATGGTCAGAATATCTTTTTCGTTTATGGAATTTTCGCCTAAAACAACGGTCCGATCGCCGTCGAACACATCGGTAAGTTCCATTTCGCTTTTTGTTAAAATGCCCGTTTTGTCAGCGCAGATAACATTTGTTTTACCGAGGAGTTCAAGCACCTTTGATTTCTTGATTATTATGCGGTCGTGAACTATGCGTTCAATGCCAAGCGCTACTACTATGACGGCAATTGCGGGCAGGCTTTCGGGTATTGCAGCAACCGCAAGCGCCAGGGTATTGGAAAGCATGGTTACAGTAAGCTGTGCAAAGGGAACAGAAGTGTGCAGGTTGCGCAATATTCCGATAACGAACGCAGCGCAGCAAAGCACAATGATTATTGAATTTATAATTTTTTCGGCAGAAATAAGGGAAGAATTTATCGGGAGTTCACCACCGCCCGACTGCTCGGCAAGCGAATTTGTTTTGCCGAGTTCCGTATTCCTTCCGGTATCGGTTACAACCGCCTTTGCCGTGCCGGAAACAACGCTTGAACCGGCAAATACCATATTGCCGCGTTTAAATACCGGTGTGATGTCCTCATATAAAACCGCAGCGCGTTTTTCAACGGGGAAACTTTCACCGGTAACCGCAACTTCATTTGTGCGGAAATTATCCGAAGAAATAAGTCTTGCGTCGGCGGTGATGTAATCGCCCTCGCTTAAAAGAAGTATGTCGCCGGGTACGAGCAGCTCGGAAGAAATCTGCTTTTCAAGACCGTCGCGAAGCACGGTTACATTAGGATTTACGGCATCGTTCAGCTTTTCTTCCGCCACAATGCTTCTGTACTTATAAAATCCTGTTATAAGCGAGTTAAGTATGAGTATCGCGATTATCAGGACGGGTTCGAATATGCCTACATTATCATAGAAGAAGCCGAGCAGCAGGGAAAGCAGGGAAATCGCTGCCAAAAAATAATAAAGTTTGTTGTTAAGCGCGGATAAAAAGCAGTTGACGAATTTAATCTTATCCTTACTTCCGGTACGGTTTTTGCCGAAAATCGAAAGTCTTTCATCTGCAACGCCGCTTAACAGACCCTTATTTGGGTCAACATCAAGTTCCTTTAAAACAAATACGGAATCGGTATTATGCCAAATCATAATTTAACCCTCGCTGTATATAGGGAATTTTGCACAAAGTTCTGTAACGGCTTTTGAAACTGCAGCCCTTTTTCCTTCAAAATCTGTAATGCAGTCGGTAATGAAATCGGCAATAAGTTCCATTTCCGGCTCTTTAAATCCGCGCGTTGTAACAGCCGGAGTACCTATGCGAAGTCCGCTTGTTATGAAGGGGCTGAGTGGCTCGTTCGGGATAGTATTTTTGTTTGCGGTTATATGAACTTCGTCAAGATTGGTTTCAAGCTGCTTACCTGTAATACCGAACTTTGTAAGTTTCAGAAGTATAAGGTGATTGTCGGTGCCGCCGGAGACAAGATCAACACCTCTTGCCGTCAGAGCATTTGCAAGGCAGGCGGCATTTTTAACTATCTGTGTCTGATAGTTTTTAAATTCGTCGGTAAGCGCTTCACCCAGTGCAACCGCTTTGCCTGCTATTATGTGCATAAGCGGCCCGCCCTGCGTTCCGGGGAAGATGGCCTTGTCTATCTGTTTGGCAAGTGATTCTTTACAAAGAATCATACCGCCGCGAGGGCCGCGGAGGGTTTTGTGGGTTGTTGTGGTAACAACGTCGGCATAGGGTACGGGCGAGGGGTGAAGACCTGCCGCAACAAGACCTGCAATATGCGCCATATCAACCATAAGGTAAGCGCCGACTTCGTCCGCAATTTCGCGGAATTTTGCAAAGTCGATAACGCGCGGATACGCGCTTGCACCTGCGATTATCATTTTCGGTTTGCATTCGTGTGCTATCTTGCGTACTTCATCGTAATCAATGGTTTCTGTTTCTTTGTTAACGCCGTACGGTACAACTTTAAAATATTTGCCGGATATGTTCACGGGTGAACCGTGGGAAAGATGTCCGCCTTCGGAGAGGTTCATTCCCATTACAGTATCACCCGGATTTAAAAGCGCAAAGAAAGCGGCAAGGTTAGCATTTGCACCGCTGTGAGGCTGAACATTGGCGTGTTCGGCACCGAAAAGTTTCTTTGCACGTTCGCGTGCAATATTCTCTACAACATCCACGCATCCGCATCCGCCGTAATATCTTTTTGAAGGATACCCTTCGGCATATTTATTGGTTAATATGCCGCCGCAGGCAAGCAAAACCGCTTTTGAAACTATATTTTCGGAAGCAATAAGTTCAATGTTATTGCGCTGCCGCGCAAGTTCGGCATTGCAGGCGTTGCCAACTTCCGGATCAATGCCGGCAAGCGTTTCGAAAAAGTTCATCAGTAACCACTCCTGTAATATTTTAAATATTTAAAATATAATACCATCTAAACGCCGCTTTGTCAACAATGCCGAAAATGCATATATTCATACTTTTTTGAATATTTTTTGCTTATTTCCTTGCAAACAGTGCCCGTTTATAGTATAATATCAGTAAATTGCGGCCATGTTCTTATGTGGCTTGAAAGCAGGTGTACTATGACAAGAAGGGAAGCACGCGAATCTGCGTTCATCCTTGTTTTTGAAAAGGAACTTAACAATTCACCCACAGAGGAACTTTTGGAATTGGCTGAAAACTGTTCCGAGATCGAGACGGACGATTATTCAAAATCGGCTTTTACCGGTGTGTACGATAATCTTTCCGAAATTGACAAAACGATATCCGAATATGCCGTTTCTTGGAACATCAGGCGTATATCCAAAACAGCGCTTGCGGCGCTGCGCCTTGCTATATACGAGATCAATTATGCCGATGATATCCCGATTTCCGTTTCCATAAATGAAGCGGTTGAACTTATGAAAAAATATGCCACAAAGGACGATGCTTCTTTTGTAAACGGCATACTTTCTTCCGTGGCCAAGGCAAAAGAAAATGCCTGAACGTATTACGCTTTCGGTATGGCAGTTAAATACCTATGTAAAAAGTCTTTTGCAAAGTGATCCGCACCTTTGCGACCTGCTGGTTACCGGAGAAATTTCAAACTTTAAACGGTATCCTCAAAGCGGACATTGTTATTTCACGCTTAAAGACAGTGATGCCGCGATTGCCTGCGTTATGTTCGGCAGCAGTGCCGCGCGTCTCGGCTTTGTTCCGCAGGACGGCGTTACGGTTACCGTGCGCGCCGCCGTTACGCTTTATGAACCGAACGGTAAATATCAATTGAACGTTTTTGAAATGTATAAAGGCGGTTTGGGCGAACAGGCGGTAAAGTTTGAACTTTTAAAACAAAAACTTTCGGATGAAGGTCTGTTTTCCGATGAACACAAACGTCCGTTACCGCCGTATCCGAAAAAGATTGCGGTTGTTACTTCCGACAGCGGCGCCGCCGTTCGTGACATAACGGATATTTTGAACGACCGCTATCCGCCGTGCGAGGTTTTGCTGTGCCCGGTAAAGGTTCAGGGAACGAACGCAGCAGCGGATATCACGGCAATGCTGAACCGCATTTACAAATTGACCGATATAGACATTATCATATTAGGCCGCGGCGGCGGTTCTGCCGAGGATTTGGCGGCTTTTAATGATGAAACACTGGTGCGCACGGTCTATGCGTCGCCTGTGCCTGTAATATCGGCTGTCGGTCATGAAACCGATTTTACGCTCTGTGATTTTGCAGCGGATCTGCGTGCCTCCACGCCCTCCAACGCGGCAGAAAACGCAGTGCCGGAACGCGCGGAACTGCTGCGCAGGACTGAAATCTGTATGCGGCGTATCATAACTGCGGAAAGCCGGATTTTTGCGCTGTGTGAGAACAGGTATAAAACCGCGCTGGCGCGCGCCGGCGGTTTTGACGGCGACAATCTGCTTTCTCCGTATATTCATAAAGTGGATAAATTAAGTACGGCAATCGCTGCTTCTACGTTTGAAAAGGCGGCAGGGTGTCAGGCACTGCTTGCAGGCGCCGCCGCAAGGCTTGACGCATTAAGTCCGCTTAAAACCCTTTACCGCGGCTTTGCGGCGGTAACCAAAAACGGCTGTACGGTGAAGTCTGCAAATGAACTTTTACCCGACGACCGCATAAATTTGAGATTTAAGGACGGCCGTGCCGAATGCGCGGTTATTTCTGCCGAAACGGAGGTAAAATCCTTTGAGCACCCCAAATAAAAAATTCGATTTTGAGGAGTCTGTAAAACGTCTCGAACAGATTTCCGACAAACTCGAAAGCGGTGATATTTCACTTGACGAATCGATTAAATTGTTTGAACAGGGAATAAAACTTTCACACGAATGTTCAGAATATCTTGAAAAGGCAAAGCAGAAGATTACAAATATCAGCCAAGCCGAATGTGAGGAGTAATTATGATAGAACCTTTTATGCATGACTATAAGGAAAAAATTGACGCACGTCTTTCAATGCTTTTTTCCGAAAGAGGGCAGGCTTATGACAGCGTGCTGACTGCCGGTTCATACAGTCTTACCGGCGGCGGTAAACGCATAAGACCGATAATTTTGCTTGAATTCTATAAGATTTTCGGCGGTGCGGACGATTGCGCCTATAATTT
This sequence comes from uncultured Eubacteriales bacterium, assembly GCA_934491515.1. Classification (GTDB taxonomy): domain Bacteria; phylum Bacillota; class Clostridia; order Oscillospirales; family Acutalibacteraceae; genus UBA737. The sequence goes on from CAKSTF010000007.1 coordinate 10,244, forward strand.
TGCCTGTGCGCTTGAGATGATTCACACATATTCGCTTATTCATGACGATCTTCCGTGTATGGATAATGATGATTTCCGCCGCGGCAGGCCCTCATGCCACAAACAGTACGGGGAGGCAACTGCGCTGCTTGCAGGCGATGCGCTTCTTACCGAGGCGTTCGGCGTTGCGGCAAGAACGCTGGGGCTTCCTGCCGAACGAATCACAAAAGGTATCGAAGTGCTTTCCGCAAGCGCTGGTGCCGCAGGAATGATAGGCGGTCAGGTGCTTGATATTGAAGGCGAGGGTAAAGACAACGAACTTTCCCGCGTGCTTGATATGTATAAACTTAAAACCGGTGCACTTATAAAAGCGGCAGCGGTTTGCGGTGCAATACTTGCCGGCGCTGAAGACGAGGATGTTAAGATTGCCGAAAAATACGCAGAAAGCCTGGGTGTGGCTTTCCAGGTTATTGACGATATACTTGACGTTACGGGCGATTCACAACTTCTCGGAAAACCGATAGGCAGCGACGACAAGAACGGCAAAAACACGGCTGTCTCCATTCTTGGAACAGAGAAGGCGCGCGCGCTTGCCGCAAAACTTACCGACGAGGCGCTTTCTGCGCTTGAAATGCTTCCCGGAAACAAGGATAATCTGCGTTCTCTTACCGAATATCTGCTTGTCAGGGAGTACTAATCAGAATTTGGGAGATACGGCATGGAATATAAGATTTTAAGCAGCATAAACTGTCCTGCCGATTTAATAAAACTTGATAAACAGCAAACAGCGCTTTTGTGCGAAGAACTGCGTGGAAAGATAATCGACACCGTTTCCAAAAACGGCGGTCATCTGGCTTCTAATTTGGGGTCGGTAGAACTTACGGTAGCGATTCACCGCGCTTTTTCCGCCCCTCAGGACGCCGTTATTTTTGATGTGGGGCATCAGTCTTATGCACATAAACTTTTAACAGGCAGATTCGACCGATTTGACACGATACGCAAAGAAAACGGTATATCCGGCTTTATGCGCCCCAAAGAGAGCATATACGATCCATTTGTTACGGGGCACAGCAGCAATTCCATTTCCGCCGCCTACGGCATTTATAAAGCAAAATGTATAAAGGGCGAGAAGGGCACTGCGGTCGCCGTTATCGGCGACGGCGCTCTTACCGGCGGTATGGCGTATGAAGCGCTTAACAATGTCGGCAGTTCAAGAAATAAATTTATCGTTATACTGAATGATAACAAGATGTCTATTTCAAGAAACGTCGGCGCACTGGCGCGTGCGCTTACGAAAATGCGCAATAAACCTAAATATCATGCGTTTAAATTTGCGGTTACCGATATACTCAATAAAATACCGCTTGTCGGCAAACCGATAGAATCTGCAATTTTTTCCGTTAAAGAGGCTTTTAAAGCCTTGGTTTACAGGAATAATATTTTTACAAGCCTTGGGTTTAACTATTTAGGACCCGTGGACGGTCATAATGTAGACGCCATGGAGCAGATTTTTAAGGTTGCTCAGAAATATATAAGACCCACGCTTGTCCATGTGGTTACTACCAAGGGCAAGGGATATACTTTTGCCGAAAACAGTCCAAAAACTTATCACGGAGTTTCGCCGTTTGACGTTGAAGAGGGCGCCGCTTTTTCCGAAAAAATGTCCTTTTCTTCCGTTGCCGGTGAAACGCTTTGTAAAATGGCAGAAGCCGATACGTCCGTTTGCGCCGTTACAGCCGCTATGCGTGAAGGTACGGGACTTTATGAATTTTCTCAACTTTATAAAAACCGCTTTTTCGATGTTGGAATAGCGGAACAACACGCGGTCACGTTTTGCGCGGGAATGGCATCGGGAGGACTTAAACCGTATTTTGCCGTATATTCAAGTTTTTTGCAGCGCGCCTACGATCAGGTACTGCATGATACCGCAATCGGGAACTATCCTGTAAAGTTTCTTGTTGACAGGGCAGGTTTTGTGGGGGAAGACGGCGAAACACATCAGGGGATATTTGACGTTCCTTTTTTATGCAGCATACCGGGTATGACCGTTTATTCACCTTCGGATTATTCCGAGCTTAAAAAGGCGATTATGTTATCGGCAGACTTTACTGGACCTGTTGCTGTGAGATATCCGCGCGGAAGTTCTTCTGCAGAACACGGCGCCGACCCTGCGGATAATTATACACTTTACGGTAAGAACGCAAAAAAATGCGTTGTTACCTACGGAAGAGAATTCGGTGAGGTTCATAAAGCACAGGAAAAAGCCGAATTTGACATTTTAAAACTTAACCGAATCTACCCGATTGACGAAGATGCTGTTAAAATACTTCTTAATTATGACAGTGTTTCCTTTTTTGAAGAATCATCGCTTTCGGGCGGCATTGCCGAACATCTCGCGCAAAGACTTTTATCTTGCGGTTATTCCGGCAGTTATCGTGTTTTTGCCGTTCCCGACGAGTTTGTGCCCGCTGCAACGGTGAAATCTCAACTTAAGAAATACGGTCTTGATTCGGATTCTGTAATAAAGGAAATGAGCCGTTAGTTATGCAACAAAAAGAAAGACTTGACACCGCTTTGGTTTTGCGCGGTCTGGCTGTTTCACGCGAAAAGGCAAAGGCGCTTATTATGTCGGGCAACGTTTATGTAAACAACCAAAAATCGGATAAGGCCGGAACTTCCGTAAAACCCGATGACAATATCGAGGTGCGCGGCGAAACATTAAAGTACGTAAGCCGCGGCGGTCTTAAACTTGAAAAGGCAGTTGAATCTTTCGGCGTTGTGCTGGAAGGTTCTGTTTGTGCCGATATAGGCGCTTCTACAGGCGGATTTACCGATTGTATGCTGCAAAACGGCGCCGCAAAGGTTTTTGCCGTTGATGTGGGCTACGGTCAGTTAGCATGGAAACTGCGTACCGATCCCCGTGTTGTAAATCTTGAAAGAACAAACTTCAGATACGTCACAAAAGAACAGATTCCCGAAGCGCTCGATTTTGCCTCGGTTGATGTATCGTTCATTTCACTTTCGCTTATTCTGCCGGTTTTATTTGGATTGTTAAAGCCGGGCGGCAGGACGGTTTGCCTTATTAAACCGCAGTTTGAGGCAGGTCGTGAAAACGTGGGCAAAAAGGGTGTTGTTCGCGATAAAAGAGTGCATACGGCAGTTATAGAAAAAATTCTCGGCGTTGCCGCGGAAAACGGATTTTCCGTTTTGGGACTTGATTTTTCGCCTGTTAAAGGTCCCGAAGGCAACATTGAATATCTGATGTTTGCGGAAAAGTCGGAAAATCCGCAAAACCTGTGCGATGTTATGCCGGCAGACGTTGTTGAAGCGTCGCACACAGCACTTGATAAAAACAGTAAGGAGGCTAATATATGACAATAGGCGTTATACCTAACCTTGATAAACGCGGTTCGTCGGATATGGTTGAAAAGATAGGTACGCTCTTCTTAAACGAGGGAATTGACGCCTATTTGCCCGACAGTCTTTGCTGTTCTGTATATAAAAGCGCCCCGGAAGAAGAAATATTCAAAAATTGCGATATAATCGTCACAATAGGCGGCGACGGAACGATAATCCGATATGCAAAACGTGCTGCAGCATACGGCAAACCGATTTTGGGAATAAACGCAGGCAGGATGGGATATCTTGCCAATGTTGAGCAAAACGACTATAAACTCCTTTCAAAACTGAAAACCGGTGATTATTCGGTAGAAGAACGTATGCTTTTAAAGGTTGATTTGTCCGACAACGAAAAAACCTTCGGAGTTTATGAAGCCCTTAACGACGCGGTTATAACCGGAGGTTTTATCTCTAGAATAATTGATGTTAAGGCTTATATCGGCAGAGAAAACATTCACTACCGTGCTGACGGTCTTATCGTCTCAACACCTACGGGTTCCACGGCGTATTCAATGTCTGCCGGCGGACCTATTATTGACCCGGTAATGGACGCAATCTGTCTTACGCCGATTTGTTCGCATACCCTTACTGCAAAACCGATGATAATAAGTGCGGATAAATCGCTTGTTCTTAAGGCCTATTCAAAAAAACGTGTTGAAATATTTTTATCGATAGACGGCAGAAAGGCAGCAACTTTAAAACCGTATAATAAAATTACCGTTACCAAGTCGGAAAGAACCGTAAAACTTATAACCTTGAACGACCGTTCTTTTTTCAGCACACTCTCGGCAAAATTTTCTGATGTAAGAGGCGTAAACAATGAAAGGTAACAGACAGCAAAAAATTCTTGAAATTATAAAAGAACAGATCATTTTTACACAGGACGATCTGCAAAACGCATTACAGCGCGCGGGATATAATGTAACGCAGTCTACAGTATCGCGCGATATTAAAGAACTGCGGCTGCTCAAATGCCGCGACGGCGAAGGCAATTACCGATATTTAAGTCCTGCTGCCGACGGTACTGGCGGAAATCATTCAAACGCACGCTATGCCGAAATGATAGGACATTCCGTTATCGACGTACAGTATGCGCTCAACGATATAGTGATAAAATGCTACAACGGTATGGCACAAAGCGTTTGCATTGCGGTCGACGCGCTTTTTAACGATAAAATGATCGGCACCATCGCAGGCGACGATACAATACTTGCCGTTACCCATTCGGAGACGGAAGCAGAAGTATTGACGACTGAAATAAAGGCGCTTATCGGTAAATAAATATGCTTAAGTTTTTACACATTGAAAACATTGCGGTTATAGACAAAACCGATATTGATTTTTGCGGCGGACTTAATTGCCTGACCGGTGAGACGGGCTCCGGAAAATCAATAGTAATAGATTCAATTAACGCGATTCTGGGTGAACGCACCTCAAAGGAACTTATAAGAAACGGCTGCGATTTTGCCGAAGTTTCGGCGCTTTTTTGCGATATATCAAAGAAAACCGCCGCGTGTCTTTCGGAAAGCGGATATGAGCCCGACAGCGAAGGCAATCTGCTTATAATGCGCAAACTGTCGGCGTCCGGCAACGGCAGCATAAGAATTAACGGCAGACCTGCGACGGCAGGAATACTCAGGGAAATTTCAAAAAGTCTTGTAAATATTCACGGTCAGCACGACAATCAGAACCTCCTGCAGCCCGAAAATCATATCGGTTATGTTGATATGGTTGCCGAAAACGATGCTGAGATTGCCGCTTACTCCTCCGAATTCAGGCATTTAAACACTTTGAGAAAAGAACTTATAAGCCTTGAAACCGACGAGGATGAAAAGAAAAGAAAGTGCGATCTTTTAAACTATCAGATAAACGAGATAAAGAGCGCCGATATAAAATCGGGCGAATACGAGAAACTGAAAAAGCAGTTGTCGCTTGCCGAAAATTATGAAAATCGGATAAAGGCGTTAAGTACGGCATATTCACTTCTTAACGGTACAGACGATTCCGACGGCGCCGTATCACTTATCAGAAACGCAGAATTCGCATTTAATACAGCGGCAGGGGAGGACGAACAAAAACTTTCCCAGGCGTTTTTGGATGTTTTAAGCGGACTTGAGGATATTGCTTCGGAAATACGCACAATGCAGTCGGACGCAGAAAGCGGTTATAACGATCCGGAAAATATAAGGGCGCGGCTTGACATTCTGCGCTCGGTTATGCTAAAATACGGCGGTACCGAAGACGCGGCTCTTGATTACCTTTCAAGCGCCGAAAAGGAACTTGAAAGTATCAATAACGCAGATGAGCGAATTAAAGTTCTATCGAATGAACTTGACCGTTCGGCGGAAAAACTTGTCCGTCTCGGCAAGGCACTTACGGATACGCGCGTAAAGGCTGCAGCAGAACTTTCGGAAAAAATTACGGAAACATTAAAGTACCTTAATATGCCGAACGTCGGCTTTACGGTTCAAATCAACCAGGGCAAATATTCAAGAAACGGCTGCGACGTTGTTGAATTTATGATACGCACAAATGCAGGCGACGGGTTTAAACCGCTTTATAAAATTGCTTCCGGCGGCGAACTTTCGCGCGTTATGCTTGCAATTAAAAACTGCCTTGCAGATAAAGACGATGTTGACACTTTGATATTTGACGAGATTGATTCGGGTATCAGCGGCGTTACCGCGGATAAGGTCGGCGAGCTTTTAAAACGCGTTTCCGAAAAACGTCAGGTTATATGCGTTACGCATTTGGCACAGATTGCGGCGTATGCTGCAAATCATCTGCTTATATCAAAATCCGTTACGGAAAATAAGACCTATACTAAGGTTCAAACGCTTGACTTTGAAGAAAGAATCAAAGAAATAGCGCGTATAATGTCCGGTACGGAAATAACCGATAATCTATACAATTCCGCAAGGGAATTGCTTGACAGGAGTAAAAAATAATGGGTATTTATGAAGAACTTGTAGCCCGCGGTCTTATCGCCCAGGTTACCGATGAAAAAGAAATCAAAGAACTTATCAACAACGGCAAGGCAACGTTTTATATCGGATTTGACCCCACGGCGGACAGCCTGCATGTAGGTCATTTTATGGCGCTTTGCCTTATGAAGCGCCTTCAGATGGCGGGAAACCGTCCGGTGGTACTTATCGGCGGCGGCACAGGTTACATAGGCGACCCCAGCGGCCGCAGCGATATGCGTACCGTTATGTCGCCCGAAACCATTGAATATAACTGCAATTGCTTTAAAAAGCAGATGGAACGCTTTATAGAGTTCGGTGACGGAAAGGCGATAATGGTAAATAATGCCGATTGGCTGCTTAAACTCAATTATGTAGAACTTCTGCGCGAGGTAGGCGCCTGCTTCTCGGTAAACAATATGCTCCGTGCGCGCTGCTATGAACAGCGCATGGAAAAGGGACTGAGTTTCTTAGAGTTTAACTACATGATAATGCAGAGTTATGACTTCTATCATCTTTTCAAGGAATACGGATGCAATATGCAGTTCGGCGGTGACGATCAGTGGTCAAATATGCTTTCGGGCACTGAACTTATAAGAAAGAAACTCGGCAAAGACGCCCACGCGATGACGATAACCCTTCTTATGAACAGCGAGGGCAAAAAGATGGGTAAAACGGCCTCCGGCGCCGTTTGGCTCGACCCCAAAAAGACATCGCCTTATGAATTTTATCAGTACTGGCGCAATGTGGGCGATAAAGACGTACTTAAATGTATTCGTATGCTTACCTTCCTGCCGCTTGACCAAATTGACGAAATGGACAAGTGGGAAGGCAGCCAGCTAAATTGCGCTAAAGAGATACTTGCCTTTGAACTTACCAAGCTTGTTCACGGCGAGAAAGAGGCACAAAAAGCACAGGAAACTTCAAAAGCAGTATTTGCAGGTGCGGGTTCGCACGAAAATATGCCAACTACGGTACTTCACGAAAGCGACTTTACGGACGGTCCTATCGGAATACTTTCCCTTATGGTAAAGGGTGAGTTAGCGGCCTCAAACGGCGAAGCAAGACGTCTTGTTATGCAGGGCGGCGTTTCGGTTGACGACGTACGCGTTTCCGACCCCAAAACTTCTTACACATTTGCCGAACTTAAAAACGGCGTTATCGTTAAAAAGGGAAAGAAAAATGTAGTAAAGTATATTGCAGAATAACAGTATACTTTTAATCTTAAAAAGGGCCGCAAAAGCGGCTCTTTTATTTCACCTAAAATTTTAAATGCTGACAAAACGCTCCTTTGGTGTTATACTAAAACGCACATTGCAAAACATCGGAAAGACCGGTAATTTTGCCTGCCTGAGGATTATATGTGCAAATATAACGCACTGTTTGCGGAAACTTATTTTAAAATGAACTTAAAGCCGAATCGGCGTTTACCTTTACAGGTGCAAAGGAGCTTCTGCGCCTTGTAATTTTAACGCTCCCTCTTCCTACCGGCTGCGCAGTTGCGGCAAGTATTGCCGAGAGAATAATAAACGCCTATATGAAAGTGGAAACGGCATTATATACAGTGCTTGCCGATTCCGATATTATGCGGCATCATCCATACACTATCCATACATTTTTGATAAAACGTGGGTTCTAAACTGGAACAGCAGAAATATTGAACGTCACCGCGCGTTCAGATTCGGATTGTGGGCGGTGTGTTTAAAAGAAGCCGGAGAAATGATAGGCGACTGCGGACTTACCATGCAAAACATAAAAAGAGTTTACGGATGACGAAGGCGAACGGACGGCAGTTTATAAAATCAGCCGCGGCAAGTGCTTTGCAGAATAAAAGAAAAGGAATTTCAAAGTTAATAGGTAGGTAAAATATGAAAAATACAGTTATTAATATTCACGGTAAAGGCGGCACGGCGGAAGAAGCAAAACATTATAAACGACTTCTTTTAATGCCGAAGTAATCGATTTAGATGACTGAGCACAAACTCCGTGGAAGCAAAAGAAGAATTCGACGACTTTTTTGCAGGGTGGCAGATGAATTGTAATAATCTCACGGCATTTGCCGAGAGAACAGGTTTGGAACTTTCCGTTATGCCGGACGCAGAGCATTGGTTTCATACGGAAGAACAAATGCGTTTTCTTGATAATTGGCTTTCGGCAAGAATATAAAAGAAAGGCTTTCGCTTATACGAAAGCCTTCCTTTTTTAAAGTTCAATTTTAATCGTGTTGTCTTTATTTAAAGTAAGCGTTGTGCCGTATTCAGCCGAAAGTCTTGTAAGTATATCATATATATCTTTGGCTTGCTCTTTTGTTGCAATATACGGAACGCCTTTTTGATGTTTCGGCTTATTAAAACCGAGTTCAATTGGCTGAAGTTCGGCTGATACTAATTTCCCGTCCTCAAATTCAAGATAGGGGATAACGCTTTTAAACGTTTGCGGCTGTATCCAAAGACCGAAACTGAGATTCTTACTGTGGGTCTTCAGAACCTGAGCGTCGCTTATATCGCCGTAGTTACCGTTTATGCGAATGTCTTCGGGCAGACGGTCTGCAAACGGAACCTGAAAAGCAAAGTCGCCAAGAGAATAAAAAATAGGTTTGCCGTTATATATTTCAATGCCCTTGAATTCGTGCGTTCCGCCGCCAAAAATTGCGTCCGCGCCGGCGTCGATACATTTTCTCGAAAATTCTTCAAGGAAGTGGTCAGCCTCAAACATTTCGTCGCGCCTTATCTGATGCGAATGTACCATAACAAATACGTAATCTGCCATGTAACGCGCGTCTTTTATAGACTGAATAGTACGTTCCATATCTTCTTCGTGCGGATGATTGATTTTTTCTTCTTTGCCGTTTTGGCTGAGTTTTATAGAAATACCGCCGAAATCAAGCGTGCCCTCTGGCAACTGCGGTTCAAAGCCGTTTGCACGTGCTTTATCACGCTGACCGTTCATATACGTGTTCTTTGTGATTTCTTTTAAAACGTCAAAGTGTTCCTGCGTTACGGTAAAGTATTGATTAAACCTTAAGGGATTAAGTCCGGGACGGCCTTTTAAAAACTTAGAAGCGTAGCCTGCACGGGCAGCATCGGTAAAAGAAGAAGTAAGTGCGATAAAAGCAACTCTTCCGCCTTTGAACGTACGGTAAACGGGTTCTGCCGCCTCAGCAAGCGTTTTACCAACACCCGCGAGCGCGATATCGTGCTTGTTAACATGCTCTATTGTTTCGAGCAAGCCGTCGGGTCCGAAATCCATAGTATGGTTGTTTGAAAATCCCATCATATTAAAACCGAAATTAAGCGACTGCTTTAAAACGCGCGGCGTGGTGGAAAGCCACGTGCCGCCGCAATAAGCGGAGCAGTAGGTATCGTAGTCGGTAACGCAGGTTTCAAGGTTGCCGATTATTGCATCGCCGCGGTTTAAATAATTTTTAACCTCTTCAATGCCGTCATATCCGCCTTCCTGATAGCCTTTTGTAAGCAAAACGTCGCCGGTTGCAGTAACACTAAATTTCATTTTTTATTTACCACCAATATTTAAAAGATCGTCCATATTATAAAACCCTGTTTTTTTGTCCGCAATAAAAATTGCTGCCTTTATGGCACCCGCCGCAAATACGGTGCGCGATTCCGCCGTGTGCGAAAGAGAAATAACTTCATTGTTTCCGGCAAATATTACCTCATGTTCACCGACTATCGTGCCGCCCCTTACGGAGTGGACACCTATTTCGTTTTCGGTACGTTTAGCGCGTTTTGAATGTCTGTCATACTCATAACGCAGCCGGTCGTTGAAAACAGAGTTTGCGGTGTCGGCAAGCATAAGCGCCGTGCCGGATGGTGCATCAAGTTTATTGTGATGATGTTTTTCCACAATCTCAATATCAAAATCAGCACCGAGCAGTAAAGCAGCCTGTTTAACAAGACGACACAAAACGTTAACGCCTAAAGACAGATTTGCCGTTTTAAATACGGCGGTGTTTTTGGAGGCATCGTCTATCATTTTAAGTTGTTTTTCACTATATCCGGTAGTGCCGATGACTATCGGAACGGAATTTTTTTGTGCATACCGGAGCATTTCCTCAAGCAAGGAAACGTTTGAGAAATCAATAATAACGTCCGGCTTTTCCTTAATATCGGCAAATGATTTATAAACCGGAAAGGCAAGCGCCTGTTCTGCCGCGTCAACACCGGCCGTAACCGTTACGCCGTCGGTATTTTCGGCAACGGACGCCACCATTTTTCCCATAGCGCCGCAGGCGCCGGAAATAAGTATTTTTAACATCCTGCGTTCCGTCCTTACTTAATTTTAAAACCGCATTCGGTAAGTTTGTGTTTTAAATTTTCTTTTGCCGCGCTGCTCATGGGAACAAGCGGGAGTCGGCAGGGACCCACCTGCATACCGAGAAGATTCATGGCTTCTTTAACCGGTATCGGGTTTACTTCGCTGAAAAGCGCGTTAATAAGGCCGGTATATTTTACCTGCAAAGCGCCGGCTTTTACTTTGTCGCCGTGCAGATATTCGGCGCAAAGGTCGTGCGTTTCTTTCGGTGCGATGTTTGAAAGCACTGATATAACGCCCATTCCGCCTAAAGACATAATCGGAATGATCTGGTCGTCGTTACCGGAATAAATATCAAGCGCGTCACCGCAAAGGTAGCGTGTCTGTGCAATTTCAGAAAGGTCTCCGTTTGCCTCTTTAATGGCAACAATGTTATCATGTTTTGAAATTTCCTTATAGGTTTCGGGTTTTATGTTTACGCCCGTGCGCGAAGGAACATTATAAACAATTATCGGTTTGTTTACGCGGTCTGCTATGTAATTATAGTGGGCAACAAGACCCGTTTGCGTAGTCTTGTTATAATATGGGGTAACCATTAAAAAGGCGTCTGCTCCGGCTTTTTCCGCGTCTGCACAAAGTTCTACCGAATATACGGTATCATTGCTGCCTGTTCCCGCAATTATCGGAACGCGCCCCGCTGCGGATTTTACGGATTCTTCGATTACTCTTACATGCTCATCATACCGAAGTGTGGATTTTTCACCGGTGGTACCGCAGATAACAAGTGCGTCGATACCGCATGTTATCTGTTCATCCACAAGCGATTTAAGACGATCAAAATTTACACTGCCGTCTTCATTCATCGGGGTTACAAGGGCTGTCGCTGCACCTTCAAATATACGTTTTTTCATAACGGTCAACTCCTTTAACAAGGTATAATTACGGTTTGCAAAATATTAAACGTCAGTCAAAATAACCTTCGGCGGCAAGTAATTCCGCAAGCAGGACCGCGCCGCCCGCAGCGCCGCGAAGAGTGTTATGCGCAAGACAAATAAATTTATAATCATACTGTGTGTCCTCGCGCAGTCTGCCGATAGAAACAGCCATTCCGCCCTCAAGGTCGCGGCAAAGTTTTGTTTGCGGCATATCGTCCTCATAAAAATAGTTAAGATATTGTTTAGGTGCGTGCGGAAGGGAGAGAGCCTGCGGTACGGAACTGAATTTGTTCCAGATTTCTATTATCTGCTGTTTTTCAGGTTTTTTCTTGAAAGAAACGTATACCGCTGCCAGATGTCCGTCGGTTACGGGGACGCGTATGCACTGCGCCGTAAACTGCGGAGTGCCTGAAAGTTTAATTTCGCCGTCCTTAACGGTACCCCAAATTTTAAGCGGTTCTTTTTCGCTTTTTTCTTCTTCTCCGCCGATGAAAGGAATTACATTGTCCACCATTTCTGGCCAACGTTCAAAGGTTTTTCCCGCACCCGATATAGCCTGGTAGGTGCACACAAGCACTTTCTGAACGCCGAATTCTTTATCAAGCACATAAAGCGCCGGAACGTAACCCTGTATCGAGCAATTTGATTTTACGGCAATAAATCCGCGTTTTGTGCCGAGACGTTTACGCTGCGATTCAATTACTTCAAGATGTTCGGGATTTATTTCCGGTATTATCATAGGAACGTCCGGAGTAAAGCGATGTGCGGAATTGTTTGAAACCACAGGACACTCAAGTTTTGCGTATGCTTCCTCAAGTTCACGGATTTCATCTTTTTTCATATTAACGGCGCAAAAAACAAAATCAACGTTTGAAACAATTTCTTTAATATCTTTTTGGGCGTCAAGCACCGTGATATTTTTAAGCGATTCGGGCATTTCCTGCGGCATGGCCCAACGGTCGCCTACGGCGTCTTTATAACTCTTGCCCGCACTTCTGCCGCTGGCGGCAAGCACAGTAACATTAAACCACGGATGATCGGCAAGTAAAAGCGCGAAGCGCTGACCTACCATACCCGTGGCGCCGATTATACCTACATTATATTTTTTCATAACGAGAACCTCCCCGTAAATTAACTGTTGATTATGCGCTGTTTTTGGACTATAATACTCATAATATATTTATTATATAGTCAGGACAAACCTTTGTCAATTTTTTTCGTTATTGAAAGTATATGGTGTTAAAGTGAAAAAAAGCGATTTTTATTACGATTTACCCGAAGAACTTATTGCGCAAACTCCTGTTTATCCGCGTGATTCTTCGCGTCTGCTTGTATTGGACAAAAAAACAGGTGAAACCGAAGAAACGGTTTTCCACAGTATAGTGAATTATCTTAAAAGCGGCGACTGTCTTGTTATAAATGATACGCGTGTGCTTCCGGCGCGGCTTTACGGTACTGCCGCCGATACGGGTGCCGTTGTGGAATTTGTGCTGCTTAAGCAACGCGATTTACTTACTTGGGAAGTTTTGGCAGGACCGGGAAAGAAAGCAAAGCAGGGAAGAGAGTTTGTATTTTCCGATGAACTTAGTGCCACTGTTGCGGATGTGCTCCCGGACGGAAACCGTATTATCAGATTTAAATGCGACGGTGAGTTTTTCTCAATTCTTGATAAAGTGGGCCAAATGCCGCTTCCGCCGTATATAAAAGAAAAACTTGCCGATAAAGAACGTTATCAAACGGTGTATTCTAAGGAATTGGGTTCGGCCGCAGCACCCACTGCAGGTCTGCATTTTACGGACGAACTGCTTGATGAAATACGGAATATGGGCGTTAAAATCGTCAACGTTACCCTGCATGTGGGGTTAGGCACGTTCAGACCCGTTAAAGTTGATAATATCGAAGAACACCACATGCACACCGAACATTACTATATGCCGGCCGACACCGCTGACACTATAAACGCCGTAAAGGCCGCAGGCGGCAGGGTAATATGCGTAGGAACAACAAGTTGCCGAACGGTTGAAAGCGTCGCTTCAAAATACGGCAAAATGTGCGAATGTTCCGATGATACCGGCATTTTTATATACCCAGGGTACACTTTTAAGTATATGGACGCTTTGATAACCAACTTTCATTTACCGGAAAGCACACTGATAATGCTGGTTTCTGCATTTGCCGGTTATGAAAACACAATGAACGCTTATAAAAAAGCCGTGCGTGAAAAATTCAGATTTTTCAGTTTCGGTGACGCGATGTTTATAAAGTAGAGGAAGAATAATGTACAAATTTTTAAAGACCGAGGGCGGCGCCCGACGCGGCGAATTTGTTACAAACCGCGGAACAATACAAACGCCGGCTTTTATGAATGTTGCCACGGTTGCCGCAATCAAAGGTGCGCTTTCGGCAAAAGACCTTAAGGATATCGGCTGCCAGGTAATGCTTTCAAACACTTATCATCTGCATGTACGCCCGGGCGATGAGATAGTTAAAAATTGCGGCGGACTGCATAAATTTACTACATGGGACGGACCTATTCTTACGGACAGCGGCGGATTTCAGGTATTTTCTCTTGCAAAATTGCGTCACATCAGTGAAGAAGGGGTGACCTTTGCAAGCCATATTGACGGCAGACGAATTTTTATGGGCCCAGAGGAAAGTATGCAGATACAATCTAATCTTGGTTCCACGATAGCGATGGCGTTTGACGAATGTGTGGAAAACCCCGCCGAATACTCATATTCAAAAGCGTCATGTGAGAGAACCACAAGATGGCTTACGCGCTGTAAAGCAAAAATGAAAGAATTAAACGCAAAACCCGATACCGTTAATCCAGAACAGATGCTTTTCGGCATAAATCAAGGCTGTACATATAAGGATTTAAGAATTGAACACATGAAACAAATTGCGGATCTTGACCTTGACGGATATGCCATCGGCGGTCTGGCAGTGGGCGAACCCACCGATGTTATGTATGACATTATTGAAAACGTGACCCCATATATGCCCGAAAACAAGATAAGATATCTGATGGGTGTTGGCACGCCGCTTAATATACTTAATGCCGTTGAGCGCGGTGTAGACCTGTTTGACTGCGTAATGCCCTCAAGAAACGCAAGGCACGGTCATCTGTTCACTTCAAAGGGTATTATCAACATTAACAACAGCAAATATGAAAATGATATGTCGCCTATAGATGAAAATTGCGGCTGCCCTGTATGCAGGCGTTACGGCAAAGCGTATGTAAGGCATCTGCTTAAAGCATCGGAAATGCTTTCGCAAAGACTTCTTGTAATACATAATTTATGGTTTTACAATCATTTTATGACCGATATCAGAAATGCGCTTGATAACGGAACTTTTACGGAATTCAAAAAAGAAAAAGAGCAGATTTTAGGCAAAAGGATATGATTTGCAAAAAAATCTTGCATTTGTATGGATTTATAGGTATAATATCTGTATTATTTTGGAGGTATAAATAAATGTCATTTAATTCTTTACTTTTGGCGGCTAACACTACTGCCGCTGCAGGCGGTTCAAACACCATATTGCTTATAGTTTATGTTGCCGTTATCGCGGTAGCAATGTATTTTCTCCTTATCCGTCCCCAGAGAAAAAGGGCGAAAGATGAAAAGAAACTTCGTGATTCTATACAGATAGGTGACGAAATCGTTACGATAGGCGGTATTCACGGCAGAATTATTTCGCTTAAAGAAGATACCCTTGTTATTGAATCAAAGAGCGACCATTCAAAACTTACCATTGCACGTTGGGCATTACAGCAGAACCTTACGCCGCATGAAGAACCAAAGGCCGCACCTGCAGTTACCGAAAAGAAGTCGGCTGCAAAATCCGAAAAAAAAGAAACAAAGTAATATAAATTATCCCTTCCGCTTATATTTAAACGGGAGGGATTTTTAATGAAAAAGGAAGAAAACGCGAAAAAACTTATTTATGTTTTTGCGGCGGCCGGCGCTGTGTCGGCAAGTCTTGCTTTAATGGCATTGTTTGCGGTGGTTGTTTGTTTTTTGGATATCGACAGGCGGTTTATACCGTTCTTTTCAACGCTTTCGGTTGCAGGAGGTAGTTTTATATCCGCATTTTTTACCGCGAAAAAAGTACGTGAAAAAGGGTACATAATCGGCGCTGTTATAGGAATAACCTGTTTCCTGCTGATAACAATTATATCCTTTGCCGCAGGCGGCACGGAAATCACTTTAAACACCCTATTTCATTTTTCGATAATTGTGCTTTCGGCAGTGGTCGGCGGCGTTTTGGGCGTTAACAGAGGCAACAGTAAAAAGTTTATTTAAAAAGAAAAATCGGCTGTTTTAACAGCCGATTTTTTTATCAGTCAACCGATTTTAAGGCTTCAAGCATATCAATGTTTTTGAGCCTTCTGTTCATCATAACACCTAAAATCGCAGTAATTCCCATAATTACAATTACAGGTATTATGAAGGCTTTTGCACCAAGTGCCGGATTAAACATTACGTCATCCGGAGGCACAACTGCCAGGATATATCTGTAAAGTGCATCTCCGAAGCCGAAACCTACAAGTATACCTATTACGGTAAGCAATATAGTTTCGCGGTAGATATACATTGTAACCTCTTTGTTATAGAAACCGAGGACCTTAATCGTTGAAAGTTCTCTTATACGTTCGGAAACGTTAATATTGGTAAGATTATAAAGTATTACCGCGGCGAGGAGTATTGCAACGATTATCAGTATTCGCATAATCATATTAAGCGAATTTACAATGGTATCTATCTGATTTGTCATTGTGGTGTTCTGAACAACACCTTTTACGCCGTCAAGCTGGATAAAGCGGCCGGACTCAAGTTTTGCGTTGTTTGAAGAACGGTCTTTAAGTGTAACAAGATGTGCGTTTTCGGTATAGGTTTTCCCGTAGACCGATTTATAATATTCGCTGTTCATAAAGATAAAATGTCCGGTATACATTTCGGTTATTCCGGATATTTTTACCGTTCTTGAATTTCCGGAATCATCGGTGTATTTAAAGGAATCTCCTATTTTTACATTAAGAAGTTTTGCAAAACGTTCCGATATAATGCAGCCGTTATCCGTAAGTTTCAGAGCCTCTCCCGAAGAGCGTTTGCACAACCTGATATATTTTGTGAGTTCTTCGGAATTTTCTGCAACGATAAGTTTTATTGATTGCGTATCGTTGTTTTTGCCGGCAGTTTTCGTAACCGTTTCATAGTAAACAGAAATTTTGCTGTTTACTTCCGTGCTGTCAAGCAATGCTTTTATTTCTTCCGATTCCTCATCGGATAATCCGTCTTTTTCGGCAACAATCAGGTCGTATTTCATAATTTCACCGAATTGACGGTCCTTAACGCCCGAAATGGAATGCTGAACGCTGAATCCGGCAAATATCAGTGTTACCGAGCCGCATACGCCGAATATTGTCATAAGCATACGCTTTTTATATCTGAAAATATTTCTTGCCGTGACTTTATGCGTAAAATTCATACGGTTCCATACAGGACGAATACGCTCCAACAGAATTTTTGATCCGGATGCCGGTGCTTTAGGCATAAGCAATGCAGCAGGTCGTTCTGTCAGTTCCTTACCTGCAACTATAAATGCCGGCAATACCGTGCAGAGAAACGCAAGCAGAAGCGCCATAAGCGAAATGCCGGGGTAAAAGTGCAGTTCAAGTTTCGGGTAGGTGAAACTTTCTCCGTAAGCGGCGTATACAATTAGGGGCAGCAGTGTGTGACCGGCAACAATACCGAGTATCGCGCCGCTGTTACCGGCCGTAAGCCCGTATACCGTGAATTTCTTTAAAATATCATGATTTTCATATCCAAGTGCCTTAAGAGTGCCTGAATTTGTGCGTTCTTCATCTACAAAACGCGTCATAGTGGTAAGGGTTACAAGCGCTGCAACAAAGTATAAAAATATCGGAAAAACATCAGCGAGGGAGTCGATTATTTCTGATATTGTGCCGTAAACCTTATAACCTTCGGCACCGGGAATTTCGCGGCGCGTATCAAGTGTGTAAACAGGTTTTTTCAAGCCGTCAAGTGCACTTTGTGCCTTTGCGATTTTTTCTTCACCCTCGGCTATCTCTTTTTCGGCGTCTGCTTTTTTGCTGTTAAATTCATCGCGGCCTTCATTCAGTTGTTTCTCGCTTTCCGCAATCTTTGCCGCGGCGGTATTAAGTTTTGTCGCTGCTGCATCAAATTCGCTCTGTGCTTTGGCTTTTTGCAGGGAAAGTTCCTTTTCGTTTTCTGATATTTGTGCCGCGGCAAGTTCGTATTCCTTTTCTGCAGCATCAAGTTCCGTTTTTGCCGCCGAAAGTTTTTCTTCTGCATCTTCAAGTCCGGCAGCTGCGCTGTTATAAGCCTGCCATTTGGCGTCCAGTTCTTTTTTTGCCGATACAAGTCCGGCAAGCTTTTGATATTCTTCTTCAGGCAAAGATTCTTTTAATGCAGGTAACGAGCGTTCAATTTCTTCGATTGACATACCGGTAGAATTCTCTGCAGCGGCAATTTCCGGATCAAGTGCTGCCTGTGCGGCGTCAAGCTGTGCCTTTTGTTTTTTTAGCATATCAAACTGCGCTTTGTTCTCGTTATACTGCTGCCACTTCACGTTAAGTTCGTCGCGTTTTTCCGAAAGGGCGTCTTTTGCCATTTTCAAGGACGCTTCGTTTTTTGAAAACTCTTTTTGCGCATCGTTTTTGCTTTTATTATACTGTGCAAGGGAAGAGTAGTAACTGCGTTTTGCTGCAGCAAGTTCGCTTTCGCCTTTATTTAATTTATCTTCATTATCGGCAAGCAGAGATTTTGCATCATCTACTTTTGCCCGTGCGTCGTCAATTTTCTCCTGGTATTCGGTTTTAATGCTGTTAAGACGTAAAGAGGGCTGCTTTTCAAGCAGTTTATCAAGTTCGTTCTTTTGTGCAGTTATAAGTTTTGTATACTTATTCGAATACGGGTCTACGCCGTTTGTATCATTAAACTTCAATCGCGCTATCATATACACTTCCGAATCAAAGGCATCGCTTGTTACAACAGCATATCCCTCCAATTCGCCGGTGCCGGCGGTTGACTGACCCATATTGATTATAGAAAGCAGTTCGCTTGAGTTGACATATCCTACAATTTTAAAAGTATCGTTTTTAAGCACGTGATTTCCTGCAATATCCTCTTTTTCGGAAAAGGTTATTGTTTTTCCGATTTTATATTTTTCGGACAAGAAAGATGCAACAGCAATTTCATCCGGCTTTTCGGGCATACGGCCGCTTACAAGTTCATAATCGGAAATACCTTTGGTTTCGGAAAAGACACGCACACCGGTATTTGTACCGTCTATTACAACGTCTTTAAGATAACCGTATTCAATTTTTTCGGCTCCCGTAACACGGTTTATCGCCTCAACATTATCGGAATCAATACCATAGTCACCAATAATGCTTACGTCGGCAAGATTAAGAGAATCAAAATAATCGGTGCCGGTTTTCCGCATATCGGGGCCTGCGACCTGTAAACCGACTAGCGCAAATGAACCAAGCGCCACAAGACACATTATTGAAAAGAAACGACCTTTTGAGTTTGAAAAGCATTTTTTTATGTCTTTCCACAGTGCTTTTTTCTTCAAAACAGACACCGCCTTACCATTCAATATCCGCAATCTGCTGCGGATGTTCATTTATTTCGATTTTGCTTACGGTGCCGTCATGCATATGAATCACGCGGTCGGCAATGGGGGCGATAGCCGCATTATGTGTAACAATAATAACGGTCGAACCTTTAACACGGCACATATCCTGAAGAATCTGTAATACCTGCTTGCCCGTTTTGTAGTCAAGGGCACCGGTAGGTTCGTCGCAAAGGAGTATTTTCGGGTTCTTTGCAACTGCGCGCGCTATTGCTACGCGCTGCTGTTCGCCACCCGAAAGCTGGGCAGGGAAGTTATCAATCCTTTTTTCAAGTCCTACATCCTTTAACACCTGCACGGGGTCAAGGGCGTCCTTTACAATTTCGGATGCAAGTTCAACATTCTCTTTTGCTGTAAGATTTTGTACAAGATTATAAAATTGAAAAACAAAACCCACGTCGTTTCTCCGGTAGGTGATTAGTTCGTTTGCCGAATACTTTGCAATGTTTTTTCCGTCGATTATTACATCGCCTTCATCATTAGTGTCCATACCGCCCAATATGTTGAGCACGGTTGATTTTCCGGCACCGGAATTGCCGAGAATTATTGCAAGCTCGCCTTTTTCAATTGAAAAGTTTACGTCGCGGTTTGCTTTAATTACAGAATCACCCATTTTATAACGTTTATAACTGTGCGATACTTCTATATAACCCATTATTGTTTTTCCTCCAGTGATTTGATTTCGTCTCCTGTTATGCAAAAAGAATATCGGGCGCCTGTTACATCAAGCGTTATATGCCCGTTTTCGATTTTACCTTTTGCAACATAGGAAAACGTCCTGAGTTTTGATATAAGATTTCCTGTAAATTCTATCCGACCATCTTTGGTAATTGTTCCCGTAACATGGTCGCTGTTACCTAAAAGCAAAAGCGCACCACTGATTTTGCCGTCGTTTTCCTCGAAGGTGAGCGCTCCGTGTCGCTGACCCAGCGGCGCATGCATGGTAATCGCAAAACTTCGTTTCATTGTTATTACTCCTTTATTTTTCTACCTGTTGATGATATATCGAAAAACGCAATAATTAAACGGTCAAATATGCTGTTTTTGTGTAAATACGGACAAATGATACATATTTGACGGTCAAATTCACGGACAAACGACCGTAAATTTACTTGAAACTTTTGCGGACAAGTGTATAATAAAAGCGAGGTGATGATAATGACACATGAACAGTCAACACTGCAGACCAAGACTGCACTTGCGGCGAGTCTGAAAAAGTATATGCTGAAAAAGCCGCTTGGAAAAATCACGGTAAGTGAAATTATTGCAGATTGCAATGTTAACCGCAAAACGTTTTACTATCACTTTGAAGATATATACGCTTTACTAAAGTGGATGCTTGAACAGGAAGCGATTGAAGTTGTAAAAAACTTTGATTTGCTTATCGATTACGAAGATGTGGTAAGGTTTGTTATCGGATATGTAAAAAATAACGCCCACATACTTAATTGTGCTTACGACAGTATGGGACGTGATGAATTAAAAAGGTTTTTTTATAATGACTTTGTAGCACTTGCTGTTATGATGATTGACGATACACAAAAGCGTTACGGATTATCCGTAGATGAAGATTTCAAAAAATTTTTATGCGATTTTTTCACGGAGGCTATCGCAGGCATGCTTGTAAATTCCTTTAAAAATACAAATAACGTAAGGGAAGACGTCGTGATACGCAATATAACCGTTATGATTGATTCGCTGCCCGATATATTAAAGCGCGCACCGCAAAAGACTTTATAAATACTAAATAAGAACAGGCGGAACGCACTATGTGTGTTCCGCTTTCGCACTCCCGACGGTATTTTTAATATAATGTCGTATGGGGGGTGTAAAATGAAAGAAAATGTTTTATGGGCTTTTGCCGCTACCGTTATAACCTGGGCGGTAACGGCGCTCGGTGCTGCTACGGTAGTGTTTTTTAAAAAACCTAAGGAAAAAATTCTTGTACTTATGCTTGGATTTTCCGCAGGCGTTATGATTGCGGCAAGTTTTTGGTCGCTTTTAGAGCCTGCAATAAATACCGCTTCAAAGTCGCTTAACATACCGGCATATTTTGTTGCGGCAATAGGTTTTTCGGTGGGCGTTGCTTTTATGGTATTGAGCGATAAGGCCGCTGCCGTATTCAACGGTTCTAAACCCGACCACAGCCGAAAAAACCGTGTTTTTATGCTGTTTATGTCAATCACCCTTCATAATATTCCGGAAGGGTTGGCAATCGGCGTTGCTTTCGGTTCAATAGGCAGCGGAAATGATGAGGCGCTTGTAGGCGCATTGACTTTAGCGCTCGGGATTGCTATACAAAACTTTCCGGAGGGCGCTGCGGTGTCGCTGCCTCTTCGTAAAGAGGGCTATTCCCGTAGAAAAAGTTTTATGCTTGGCCAAGCCTCGGCGCTGGTAGAACCGATTGCGGGTGTAATAGGCGCGGCGCTTGTTGTTTATGTTAAAAATATTCTGCCCTATGCTTTGGCGTTTGCCGCAGGCGCAATGGTGCTTGTTGCGGTTCACGAAATAATACCCGAATGCCAGAGTTATAAAGATAAATCGCCGTATCTTGCCTCTGTCGGCATTATGGCAGGATTTCTTGTAATGATGATACTTGATGTTATGTTAGGCTGAAAACAGTGTGTATACATTAAAGAGCACCCGGAACATAAGTCCTGGGTGCTCTTTATGGTGTTAAAAGAGGAATTAACTGAATTTAACCGCCTAGGTAGGCCTTTTTAACCTCGTCGCTCTGCATCAGTTCGATGCCGGTGCCGGTGTGCGCTATACGTCCGTTTTCAAGAACATAAGCGCGGTCTGAAATAGCGAGAGATTTGCCCGCATTCTGCTCAACAAGAAGAATTGTTGTACCTTCCTTGTTGTATTCTTTGATAATATCAAACACTTCGTCAACAAGCAGGGGAGAAAGGCCCATAGAGGGTTCGTCAAGCATGAGCAGTTTAGGATGACACATCATCGCTCTGCCCATGGCAAGCATCTGCTGTTCACCGCCCGAAAGAGTGCCGGCTATCTGATTTCTGCGCTCTTTAAGACGTGAAAAGCGAGTGTATATCTTTTCGATATCCTGTTTAATTACTTTTTTGTCGTTTTCTCTGTACGCGCCCATTAAAAGATTTTCGTAAACGGTAAGTTCCTGGAAAACGTGTCTGCCCTCGGGAACCTGGGAAACGCCCAGGCGCACTATTTTGTGGCAAGGCAGTTTTGTAATATCGTGGCCGTCGTACGTTACGCTGCCGCTTCTTGACGGAATAAGACCGACAACGCTGTGCATCGTAGTGGTTTTGCCGGCGCCGTTAGCGCCGATAAGCGTAACAATCTCGCCTTCGTTAACCTCAAAACTGATACCTTTAAGGGCTCTTATAACTCCGTAATAAACTTCAAGATCTTTTACTTCAAGTAATGCCATTTTAAATCACCCTCCGATATAAGCTTTGATAACTTCGGGGTCGTTAAGGGCGGTTTTCGTATCGCCTTGTGCCAAAACTGTGCCGAAATTAAGTACCGTAAGTTCATCGCAAAGTCCGGATACAAACTTCATATCATGTTCGATAAGAAGAATTGTCATATCAAACTTATCCCTTATAAGACGGATGGTGTCCATAAGATCTGCGGTTTCGTTAGGGTTCATACCTGCCGCCGGTTCGTCAAGCAAAAGTAATTGCGGATTGGTGGCAAGTGCGCGTGCTATTTCAAGTTTGCGCTGTTTTCCGTAGGGGAGATTGCAGGAAAGATTATTGCGGTCTTCTTCAAGGTCAAATATGCGCAGCAGTTCTTTTGCGCGTGCGCGCATTGCTTTTTCAACCTTAAAATGCCGCGGAAGTCTGAGCACAGAGGTGAAAAATCCGCATTTGTATTCGGGAAGATTTGAAAGACCGACCATAACGTTTCTGATAACGCTCATATTATTAAAAAGGCGTATATTCTGGAAAGTTCTTGCAATTCCTTTATGATTTATTTTTTCCTGCGACTTGCCTTTAAGTTCCTCACCGTTTAAATAAAAGGTGCCGGTTGTAGGCATATAAACGCCGGTAAGTATATTGAATACCGTTGTTTTGCCCGCACCGTTAGGGCCTACAAGTCCGTATATCTGGTTTTTCTTGATTTTAATATTAACATCCTGAACCGCTTTAAGGCCGCCGAAAGAGATGCCTAAATTTTTTGTTTCAAGTACATATTCAGACATAATTATTTATCCTCCTTCGGTGCTTTGTCGGGTTTTACCGTGCTGCTTGTAGGCTGAACATCGGTGGAAAGAACTTCGTCCATCGGTATTTTGGTAGGAATACGCGCCCATTTAACGGGGTCGTCCTTGATAATCGAAGGGTCTTTTCTTTTGTGGATGTTTGCAAACAGTTTCTTTATGTCATGCTTTTCGCGGAAGCCTTTAAGTGCAGGCGAATTTCCGTATATGATAATTACTATCAAAATAAGCGCGTAAAGCAGATTTTGCAGAACGGCAAGGTCGCCTGTCAGTATTGTCGCAAACTTTGTGTTGATAAAGGTGATAAGCGTTGCGGCTATTATGGAGCCGTTTATTGAACCTATGCCGCCTAAAACTACCATTACAAGTATTTCGATAGAATAATTGTAGCCGAATTTCGAACTTTGAATGTTGTAATTCGAAAAACTGTAAAGCACGCCTGCAATACCTGCAAAGAAGGAAGAAACGGTAAACGCAAGAAGTTTATACTTTGTAACGTTTATTCCGGTAGCCCTGGAAGCGATTTCGTTATCGCGTATGGAGGTTATTGCTCTGCCGTGTTTGGAACGCATTAAATTCTGTATAACAAACAAGGTTATAAGAACAAGCACAAAGCCGTAAATAAAGAGATAATCTTTATCATAACGCGGAGTTTCAAGACCGAGAGCGCCGCCGAAAGATTCACGGCTGGTATTTTGGAATACGGATTTAACAATTTCACCGAATCCGAGTGTAACTATCGCGAGGTAGTCGCCTTTAAGGCGAAGCGCCGGCAGACCGATTACCATTCCAAAAACCGCAGCGGAAAGACCGCCTACAAGCAGGGAAATAATAAGACATAACGGTCCGTTGCCGAATATGGGCTCAATAAGGCAGGAACATTTACCGCCCAAATATGCGCCAAGACACATAAAACCCGCATGACCTAACGAAAGTTCACCGAGAAAACCTACAACAAGGTTTAAAGAAACCGCAAGAATTACCGCAATGGTAATCTTTTCAACAAGATATATAAGGGATTTTTCAAGTCCCGTAGTGTATGATTCGAGGATAAGTATAAAAGCGATTACCGAAACCAGAACATAGTTAATGTAATGCTTCCACTTAATTGATTTCAGTTTACTTGCCATTATACTTTTTCCCTCCTTACTTTACCGAGAATTCCCGTAGGACGTACCAGAAGTATCACTATAAGTATAAGGAATTCAATCGCGTCGGTGTAGGGGGCGATTGCAGAAACGCTGTACGAGAAACATTCAACAATACCCAAAAGTATACCGCCGAGCATCGCGCCGGGGATTGATCCGATACCGCCGATAACCGCAGCCGTAAACGCTTTGATACCGGGCATGGAGCCGAAAGTGTTGGAAAGGCTCGGAGATTTTAAAAGGTAGAAGAATCCGGCAATACCGGCAAGTGCAGAGCCGATGGCAAACGTTACGGTTATTACCTTATTTACACTTATTCCCATAAGTTCGGTCGCATCTCTGTCTTCGGAAGTAGCAACCATGGCGCGACCCATTTTTGTGAATTTAACAAATATGTTAAGCGCTGCCATAACAACAATAGTGCAGGCAAGCGTAAGAAGGGTGGCAACCTGTATTTTAAGTGAACCGATTTTTACGGATCCGAGTTCAAATATAGTTACCATTTTAGGTGCAGAGCCGAAGATAATCTGAGCAAGACTCTGCAAAAGGTAGCTTACGCCGATTGCGGTAATCAAAACCGCGAGGGGAGAGGCGCCGCGCAAAGGTCGGTACGCCAAACGTTCAATAGTTATACCGAGAATGGTACAGAATATAATAGCCACTGCGATAGCAAGCAGCGGTTGACCTGTCATATTAAGAAAAACGAAAATTGCGTATCCGCCAGCCATGATAATATCGCCGTGGGCAAAGTTAAGCATTTTTGCAATGCCGTAAACCATTGTATAACCAAGTGCGATCATGGCGTAAATTCCGCCGATACTCAACCCGTTAATCAGAGTTGTAATAAATTCCATTTTAACACCCTTAATTACTTTTTAAGGTAAGTCCGGACATTTTTGTATGCCCGAACTTACCCGAAAATGCAGTATAATTATTTATCTGCTTCTTTCAGAACAAACTTGATGGCATGCTTGTTAACATAGCCGTTGGATTCCCAAGTAACTTCGGAACCGCCGCCTGTTACAGCATTTTCAAACTTGAAACCGCCGTTGAATACTTCTTTAAGCTTATCGCAAAGGTCGGAAGCCGAGATGGTTACATCGTCAACCTTTGCCAATTTCATAGCATTGTAGATAGCATATACACAGTCATAGGCAGAAGCACCAAACTGGTTAAGAGTCTCTGCGCCGTACTTTTCGGTGTATTTCTTTATAAATTCACCAGCAGGGCCTTCGGTAGCGGTCGAATCAAAGTGAGAAAGCATGGAAACTTCCTGAGGAACCTTTGTGATATCGAAACCTTCTGCAGAAGTAAGACCGTCAAAACCGTCGCAACCGTAGAATACCGCATCGTCTGCTATAACGCCCTTCGCCTGGGTCATAAAGAGGGAAGCGGGAGTGTAGTAGATAGGCATAAAGATGAATTTGCAGTTTTTAAGTTCGTTTATCTGTGTATCGAAACTTGTAGCACCGGCATCGGTAAATACTGTTTCAACAGTTTTAACGTCTTTAGAAAGGTTTTCTTTAAACTGCTTAAAGATACCGGAAGAATAGTTATCATCGGACTTGTAGAAAACGCCGATCGTCTGGCCTTTGTAGTTTTCGTTAACAAAGTCAGCAGCAGCTTTGCCCTGGTTGCCGTCCGCAAAGCACATCTGATAACCGTTGTCATACTTCGGTACATCATCATTGGAAGCGGAAGGAGTCATAAAGAATACGTTGTCTTCATGAGAAAGGTTGGTCCATTCTGCACAGGGTGCGGAAGTAACACAGCCTAAAGATACCTGCATACCTTTTTCAAGAAGATTAGAATAGTTTGTTGCAACCTTTGTTGCGTCGTTCATATCGTCCATTGCTTCGAGTTTAAACTTAACGCCGTTAAGACCGCCGGCCTCGTTTATCTCGTCAACTGCCATCTGGGCACCGTTTTTAACGCCGTTGCCGTAGATTGCAGCACCACCGGTAAGCGGACCAGAAAGACCGATTACATATTCGGTGTTTCCGGAAGTATATCCCTTGGAACCGCCGGACTTTTTACCGCAGCCCGCAAAGCAGGCGCATACCATGGCAAACGCCATGACCAGGCACAAAACTTTTGACATTTTTTTCATTTTAATTACCTCTTTCTTAAAAGAATAATTTATATTTTTATCAGCATGTATCGGCTGAATATGAAAACATATTAGCCTTTACCATATTCTTGTTTTCTTATTCAGTCGATACTTACCGTAAAAACCGTATAAAACAAAAGCGACCTTGCTTTCTTTAAAAGCAAAGTCGCAATCAATCGGGAAACTTTAAATTGCCGAACGGCAGGTTTGTGATTTGCTTTTAAAGTTATTTTTTATCGGAATAATGACGGAAATTAGAGCATCAATAAGTCGTATAACAAAAATAGACACCGCAATAATAGCAGTGTCTATGACGGATACGACAGCATTTGAATGAGAGGCAGAAGTGTTCGCAGGTGCAAAATTCATTGCATCTGTAGAAGTACATGTCTGATTGCAATTAAAAGCAGAAAACATAGCACATTTGCCTCCTTCAAAATTGATGTCACGATTTTAGCATACGAAATATCGTTTGTCAAGCCGTTTTTTGCAATTTTTAGTGTTTGTACAGATTTTTTTGTAAATCAAGGCGTTTTTTTGTTAATTATGAAAAAATCCCATTTAATGCCATTTTACGGCAATATTTTTGTTTAATGATATATACAAGACAAAAATTTTAAAGTTAATGTTGCAAAAACACATTATATATACCGGATGGGGGCCTCAAAGAGAATAACGCTTTAATGATAAGTAAGAATTATACGATTTACACATTTTATATGTTATTGCGCCGTGATACGGACAAATACAACTTTAACAGAAATATTTTAATAACAGAACATATCATTTAAAAAATTCCTTCAAGCGAAAAGCAAAAGAAATTTTCAGTAAAATCAAAAGAATGACACTTAGTGAAGATATCTAAACAGTAATGTAGAAAACGAAGAGCGAAAAGGAAAACAATATTTGGTAACATCACGTATATAACAGCAAAGGCGTTAAACCGACGTGTGACATCCACGTCAAGGGACGTGATATGTACAGAATGTCTATACTGTATAATTGATAAGCGTTGAAAATACTGTATCGCTCCCCTTAATTATACAAAATATTCATTTTGTATAATTAGATATAAAATTTAAAGAAGACAAAAAATCGGTTCCCCGCTGTTATTTTGCAAAAAAAGAAAACGCAAACAAGTCACGCATACAGCAATAACTTTGTTTGCGTTTAACCGCTTTTACCCAGCGGATGAAATTTTTCGTACGAACGGACATACCTGTTTCTTATAAGTTGTGTATAAACCTGTGTTGAAGAAATATCGCTGTGACCAAGCATTTCTTTAATGTCCTTAAGATCCGCACCGTTTTCCAATAAGTGAGTTGCAAAAGAATGACGAAGAGTCTGGGGTGTTATATCCCCTGCAATTCCCGCGGCTTCTGCATAGTGTTTTATAATCTTCCAGCAACCTTGGCGCGTCATAGCCTGTCCCGCCATATTTGTAAAAAGTTTTTCCTCATCGGAGTCACCTACAAGCGCCGGACGGGCATAATTTACATATTCTGTAATATGTTTAACCGCAGTCTGATAAATGGGTACTATTCTGCTGCCTTTGGAACTGTGCAGATTCACAATACCGATTTGAAGGTTAATGTCTCCGATATTCAGAGTAATAAGTTCGGAAACGCGCATACCCGTGGCATACATCAGCTCAAGCATCGCACGGTCACGGATACTTTTATAATCCGTACCGGAAGGCTGAGATATAAGATTTAAAACTTCTTTTGAAGTAAGAATATCAGGCAATTTTTTTGCATTTCGCGGATTCTTAACCGCAAGCGCCGGATTAACCGCTATCTTACCGCTTTGCATCAAAAATTTAAAGTAGCACTTGATAGAGGCCGTAACGCGCGTTTTTGTGGCGTCGGATTTTCCACATTGTTTGAGGTATTCGGTGTATTTCTTTATGTAATCTTCATCAACGGATTCTACCGACGGGACGCTGTTTGCATTGCAATAATCAAGAAACTGTGCAACATCGCGCATATAGGCATCAAGCGTATTTTCCGAAGTTTTCTTAACACCTGTTAAATAGGATGAAAACTCATTCAAATAGCCATTCATTACAGCGCCCTCCTTTCGGTCAGAATTTAAAGAATTTTATAAACATACCGGATATTCCGGCGTCAACAAGCGAAGTTATAATAATCACTAAGAGCAAAAGTAAAAATTTTGCACAGTAATCCTTAAAATCAAGAATATGTCCGCCGGCACCCGTTCTTGTAAGCGTAAGCCTTGAAAGCAAAAGCGAAAATTCAAAAGCGCTTTTTGCCGCAAAAAAGCAGGCAACAAAAAATATTACCGCAGGCGGCAGTATAATTATTGCGTTAAACGCTATGCCCTTAAGTGCAAAACCGGAGTACAGGTAGGACATTATTCCTCCGTTAATAAATCCCAGCATAAACAAAACAAGTGGAACGGCAGCCACACCTATTATTGAAGTGCCGGTTACAAAGAATATAACCAAAACCGAAAAATATGTAAGTATGCTGAGTCCCAAAAGTTTTAAAAAGCCCGCGCCGGTTCTTTTTAAGTATAGCGCCGTAAATATCTTTTCCCAATTAAGCAGCGGCCGTTTTGCACTGTATGTAATACAGGAAATGAATATTCCCGCTGCAAATATCAGCAGCATGATAAAAAGCGCTTTGTTTTTTGTGAGAAAATTTGCGTTTTTGATTTTTCGAAGGGATAGTACCCTGCCCTTGCTTATCACAATAAATCACCCTTTCATAAATATATTATGAAAAGGTAGGACAAGATATGAAAAAATAAAAAAGTAGTTTATGTCAACCGCCGCAATTGCACAAATATCTTATACAATAAAACATCAGTGAAGTCAATTGTTTTTTTACGAATCAAATGTTTTATGTTAACGTATTATGTTAACTATACTACATCTGCCGTTTAATATGATTGCAAACCCCAACTTGTTGTTGCTGCAAAGTGGTTAAAATTTTGTAATAAATTTAACGTGGAAGAAAAAGTGCTTTATGGTATAATAGGTAGAAAATAATTTCCCCAAAAGGATTGATTTAATGGCTAAAACAGTTGTTATAACCGGCGCCTCGAAAGGAATCGGTTCCGCAACGGCGATACTTTTTGCCGAAAAAGGTTTTAATGTTGTTATAAACTATAACGAATCGTTTCAAAACGCAAAGTTGCTTGCTTCTTCCCTCGCCTCTCGCGGATTTAATGTAATACCGTTTAAAGCAGATGTTTCAAACCCGCTTGAAACGGATCTGCTTATAAAGGAAACCGTTTATAATTTCGGTACGCTTGATATTCTTGTAAACAACGCAGGGATATCGGTAAGCGGACTTATAACCGAACTTTCCGATTACGACCGCGACCGCATTTTTGATGTTAACCTTAAAGGCGTATACAATATGTGCAGATCCGCAATACCGACTATGGTTAATCAAAAATCAGGAAAGATTATAAATATATCCTCTATGTGGGGCGTTTGCGGCGCTTCGTGTGAAAGCGCATATTCCGCTGCAAAGGCAGGTGTTATAGGTCTTACGAAATCACTGGCGAAAGAACTGGCGCCGAGCAATATCACAGTGAATGCAATAGCACCCGGTCTTATAGATACCGGTATGAATAAAAATTTAAGCAAAGACGATATAAACGGATTTTTAGAATCGGTTCCTTTGGGACGTATAGGCAAACCCGAAGATATTGCAAACGCCGTTTACTTTTTTGCAAGCGACAATGCAGACTATATAACCGGTCAGACGCTTAATGTTGACGGCGGATATATTATTTAATTACGACAAAAGCCGTGACTGTGCCTTGTTGGTACAGTCACGGCTTTTAATGTTAAAATAAACCGTTACGGTTTGATTTCTGCAATGGTAACACCGTTTTCGCCCACGCCGAATGTTCCCACGCGGAAGTTTTTAATATTCTTATGTTTTCTTAAATGCGCTTGAACGGCTTTTCTTAAAACTCCCGTTCCTTTACCATGTATCACGGTAATTGTATCAATACCGGAAAGCACGGCTTCGTCAATGTATTTGTCAAGTTCTATAATTGCTTCGTCGCTTGCAAGTCCGCGTATATCAAGTTCGCCTGAAACAATGCGCTCGCCACGGGACGGAACACCCGAGACCGTTCTCGGTTTTCTTTTTGCCGTATTTATCGGTTTGTCTGCGGCGCTTTTAAGAAGTAAGCCGTCAAAACCGACCCACATTTTCATAGCGCCGGACATTACATATGCGCGTTTTTTCTTTAAATCAGTCTCAAGCACCGCAGCATCGCTGCCTATGCTTGCAATTATAACCGTATCGCCCGGCATAGGCGGTTTTTTAAGTTGTTCGCCTACTGCGGAATCTGTTATAACGTCCGATTCCTCTTCTAATGCGTTAAGTCCGCCCTTGTATGCTTTCCGTGCCTTTGCAAGAGCGTCGGCGGCATTTTCCGCAGTAAAGTTCTTTTTAAGTTCTTCAAGTTCATTAAGTATCAGTCCGGATTTATAACGCGCATTTTCAATAATGTCTGCAGCTTTTGCGCGCGTTTCATCAAGCATTTTTTCCTGTTGCTCGTGCATCAGGCGTGCAATACTGTCGGATTTTTCTTTTGCGGCTTCCAACTGGCTTTTCAGATTGCTCGCCTGCATTTCACGTTCTTCGGCGGATTGGCGTGCGTTTTCAAGGTTTGTAACTACACGCTCAAAAATGCGGTCTTCATCACTTATTTGTTTGTCCGCAAGCAAAATAACGTCTTCAGGCAAACCAAGCCGTTTTGAAATAGCAAAAGCATTTGAGCGACCGGGCATACCGATTATAAGCCTGTATGTAGGCTTTAAGGTTTTTATGTCAAATTCACAGCTTGCATTCTGAACGTACGGCGTATCAAG
This sequence comes from uncultured Eubacteriales bacterium, assembly GCA_934491515.1. GTDB lineage: Bacteria > Bacillota > Clostridia > Oscillospirales > Acutalibacteraceae > UBA737. The sequence continues at coordinate 41,804 of CAKSTF010000007.1, forward strand.
GGCGTACGTTTTAAGTTCGGGATAGTGTGTTGTTACTATCGACCGCGCACCGATGCACGAAAGATTTATAAGAATCGCCTTGGCAAGGGCGGCGCCTTCCACCGGGTCTGTTCCTGCACATAATTCGTCAAACAGCACAAGTGAATTATCATTACATTCTTTAAGAATTGATATTATATTTACCATGTGTGAGGAAAAGGTGGAAAGCGACTGTTCTATGCTCTGTTCATCGCCGATATCGGCAAAAATGCGGTCAAAAACGGCAACTTTACTCCCCTCGCCTGCGGGAATCATAAGACCGCACATCGTCATAAGACAAAACAACCCCACTGTTTTAAGCGCAACGGTCTTACCGCCGGTGTTTGGACCGGTGATGACAAGCGTGTTGCAGTCAGTGCCGATAGCAATATTTATCGGTACTACATGTTTTTTGTCAATCAGAGGATGACGCGCTTTTATAAGGTCCACAATACCTTTGTCATTGATTTCGGGCACTACGGCGTTCATTTTGTAGGCAAGTTTTGCTTTTGCAAAGATTAGATCAAGCGCAGTAAGCGATTTGTAGGAAAGTTTAATGTTATCCGAAAATTCAGCGGAAAGTGCCGACAGTTCTGCGAGTATGCGTGTAATTTCTTCCTCTTCTTTCACTTTCAAAACGCGGATGTCATTATTTGCCTCAACCACGCTCATTGGTTCTATAAACAACGTTTGTCCGCTTGAAGAAGTATCGTGAACAATACCCTTTATCTCGTTTTTGTATTCAAGCCTTACGGGAACCACAAAGCGGCCGTCACGCTGGGTGATAATAGCATCCTGAAGGTATTTTGAAAGCGGTCCGCGCACCGTTTTGTCAAGCATCTCACGGATTTTAACGGATTTTGAGGAAATCTTACGCCTGATATCAAAAAGCAGCGGCGACGCTTTGTCGTATATTTCGTCTTCGGATTTTATAACAGAGTTTATTCGGTCTTCTAAAAACTTGTTCGGATACAAAGCAGAAAACAAGTAGTCAATGGCTGTCTGCGATTTAGAGTCGCAGTTGTCACGCCAGTTTTTAACGGTTCGCACTACCCTGAGGGTCTCTGAAATGTCAAGAAGTTCTTTGACAGACAAAACCGCGCCGACATCGGCGCGTGTAAGCGCAGAGGAAACGTCCGGCAGATTGCCGAAGGACGGTGCTGCAAACCTTGCCGACAGCGTAAAAGCGGCGTCGGTTTCATCAAGAAGTGATTTAACAGAATTAAGATCCGTGCACGGAATTATTTTTAACGCTTCTTCCTTACTTGTCTGAAGGGAGGCTTCGTTTGCCAACAATTCCAAAATGCGATAAAGTTCAAGTGTTTTTGAGTGTTTCTGAATGTTATATTTCATACGGTACCTACAAGTGTTTTGTAAAAATCAAGTGTTTTAAAATTGTGTTCGGTTTGGTAAGTTATGTATTTTTCCGTAAGGTCGGATAGTATGACAGTGCTTCCTTCCGATAACTCAAACGAGTAAATCTTTTCAAAGTCGGAATATACAATGTGGCGCATAGCCTTTAAAACATCGGTAAAAACCGGTACAACAACGCCTTTTTTTTCGCAGTTTTTGCAATAAAGGCAGCCCTCAGACAAGGAAAAATACATAATATCGTCTTCAAATTTACCGCAGACGTCGCACGCGATAAGATTTGGCGCGTAACCCGATATCGCGGCTATGCGTAATTCCGTTATGGCTTTTATAAGTTTTTGCGGACGTTTTTTTTCTGATAAAAAGTGCAGAGAATTGAGTATCAGTCTTAAAAACTCCGTCGATGTGCCGTCGGCAGGATAAAGCAAATACGCAAGTTCGCAAAAATATTGTGCTAAAGTAAGAGTTTCTATATCGCTGCCCGCGCCGAAAAAAACACGGTTTACCGATGCTTCGCTGATTCTGTATGTATCGCCCTTTTTACTGAGTGTAAAATCAGAATACGAAAGCAGACCGGTAGCGGCGCCGCGCTTGCTTTTAATGCTTTTGGCGCCGGTAGCAAAAGCGGTAACGATTCCCATATCAGACGTCATAAGCGTGACAAGCCGATCATTATCCTTTACCGTTGTTTCCTTTATTACAAGTGCGTCCGTTGTTATTTGCAGAGGTGTCCCCTTCTTCCTTTTTGCAGTCTATATAACTTAAAAAGTCCTTAACGCTTCCGCTTTTTACAAAAGAAAGCCACAGTTCGTTTTTATCCATACATATCCCCTCCGTGATACTATTTTGCACGGAGAAAATAAACATATTTAAGGAAAATTCAGTTATTAAAGTCAAGACCTAAAGAATGTATTACACTTCGGCGATTGCGCCAATCTTCCTTAACCTTTACCCAAAGTTTAAGTGAAGTTTTTATTCCGAAAAACTCTTCAATATCACGGCGTGCCGAAGTTCCCACGCGTTTAAGCATGCGGCCGCCCTTGCCGATGATTATTCCTTTGTGCGTATCCTTCTCGCAGTAAATAACCGCTTCGACATTAAGCAGAGGCTCGCCGTTTTTCATATCGGTCTCGAAAAACTTTTCTATTTCAACGGCAATACCGTGCGGAACCTCTTTTGCAAGAAGCCGCAGCAGTTTTTCGCGAATCATTTCACCAACCATTACCTGTTCGGGCTGATCGGTGAAATCATCATCAGCAAAATAGTGTACAGATTCTTTCGCAAAATCGGAAATTTCGTCAAGCAGGATTTTTATACCGTCGCCGGTCTTTGCGGAAAGCGGAACCACCGCCTTAAAATCGTAAAGCGGACTGTAAATCGAAATCAGTTTCAACAATTCGTCTTTTTCAGCCAGTTTGTCTATTTTATTAAGCACAAGAATGCACGGTATACCGCGTGTGCGCAGGTTATCAATAAGTGAAAGTTCCGCGGGCGGAAGGGCTTCGGGATTAAGTTTAAAGTCGGGACATGCGTCAACAACCAATATAGCGCCGTCAATGTCCGAAAGACCGCTGTTTATTGCTTTTATCATATTATCGCCCAAAAGATTGCGCGGCTTGTGAAATCCCGGCGTGTCAACAAAAACATACTGCACAGAGCCGTCGGTAAGCACACCTGAAATTCTGGTGCGCGTTGTTTGCGGCTTGTCCGATACTATTGCTACCTTTTGACCTACAAGTCGGTTTAAAAGTGAAGATTTACCTACATTCGGCCGTCCGAGAAGTGTTATAAAGGCTGATTTTTCCTGCATTTGTTATCCTTTCACGGAAAGTCCCATCTTATTGAGAATTTCCTCCTGTTTTTCAAACATTATTTTTTCTTCCGAGTCCGAATTTACGTGGTCATACCCCAAAAGATGCAGTATTGAATGTACCGTTAAAAAGGCAAATTCGCGTTCTGGCGAATGACCGTATGTATCGGCTTGCATTAGGGCATGCTCGGCGGAAATAACCACATCTCCGAGCATAGCCTCGCCCGTTATCGGGTTTATGTCATATTCGTTATTTTCTCCAAGCGGAAACGACAGAACATCGGTAGAACGGTCAATGTTTCTGAATTGCATATTAAGTTCTCTTATCTTTTCATCGTCAACAATCGTAACATCGATTGCGGCGTCCTGAGGAAAATGCTCAAAAGCAAGGGTTGTCCTGCAGGCTTTGCGAATCAGCTTTTTAAGTTCGGGAGTTAATTCCGTTTTGTCCTGTTCGTTTATAATAGTTACGTTGGTTTTCATTTTTTATCGTTTCTTTCGTACGCTTTTATAATTTCCTGTACAAGACGGTGGCGTACAACATCCTTTCCGGTAAGATTAACTATTGCTATATCGTCAATGTTTTTAAGGATACGCACCGCGTCCTTAAGTCCGGAAGTCTTGCCGTCGGGTAGGTCAATCTGTGTTATATCGCCGGTAACTACCGCCTTAGAGTTAAAACCTAAACGTGTTAAAAACATTTTCATCTGTTCTTTTGTTGTGTTCTGTGCCTCATCAAGAATTATAAAACTGTCATCAAGAGTTCTGCCGCGCATATATGCCAGGGGCGCTACCTCTATATCGCCGCGTTCCTGGCAGCGCTGGAAGTTTTCTGCGCCGAGCATATCAAAAAGCCCATCATAAAGCGGACGAAGATACGGATCAACCTTCTGCTGTAAATCACCGGGCAAAAAACCTAATTTTTCGCCCGCTTCAACTGCAGGACGTGTAAGAATTATACGGTTTACTTTCTTTGCGCGAAAAGCGCTTACCGCCGCTGCAACGGCAAGATAGGTTTTTCCCGTTCCGGCAGGACCTACACCTATGGTAATTGTATTGCTGTTGATTGCTTCTACATACTTTTTTTGTCCCAGAGTTTTCGGTTTAACGGGCTTCCCTTTTGAAGTAATGCAGATGCAGCCGGCATCGGTAATAGAGGATATTTTATCCTCCTCGCCGTCCGCTACCATATCAAGCACGCAGCCAATGCTTTGGGTGGTTATGCTTTCGCCTTTGTTTATCATGGTAAGCAAACAACCTATTGCACGGTACGCTTTGGAAACGTTTTCTGCCTCTCCCACTATTTTGATTTGTCCGCCGTGCGATGTGATTTTAACAGAATAAACTTTTTCAATCTGCTTAATATTTTCATCAAAATTTCCGAACAAATTTATCAGCTGTTCAACGCGTTCAATATCTATAACCTGCTCCAAAAGACACATTACTCCTTATATATCCTAATATATCGTTATTATATACCGAAAGACCTTTAAAAGTCAATTTATTGTCATATCTTCCGACACCGAAATAATTTCTTCACAGTCCAGAACTTTTATAACGGTGATTTTCTCATCACTTTCGATAACTTCGCTTGACTTTTCTTTATACGATATAAGATTTGCGTCTTCTATCTGTTTTTCAATATCTTTTTCTGCAGAGGTTATAAGAAAATCTTTGCTGTATTTTATATTGGACTTTTTGACTTCACGATATGTTATTTCATAAAATTTTATCGGTATCTTCCTGCCGAAAAGTTCTTTCTGTCTGCAACTTGCTGCCTTAACCTTTACATTGCCGATTTTTCCGGCATAAAGCGGAATATTTATTCCAAATGCGGAAATTGCTTTTCTATGCTTGATTTTTCCGATTTCCACATCTTTTACGGACGAAAAACTGCGCTCTGTTTTAAAAGTGCGTAAAGTCTCCGCCGTAACTTCACCGTTTGCCCGTACAAAAAGCGTGCTGTTCAGTTTATCAACCGTGCCGGAAATTAGAATATCTCCGCTTTTTACAACGTCGCCCGGTCTTACCAGAACGTTCCCGCTTGTTGCGCTTATCTTTTTTATTATTCCGTCGGCAGATGCTTTAATATTTGCCGGCGGCTTTTTTGTGTTATCAACAGGTGAAGTTTCGCTTATATCCACCGTAAGATAACATCCCTCAACATTTAAAGCCGCCCACGCTATGCGCCCGTCTTTCATAATAAGTTTCTGCGCATCGTTTTTTGCGTCTATTTTTTTTGATTTAATTCCGGTTTTTATGCCCATTTCACTGCACATTGAAATTATTTCTTTTTGGGTTATACGCTTATTGCCGCAAACCTCAATACTCCAGATATAGGTTGACAAAAATTGCAGAACCGCCAAAAACAAAAGGGCACCGGTTACAAATCCTATGCGATGTTTGTATTTATCCGTAAAAAACGGAAATCCGCATTTTTCTATAATTTTAATTTTGCTTTTTGTTCCGCGCCTCAGCGTACGAAGTTCCTTAAAGGAACGTATATCTATTTTTGCGGTTATACATCCCTTTTTGCATATCATACCCCAAATGTTTAGCCCGTTATTAGCGCATATATTGAGTATTTTTTCGGCATTTTCACCCGAAAAAACAATTATTAAATATCCCCTTAAGTATCTGAATAATCGCAGCATTATTTATCCCCTATACAAAATTCAAGACTGTTTACAGTGCCCTTAACGGTAATCGTTTGATTTTCAAAAACCGATATATAAAGCGAGTTTCCGCAAATTATCATATTGCCTTTTTTTAACTTGATCTTTAGGTAGTCCGTGGCATAATCAATAACACCCATACAACCGTCTACAATAAGTTGTTTGTTTGAAAACATTTCAATGTGAGCGCCGTTTACCGGCGCAGATTCATTTACGTCCTCTTTGCATACAAGAAAATTGATTTTTGCCTTTTTCCTTTTACTGTCAAACCTGAATTTCCCCAAAATAATCACCGTTTAATGATATGAAAAACTTATATTGATAATGCTTGTATGCATATAATTTTCAGGGTGTTATTATGCAAATCAAAAAATACTTATGGATTATTGCTCTGGCGTTTCTTTTTCTTATGTGCGTCTTTCCGAACGCTGTTAGAAGCGGTGCTTTAAGCGGTATAAAAGCGTGCGGAAATGTGATTTTACCTTCGGTTTTTCCGTTTGCCTTTTTTACGCTGCTTTTTACAAATCTCGGCGGTGCAGCACTTTTTTCGCCGTTTGAAAAATTCAGTAAGAAAATTTTTAAAATGAACAAAGAACAATTGTCTGTTTTTGTCCTTTCCCTTATCGGCGGATATCCGTGCGGCAGTAAACTTATAAACGAAATGGCGGAAAACGGCAGGATATCGGAGGCTAACGCATCCACAATGCAGTGTTTTTGTGTTTCTGCCGGACCTGCCTTTATAGTTTTGGGCGCAGGTTGCGGCGTACTCGGCAATAAGAACGTCGGTTATATTATGCTGGCGGCGCATATAACCGCTTCGTTGCTTTTGTGCGCTGTCTTTTCCGTATTTTTAAAACCGGAAAACAGTATTGCTGCTCCAAAAAAAACCGCTTCTTTTGCAGAAGCGGTAACAGGCGCCGGTGAAAAATCAGGCGCGGCAGTAATTACAATGTGCATATTTGTTATACTGTTTTTTACGGTAAACGGTATTGTAAATGAACTGTTTGGCAATAATCATTTCGTGCTTTTTTTATCCGATCTCGGTGAAGTTACATACGGCATAAGCAGTAAAAACAATATTGCAGTCATATCTTTCCTGATAGGATTCGGCGGAATAAGCGTTTGGCTGCAGATATTTGCGCTTTCAAAGTCTTTTAATGTGAAATTTTCTCTTTTTGCGTTGTCCCGTATCCTTCACGGACTTATATCAGCAATGTTTTCGGTACTTTTTTGTAAAATCTTCGATGTAGATACCGGCGCTTTTTCCGCAAACGGGAAAATCTTTAAAATTGCATTTCTCAATCCGTTTTTATGCGTGTGCCTTTTTATATCAATAGTGGTTTTGATATTTGAACTTAAAAATAAAAATAATAGTGGAAATGGGAAAGAAAATGTTGTATAATTATTTACGGTGATGATACTGTGAACATTGCTTTTAATAAAAAAACACGCAAATCGTGCGCATGGTGCCTTTTCGGTACCAAGTCGGATTTTTCCGATGAAATATTTTGTAAAAAGCGCGGCGTTGTGGGCACAGATAACGTTTGCTGCAAATACAGGTATGACGTTTTGAAACGCACGCCCGAAGAACCGCACATTTCAAAAAACTATACCGCGGACGATTTTAAGCTTTGATTTCCGGAGGGCCCTTTTACAGTGGACAATGTAAAAACTATCGCAAAAAACAAAAAAGCATATCACGAATACTTTGTTTTGGAAAGTTTTGAAGCCGGCATTTCCCTTTCCGGCACAGAAGTCAAGTCCATTCGCGGCGGCGGTATAAATCTTAAAGAATCGTGGTGCAATATTGAAAACGGCGAACTGCTCGTGAAGCAGATGCACATAAGTCCTTACGATCACGGCAACATTTTTAATAAGGACCCAAAACGCGACCGCAAACTTTTGATGCACCGTCGTGAAATAATGCGTCTTTTAGGAATGGTAAAACAACAGGGGCTTACCCTAGTACCACTTTCGGTTTACTTTAAAGGTTCGCTTGTAAAAGTTCAGGTGGGTCTTTGTAAAGGTAAAAAGAATTACGATAAGCGCGAGACTGCGGCAATCAGGGATATGAACCGTTCAATTGACCGCGCAGTGAAAAATATCAACCGCTGAAAAGCGGAAATATACGGGGCCGTAAAGGTTTCGACAGGGGTATTGAACCTCGGGCAGCGAGCAGCGGTGCGGAACCGCTTTAAAATCCGCAATTTTAAAATTAACTGACAACTCTAAAGTTGCACTTGCAGCCTAATTAAGGCTGCCGTCCGTTAGCGGTAAACCGCGGCTGTTAACAGGGCGTCGATTAGCGGTGAACGTGAATACGGCATTGTCCCCTGCTGTATCATGAATCAGGGACTACCCGAATCGGCAGTTCGTTATCAAACGGTCGATAAGGTAAATTAAACTGATAACTGCGCTCGGAGATACCTGTGGGAATGTGCTTTTGGACGGGAGTTCGACTCTCCCCGGCTCCACCACAAGTCCACCGTAATTTTGATAGAATTACGGTGGACTTTTTCCATGCCCGAAAGCCGCTTGAAATACGGCATAAGTCAACCTCGCTGCAGAGCAATTCTGCGGCGAGGTTTGGTACGTTTTATTGGATTACAGTTTTCTGTGCTATTGCAATCGTAAAATTGCCGTGAGTAATCGTTAAAAATTGCCCTTACCAAAAATGCTTATCAATGATTGCATTTAACTGCGTAGCAATTTCCGAAAAATCCCGGTTCAGATCAAGCGTTTTCACGCAGATTTAATTACCGCTAATCTGATAGACGTTATCCGGCTGAGTTGCTTCGTCTGTTGCGGCATACAGTAGAATTCCAGATACCCGATGCGGTTTGTTATAGTACTTCCCTTATATCAACAAGCGATAGAAACATCTCTACCGAAATTCCTCCAATGCCTCAAAAATTGCGTCTTCGGCTTCTTCGCGTGTGTGATATACTTCGGGGCAGAATACTCTGTCCATTGAGTATTTCCAGGTGTCGCTTTGCGGATTACGGTATAGTACTATCAGGTGGTTTTTTACTTTTAAGTAACTGTTGGATTTACCGGAAATTTTCCATTGGCGGCCTTTAAAGGTTGCCTTTCTAAATTCTTTGCTCTTGAAATCTTGTTCCCGCTTCTTCGCTTGTTCTATATTTCCTTCCATTTTGCCGGCGCAAATGCATCCCACGCCCAGACTTCTGAAATTTGGGTGAGACATATAATGAACATATCGAATAATTTGATGACCGCACATTTCACACACGCCCGTCTGCGCCCCTAAGTCCGTAACGCCGGTACAAGTCCAACCTGTTTTGGGCACATCATCCCGTTTCCAAAGATTGTCATAATCTTTCGGGTTTGGCGGCTGTGGCAGCTCGGCTGCAGGCTTATTCTTTTCTTCTGCGACTTGTTCGGACTCTTGTGCTTGCAGTTTAAAGATATCTACCTGCTCATACCTATTAAACGGACAATCGGTTAATTCTCTCCTTCCGACGCCTTTCCCGCCTTCTGCTGAGCGAGACGCACTTTAGCGGGCTTGGGCGTTGACTCCGCCGGCTGCGGCAAACATATAGGTGAAAAACTCGTTTTGGACAGTCTTGAACAGGCTAAAAAACTTGGATTTTCAATATTACAATTCAACGCCGTGGCAGAAAACAACATACATGCGCGTCACCTATACGAAAGACTTGGATTTGTGTGTGTAGGTACGCTTCCTAAGGGATTTCGTATGAATGACGGCACTTTTGAAAATATCTGCATTTATTATCACGAACTTTAAAACCGCTGCTTAAAAAATTTCTAACATTATTTACCTTAATAATTTTGCGTTATCTTCAAAAAATACAATTGCAGACGCAAAAAAGAAATAAGGAGTGAAAAAAGAATAATGGCTAAGAACGCAGCAGCTAAGAATGCTCTCAATCGCTTTAAGATGGAGGCTGCAGGTGAAGTCGGTGTAAACCTTAAGGACGGTTACAACGGTGATCTTACTTCCAAGCAGGCCGGCTCTATCGGCGGACAGATGGTCAAAAAGATGATCGAGTCTTACGAAAACAGCATGAAATAATTCATTAAATGAACTTTAAAAAGCGCCGGCCGGTTTTATATGCCCGTCGGTGCTTTTTAACTTAAAAGCGGAGGTGTATGGAATGTTTGATAAAATTTGTCTTGTATTATCTATCATCGGCTGTATAAACTGGGGTCTTGTGGGGCTGTTCAGTTTTGACCTGGTGGCTTGGATATTCGGCGGAAGCACTATGATCTTGAGCCGCATAATATATACGGTAATCGCGCTTGCGGGTATATGGTGCATTTCTTTGCTTTTCAAGGACACAAGCGAAGAAGCGGTTGGTACAAAACAGCACAACTAAAAAAATACAGAGCCGTTCGGACTTACCGAAACGGCTCTTTTAATTTAAACTTTATTATTTTGTGCCGGTGGAGCCAAATCCGCCGGTATTGCGCGCGGTTTGCGACAGTTCTGTACATTCGCAGAATTCCGCTTTAAGATATGGGGCTATCACCAACTGTGCTATACGTTCGCCGGAAGAAAGTGTTTGAACATCGCGCGATTGGTTATAAATAGAAACCATTATCTCTCCGCGGTAGTCGCTGTCTATTACTCCTACTTTGTTTGCCGGTGCCAATCCGCGTTTGGTGGCAATACCGCTTCTTGCATATACAAGCCCTACATAACCTTCGGGTATTTCTACCGCAATTCCTGTATGTACCAAAACCGTTTCGCCGGGCGACACTTTTATATCGCCGTTCGGGAGTGCGTACAGGTCTGCTCCTGCCGCAAAAGGTGTTCCGTATGTAGGCATAACGGCGTTTTTATCCGTTTTCATAAAATTCACTTTCATATATTTTCCGCCTTTCTTATTTCCCAGTAATATTTTCTGTTACATTCGGGAAAATTGTTTAAAATACCGTGTTCAGGGTCATAAAACGTGCCGTAAAAATAAAGTGACCAATGCCAGCATTTCGGTGTTTCAAGACTGAGCAGCGCAATATTCGGCAGGTCTGATTTGTTTTCTGCCGTTTTTCTTTCTTTAGAATAAATAAACCCGAATTTATCAAGCACCGACTTCATCTGCTTTAATGTAAGTTCGGCGTCTGTTTTCGTAATTTCAATTATTCTTTCCACCGGCATTTGGGTAAGCATTGAAAGCACCGCTTGCCCGCAGGCAAGCGGATTTGGTTCGTAAATGTGATTGATTTTTTGAATTTGTGCCATAATATTCCTACCTTTTGGGATATATTAACACAACTATGCTTTGCTTGTCAAAATCTATTTTACAAGCGTCCCGTTTTCACCTATAAGAAGAATATAAATGTTTTCACATTCAAGCGTTGCGGTATTCACATATACAAGTATATCATTATCGTCAGAGGTGCATTTGAATTCATAGCATCTAACCTCACCGCCGCCGGAAGTCGGTATCAGGGTGATTTTTGCTCCTTCGGTTGCAAGTCCGCTGCTTATTGAAGCAAGCGCTTCCTCTTCCGTGTACTTCGGAGCTTCAAAAACGCGGCTGGTATGGTTTGTAAGGTAACCCACGCTTTCAAAAGAATAAATTTCACCGTTATCTTCCGCAACACCTACTTTTATCAAATCTGTATAACATACTGTCTGACCGTCAAGATAAGCAAAGTTTGCGGTAAGAATGCCGTCCTTGCTTTCAAAATATGTGATAATCATATTGTTAAAGCCGTTATCGGTTAAAAAGCGTTCTGCACGGGCGCAAAGTTCTTCGTTTGTAAGATTTTTTGTGCCTATATCTCGGTTTTTAAGCATATATACCGGATATCCTCCAAGTTTGCTTATACTTATGCTTAAAGAATTATTTCTGAACAAATAACACTCAATCTTTCCCTGCACCGTATCGGTATACTGTAAGTTTTCCGTGGTTCCGGATATTCTTCTCGCAAGATTCTGCGCTTGATTTTTGCCGACTTCCGGCTTGTTTGCAATTACCGTAGGCTTTTTTGAAAGTATGTGGTCGGAATACGGACCGTCATAAATCAGCGTGGGGTAATCGGTAAGTTTTTCTTCAAGTTCCGTAAGAGCGCTCGCCAGTGCGGATTTATCAATTTTTCCGCTGATTTTGTTGTTGATTTCGGTGCTCCAATAATCGGCATTGTTAATATTGATTTCGGTGTTTTCAACGGTCTTTGAAACCGTTTCCGCAGTTTTTGCAAGCAGGTCAAGATTGTCCTTTTGGGTTTGCGTTATTTCCTTGCCGGCAATCATATCTTTTGATACCGAAAGGGCAAAATTTCCGACCTGCGATAAAAACAGGTTTATGGTATCAAGTTTTTCCGTGTTACCGGGAAGTTTTCCAAGGGCTTCTTTGGCAAGTTCAGACTCGCAGTAAATTTTTGCGGCATATGAACTGAATGCTTTGGGCGTTGTAACGTATGTTGCTTTTTTAAGATCGGTAGATATATTGTTTACGCTTTCGCTTAAATTGTACATAGCGTGCGTATATCCGTTTTGCAGTATAGTTTTATAACGTCGGCTTCTCTGGTGTTCTTTAAGGTATGTCCCGAACATTATCGCGAGAGCCGTAACAAAGAAAGCAACCACCCTTATAAATGTTCTCTTACTCAAGAAAATCACTCCTTTGATTTCTATTTTTACCAAATAACGGCTTAAATAATCATTTTTCGGTGTTGCATTTTTAAATTTGCTGTGATAATATAATACAGTAAATGCATTGACGGAGACAGTAGCGGCGTCTATCCCCTGCCTTCAGCGAGTCGGTGACGGTGCAAGACCGACGGCGGCGATTCCGCGAATATCACTCCCGAGCAGCAGCGCGAAAGTTTTTTTACTAGTAGCGTCCGCCGGCATTCCGCCGTTATCGGATAGCGGATGATTGTCCGTCATAATAGGTGGTTAACGGTAAGATTTTATCCCGTCCTGTTATGGACGGGATTTTTTTATAAATTAGGAGGAATGTAAACATGTACGACAGCATAAAACCTAATGTCAATTTTGTAGAAGAAGAAAAAAAGATTAAAGAGTTTTGGGATAAGAACGGAGTTTTTGAAGAAAGCATTAAATCCCGCGAAGGCTGCAAACCTTATGTTTTTTATGACGGCCCGCCCACTGCAAACGGAAAACCGCATATAGGCCATGTGCTTACGCGCGTTATCAAAGATATGATACCGCGTTACCATACAATGAAGGGTGAAATGGTTCCGCGCAAAGCCGGCTGGGATACGCACGGACTTCCGGTAGAACTTGAAGTTGAAAAACTTTTGGGTCTTGACGGAAAAGAACAGATAGAAAAATACGGCCTTGAACCCTTTATAAAGCACTGTAAGGAAAGCGTTTGGAAATATAAGGGTATGTGGGAGGATTTTTCTAAAACCGTCGGCTTTTGGGCGGATATGGATAATCCTTATGTAACCTATGATAACAATTTTATCGAATCTGAGTGGTGGGCTCTTAAACAGATTTTTGAAAAGGGTCTTTTATATAAAGGATTCAAAATCGTTCCCTACTGCCCACGCTGCGGAACACCGCTTTCCTCGCACGAAGTTGCGCAGGGCTATAAAGCGGTAAAAGAACGCAGCGCCGTTGTCCGCTTTAAAGTTACGGGCGAGGACGCATGTTTCCTTGCCTGGACAACTACCCCCTGGACGCTTCCCTCCAATACCGCGCTTTGCGTTAATCCGAACGATAACTATTGCAAAGTATCGGCGGCAGACGGCAACACCTATTATCTTGCCGAAGATTTGCTTGATAAAGTTCTCGGAAAACTCGGCAGCGAGGATACGCCTGCATACAAAGTACTTGAAACATTCAAGGGCAAAGACCTTGAATATATGGAATACGAGCCGCTTTACAAATGCGCCGCAGATGTTGCCGAAAAGCAAAACAAAAAGGCACACTTTGTTATGTGCGATGATTACGTAACCATGACGGACGGTACCGGCATAGTTCACTGCGCTCCTGCTTTCGGTGAAGACGACGCCCGCGTAGGCAGAAAATATGATCTTCCCTTTGTTCAGTTTGTTGACGCGAAGGGCGATATGACCGATGATACGCCGTTTGCCGGTAAATTTGTTAAAGACGCCGATCCGTTGGTACTTGCAGACCTTGATAAGCGCGGTTTGCTTTTTGATGCGCCCAAATTTGAACACGATTACCCCTTCTGTTGGCGCTGCGATACTCCGCTTATCTACTATGCGCGCGAATCGTGGTTTATAAAAATGACCGCTGTGCGCGACGACCTTATAAGAAATAACGATACGGTAAACTGGATACCCGAAACCATAGGTAAAAAGCGTTTCGGCGATTGGCTGCGCAATGTTCAGGATTGGGGTATTTCAAGAAACCGCTATTGGGGCACTCCCCTTAATATATGGACCTGCGAATGTGGTCATATGCATTCGGTAGGCAGTATTGAAGAACTTAAATCCATGTCGGACAATTGTCCTGACGATATCGAACTGCACAGACCCTATATAGATGCAGTAACTATTAAATGTCCCCACTGCGGCAAGCAGATGCACCGTGTACCGGAGGTTATCGACTGCTGGTTTGATTCCGGTTCAATGCCCTTTGCACAGCACCATTATCCGTTTGAAAACAAGGAACTCTTTGAACAGCAGTTCCCTGCCGACTTTATTTCCGAGGCCGTAGATCAAACGCGCGGTTGGTTCTATTCGCTGCTTGCCATATCTACCCTTATATTTAATAAGGCGCCCTTTAGAAATGTAATAGTATTAGGTCACGTTCAGGATGAAAACGGTCAGAAAATGTCTAAATCCAAAGGCAACGCCGTTGACCCGTTTGACGCCTTGAGTCAGTACGGCGCGGACGCTATACGCTGGTATTTCTACACAAACTCCGCACCGTGGCTGCCGAATCGTTTCCACGGAAAAGCGGTTACCGAAGGTCAGCGCAAATTTATGGGCACACTTTGGAACACTTATGCTTTTTATGTTTTATATGCAAATATTGACGAGTTTGACCCGACTGCACATACTTTAAAGCAGGAATGTCTTACAGTTATGGATAAGTGGCTTCTTTCAAAACTTAATACCATGATTGCAGACGTTGACAGCAACCTTGCTGCATATCGCATACCCGAGGCTGCTAAAGCGCTTCAGGAGTTTGTGGACGATATGAGCAACTGGTATGTACGCCGCGGCAGAGAACGCTATTGGGTGCAGGGAATGACCGATGATAAAGAAACGGCATATCTTGTACTTTACGAAGCGCTTGTAAAAACCGCTAAGGCAGCCGCACCGTTTATTCCCTTTATGGCAGAAAGCATTTACCAGAACCTTGTAAGAAATGTTGATAAAAATGCGCCTTTAAGCATACACCTTTGCGATTTCCCGACGGTTGAGAACGACTGCATCAACCGCGAACTTGAAGAAAAAATGGACAATGTTCTCGAAATCGTTGTTTTAGGACGTGCTGCCAGAAACGGCGCTGCCATTAAAAACCGCCAGCCGCTTGGAACTATGTTTGTTAAGTGCCCCGTTAAACTTGAAGATTTCTATACCGAAATAATAAGGGACGAACTCAACATAAAAAATGTTGACTTTACAGACGCAGTAGATGGTTTTGTAACCTATGTGTTTAAACCGCAGCTTAAAACGTTAGGTCCTAAATACGGCAAACTTTTAGGCGAGATACGCACGGCTTTATCGTCGCTTAACGGAAACGAGGCAAAAGCTACTCTTGATAAAACCGGCGAACTTCAGCTTTCCCTTTCCGGCAGTACCATAACCCTTACTGCAGAGGATTTGCTTATCGAAGCCACGCAGAAAGAAGGTTTTTACACTTTAAGTGATAAAGGAATTACCGTTGCCATCGATACGGCACTTACACCCGTACTGCTTGAAGAAGGCTATATAAGAGAACTTGTAAGCAAAATTCAGACAATGCGCAAAGAAGCAGGATTTGAGGTAACCGATCATATCACGGTCACTATCGGCGGCGACGACGAGATTTGCTCTCTTTGCCAAAAACGTGCTGCGGAGATCACCGGCGATACCCTTGCGGATAAACTTGACACCGCCGCACCGGAATCGGACGCTTTTGTAAAGCAATGGG
This sequence comes from uncultured Eubacteriales bacterium, assembly GCA_934491515.1. Taxonomy (GTDB): domain Bacteria; phylum Bacillota; class Clostridia; order Oscillospirales; family Acutalibacteraceae; genus UBA737. The sequence continues at coordinate 57,750 of CAKSTF010000007.1, forward strand.
ACATCAACGGCAAGGACGTCACCGTGGGCGTAAAAAAAGTTTAATATTCAAAACCATATAATGTATGTATTTTATAAGCGGAGAAACGGCGGATTTCAACTGTCGCTTCCCCGCTTAAATTCTTCTTGTCTTTTGTAAAAATTATGTTATAATATAGTATATTTTGTTATGAAGGGAAGTTATATTTTATATGATTTCTGTCGCTGAACTTCCCGAAAAAACCAAAAAGTTTTTTTCGGATAATTTTTCAGTTACTTCAACCAAAAAAACAAAGGTTGCAGGCATAACAACGGCTTTTGTACTTATGGCAGCTGTTGTTGCTCTTAATAAAGAATTTACTTCGCAGTCATTTGCTTCAAAATGGCTTCTTTTTGCCTTTGCCATGGTCTTTCCGTTTGCGGTAGGCGCAGCGCTTGCCTACCGTATAAAAATCAAAAACGAACTTGTCGGCAAGATCGTTTATCTGGCGCTTTTGTTTATTATGCCTCTGCTTACGATAACCATGACCGAGTGTTTGAACAGTATTTTTATATACGACATGACCTATCTCGGTTTCCTCGGTAATTATATCGTGGTACTGCTGCTTTATTTTTTGATATTTACCTTAAGCGGAAGTCTGCGCATTTCCCTTATAATTTCCAACACTCTTCTTTACGGCCTTGCGCTTGCACACGCATATATCGTTGAATTCCGCGGCACGCCTTTTATACCGATGGACTTTTTAAGCATAACTACCGCCAAAGGCGTTGCAAATACCTATGATTACACACCGACCTATAACATTATAATCGCAACTCTTTTGTTCATTTTTATTTTGATTGTTGCCGCCAAGATAAGCGCACCAAAATATAAAACAATTACAAAAATAATTTCGCGCGGTTTTACCGGTCTGTTTTTTACGGTTGTTATATCGCTTTTCTACTTTACCTCAGTTTTTGCGGACGCCGGCGTTAAACCCGACTTCTGGAATCAGTCGCGCGGTTATAAAAACTACGGCTTTGTTTTCAGTTTTTTCTGTAATACGAAATACCTGTACATGTCAGTTCCGGACGGTTATTACGCCGATGAAGTCGGAAATCTTGTTAAGAAAAACGTTGACGAGCAGCCTATAAAGCCTGATTCCGACGCACCTAATATAATCTGCATTATGAACGAATCCCTCTCTGACCTGAGTGTTCTGGGCGATCTTTCCAGCAACGAAGATTATATGCCTTTCTTACATTCGCTTACAGAAAACACGGTTAAGGGCAACCTTTATGTTCCCGTTATCGGCGCCGGTACTTCAAACACAGAATTTGAGTTTTTAACAGGACACACCACTGCATTCTTACCGTCCGGCAGCAATGCTTATATGCTTTATATCAATAACCCCATTGCTTCCCTTGTTTCCACACTTAAAGGTCAGGGATATGCGCCTTATGCCTTTCATCCTTATTATGCAAGCGGCTGGAACAGAACGAGTGTTTACAATTATATGGGCTTTAATTCCTTTAAAAGCCTTGAAAATATAATGGACGTATCCATAATGGATGATTTTGTGTCAAACGGCAGCGATGCGGACTATTTACAGGAATTGATAAACCAGTATTATCCCGACCGCAGCAATATGATAATACGTCAGTATGTCAGCGATTCTTACGACTATAAAGTTCTTATAAACGATTATGAATCGCGCGATAAATCCGTACCGTACTTTGTTTTCAATGTCACGATGCAGAATCACGGAGGTTACACTACTTCCGCGTCGAATTTCAACGAATCCATTACCATAAATTCTGAAACCACTTACAACAAGGCAAATAAGTATCTATCCCTTGTAAAAGCAAGCGACGATGCATTTAAAGAACTTGTCGAATATTTTTCGGGCGTAAAGGAAAAAACGATAATTTGTATGTTCGGTGATCATCAGCCCAATATCGAAACCGGCTTTATTTCCGAACTTTTAGGCGTTCAAAGCCTTTCAAACCTAACGCTTGAACAGGAACAAAAACGCCATATAACTCCTTTTTACATTTGGGCAAATTACGATATCGAAGAAAAACAGATAGATAAGCTAAGTTCCAACTATCTTTCAAGTTTTTTGCTCCAGACTGCAGGCGTTAAACTTACGGATTACAATAAATATCTGCTTAAACTTTCCGAAAAACTGCCTGTTATCGACACTGTGGGTTATATAGACGCCGACAACAACTATTACAGTTGGAACGATAAAAGCGCTTATTCAAAACTTCTTTCGGAATATGAAAAAATACAGTATAACGCCATTTTCGATTACAAGCATACGGACACTTCAATATTCTATCTTGAAGGATTCACACCGGAAATGGTAGTATCTAAAAAGGAAACCGACACCGAATGAGAAACACAACCCTTTGCCATATCGAAAAAGACGGCAAATACCTTATGCTTCACCGCATTAAAAAGGAAAACGACCTTAACCGTGATAAATGGGTGGGTATCGGCGGAAAATTTGAAGATAAGGAAAGCCCTGAACAATGCAACCGCCGCGAGGTATTTGAAGAAACCGGTCTTACTCTGCTTTCGACTGAATATCGCGGAATTGTCACCTTTGTTTCGGATAAATGGGAAACCGAATATATGCATATTTTTACCTCCCGTGAATTTTCGGGAAACGTCACCCAGTGTGACGAAGGCGAACTTTTGTGGGTTGACAAGCATGAACTCTTAAACTTGCCGATTTGGACAGGCGACAAGATTTTTTTAAAACTTATAGAAGACCCCGCTTTCCCCTTCTTCTCATTAAGGCTTGAATACTGCGGCGATACGCTTATAAGCGCGATACTTAACGATACTGACTTGGATATTGGTGATATTTAATGAACATTTGTATATACGGCGCCTCTTCCGATAATATTGACGCCGCATTTAAAGAAAAAGGATTTGAAATGGGCGAAATTATCGCACAATCCGGTTCAACGCTTGTTTTCGGTGCCGGAAACGGCGGTATGATGGGCGCGATAGCGCGCGGAGTAACAAAAGGCGGCGGTAATATAATCGGCATTTCCCCTGCTTTTTTCAATGTGGACGGCGTCCTTTACGAAAATTCCACCGAAATGATATATACCGATACTATGAGCGAACGGAAAACGCTGCTTGAAGAGAAGGCGGACGCTTTTTTGGTAACTCCGGGCGGAATAGGAACGTTTGATGAGTTTTTTGAAACGATTACCCTGCGACAACTTTCCGTTCACAAAAAACCTATCGCGATTTATAATATAAACGATTATTTTAAACCGCTTATCGATTTGCTTGAAACAGCAATAGATAAAAACTTTATGTCCGCAGAAAACAGAAAACTTTATTTTATATCCGAAAGCCCTGCGGAAATTATGAAATATTTTTCCGAGTACAACCCCGAAACAATACCCGATATTGATTTCAGGAATACAAAATAGCAAAAATCCCGAAGAAGTTTTATTTCTTCGGGATTTTTAATTTGCGGTTTTAAAGCATAGCCTTAAATTCCTCTTCACTTATCACTTTTATTCCAAGTGCGTTTGCTTTTTCAAGTTTGCTGCCTGCCTCTTCTCCGGCAAGCACGTAGTCGGTCTTTTTAGAAACAGAAGATGATACTTTGCCGCCCAAAGACTCAATCAAACTGCCTGCTTCGGTGCGTGTATATGTCGGTAATGTTCCTGTAAGCACAAACGTTAGTCCTTTAAACTTATCGCCCGAGGGCGCGTTTAAAGACTTTGTATTAACGCCGTGGGATTTTAGTTTTTCTATCATAACAGCAGTATCAGGAAGCGCAAAAAACTCTGCGGCGGATTTAGCCATAATATCGCCGAAACCTTCAATAGAAGCGATTTCTTCTGCCGTGGCGGACATTATACTCTCTATATCGCCGAACGCGGCAGAAAGCAGTTTTGCGCCCTTTACGCCTATATGCCGAATACCGAATGCGGTTATAAGCCTTGAAAGGTCGTTATTCTTCGATTTTTCTATTGCGGCTTTCAGGTTATCGGCAGATTTCTGCCCAGTGCGTTCAAGCGCCATAAACGCTTCAAAATCAATGGAATAAATATCCGCAATGTCGGAGATTATTCCTGCGTTTAGCAGCTGTTCAAGCACCGCGGGTCCTAAGCCCTCAATATCCATTGCGTCACGCGAAGTAAAATGAATAAGGTGACGCAACAGTTGTGCCGGACATTCGGCATTTGTGCAGCGCAGCACCGATTCGTCGTCTTCCCTTGTTACGGGCGACCCACAAGAGGGGCAAACGGACGGCATTTTAAACACCGCCGAATCGGCACAGTGCGATTTTACGGTAAGTACTTCGGGAATTATCTCCCCCGCTTTTCTTACAACTATCGTATCGCCTATTCCGATTTGTTTTTCGTCGATAAAGTCCTGATTGTGCAGCACCGCGCGCGACACGGTAGTACCGGCAAGTTGTATCGGGTCAAATACCGCCGTAGGCGTAAGCGCGCCCGTTCTTCCTACCTTAACCTCGATTTCCCTTAAAACGGTTTCTTTTTCTTCGGGCGGATACTTATACGCCACCGCCCATTTAGGATATTTAGCCGTTGAACCCAGTTCGGTTCGGTAATCCAAATTGTCTACCTTAATAACCGCGCCGTCAATATCAAAGGAAAGTTCGCCCCGTGTGTTTCCTATACGTTCAACCTCTTTAATAGCAGACTCAATATCAGCGCATTTTTTGTAAGTCGGTAAAACCGAAAAGCCCTGACTTTTCAGAAAATCAAGTGTTTCTATATGACTTTTAAATGTTTTGCCCACAATGCTTTGAATGTTAAAAATAAATATCGAAAGTTCACGTTCTGCGGTAACGGCCGAATTTTTTTGCCGCAGCGAGCCTGCAGCGGCATTTCGCGGGTTTTTAGGCGGTTTTTCGCCCAAAAGTTCCTGTCTTTCGGTAAGGCGCATAAAACTTTCGTGCGACATATAAACCTCGCCGCGAACTTCAAGATGATTTTTAAACGGAATGTTTTTCGGAATGTCGCGAATGGTTTTAAGATTATCGGTCACGTTCTCGCCGGTCTCGCCGTCGCCCCTTGTAGACCCCAGTGTAAAAGCGCCGTTTTCATAAACCAAAGATACCGAAAGTCCGTCTATTTTAGGTTCTACCGAAAACGCGGTTTTTGCGCTGTCTATCCTGCTTCCGAATTCGCGCAGTTCTTCATAACTGAAAACATCCTGCAAACTTTCCATTTTTACGGCGTGCGCCACCGGTGAAAAGGCAACGTTTGCGCTGCCGCCCACCTTCTGTGTCGGTGAATCGGCTGTTACAAGCTGCGGAAACTCTTTTTCAATATTCCGCAGTTCTCTTGTAAGGGCGTCATATTCAAAATCCTCAATTTCGGGAGCGTCTTCATTATAATAAAGTTCGTTATGATGCTTTATAAGTTTTGCAAGTTCTTCTGCCCTGTTCTTTGCTTCTGAAAAGTCCATTTAAATAACGCTCCTGTTCTAATTAACATCGCCGTAGTTAAATATATCGTCTACAATACTGGCGTCTTCGCCCTCGATAACATTTATATAAGAATCGGGCACCGTGCCGTTTATAAGCGTTTGTGCGGCAAGCGCCGTTGTGCTTACCTTAAAGCCCTTTGAAGCGCCGGCTGCCAAAATGTTACCCGTTATGTCAATTTTAATTACTATTTGATGTAAAACGCTGTTTATACCGGCAGACGTAAGTTTGCTGTCAAAATCCAAAAATTCCGTGTGCGCCAGATTCATTTTAAATTTGATTTTCGGGCCGTATCCCGATGTATATTCCTGGTTAAGCAGCGTGCCAAGCGGTATGTTCATAGTAATTTCCTGCTGCTCTGTAACAATACGGTATATTTCGTTTGAAATAAGGCCTTTAAGCATATTTACCTTTGCAGTATCAATGGTAATGCCCGTAATTATACCGTCGCTGTTTACAGAAACGTGGGAAATATCATCATATTTTACATCGCTATCCCGTAAAACGTTAATTACAGCCTGGTTTGCGGCGTTAAGCATAATGTTTTCGGCGGTGCTTTTTGCATTTGTAAACGCCACCGTGCGAAAGCGAAAAAGCGAAACCCCGGCAGCGGCAAGTAAGGCGGCAAAAAGCAGCATCCAGCGCGAAAGCACATATAAAAAGTCATTTTTTCCGTATTTCAAATCATCACCCTTTTCGTATTACATAATACGAAAAGGCGTAACCGCACGTTAATATTTTACCACAAATATTATGTGTTTTCAATAAAATACCGCCGCATATATTTAAATATGGGGTGAATTTTATGATTGGTCAACTGTTTTTAAAAATCTTATCGGGACTGCATTACCTTGTATTGCATGTAACCAATGCCGGCTCCTTTCCGCCGCCGCTTTCTGCAAAACGTGAAAGCGAATTACTGCAAAAAAGCAGAAACGGCGATATTGACGCCAGAAACAAACTGATAGAGCACAATCTGCGCCTTGTAGCGCATATAATCAAAAAATACTACTCAAATTCCTGCGATCAGGACGATTTAATATCAATCGGCACGATAGGCCTTATTAAGGCTGTTTCTACCTTTAATGCCGATAAAGGAATACGCCTTGCCACTTATGCCGCAAGGTGCATAGAAAATGAAATACTGATGCACTTTAGGAATCTGAAAAAATCTTCTCAGGACGTGTACATAAGCGACCCTATCGATTCCGATTCCGAAGGTAACGCCTTAACGCTTATTGACGTTATATCCGATGATACCGATATTGTAGAAGAAATAGATAAAAAGGTAAAATTGCAAAAACTTAAGAAGATAATTGGCACGTCGCTTGATGAACGCGAAAAAGAAATTATCGAAATGCGTTACGGTCTTAACGGACACGAGGAAATGACCCAGCGCGTTATCGCAAAACAGCTTAACATATCAAGAAGTTACGTTTCAAGAATAGAAAAGGCGGCGCTTTTGAAATTGCGGTCACGGTTATAGTTGCCGCAATTTCAAATGTATGGTATAGTGTAAAAAAAGGCGGTGTTAAAATATGAAAAGAAGCGTGTCGCGTAAAAAGTGTTACCTTATACTGATTGCGGTAATCGTTTTACTGACTTTAATACTGCTTTATCTTTTTAACTACATACCACACCTGAAATACGATAACTCACATTTCGGAATAAACACCTATAAGAGTTTAACGGATAAGGACGGCGACGGTATCGATGACCAGACAGATATATTGAAGAACACAAGGAAATATATCAAAACAAAACCCAAATATGAAAGCCGTTATTATGCCGGCGGCTACCCGGATGACGGTTACGGCGTTTGCACAGATGTTGTTGCCTTTGCGCTGAAAGATGCGGGTTACGACCTTATGGAACTTTTAGATGACGATATTAAAGAGTCCCCCGAAAGTTACAGTATAGAAACACCCGATAAAAACATTGACTTTCGCAGGGTTTCAAATCTTAAAATTTGGTTTAAAAGAAATGCGATTTCGCTTACAACCGATATTTATGATATCGGTGAATGGCAAGGCGGGGATGTGATAATTTTTGAAGGTCATATCGGAATAGTGTCCGACAAACGCAACCGCGACGGTATACCTTTTATAATACATCACGCAAACCCCTATCAGGCGCATTACGAAGAAGATATTTTACCGTTTCGCAGCGATGTTGTCGGGCATTACAGAATTTCATAAAGAAAATCAGGCGATAAAATACTTGACTAAACGAATGATATATGGTATTATATCATTCGTTCCGATGCAGGTGTAGTTCAATGGCTAGAATCCCAGCCTTCCAAGCTGGTTGTGTGGGTTCGATTCCCATCACCTGCTCCATAAGATAAAATCGTCGCACCAATGTGACGTTAATGATTAAGTCAACTAGAAATAGTTGATTTTTTTGTGCGTTATTGCAAAGAAAGGTGTGATGTGATATGATTAAAATAATTAAGAAGAAAATCAATATGAGTGATGAACTCAAAACCAAAATCGATTGGTCTTGCAAATTTAGTAAGCAGAAATATAAAATCTACGAAGGTTGCTTACGAATTGTTGAACATACTAATCTAGCGTATGTTGAACCTCATAAGGTTATAATAAATAACCAGTTATACTTGTTCTTTAATGAACAGAAATATTTTTATTTAGGAAACTTACAAAATAAAGTTCCATTATCTGAATTGTCAGAATACATAGCAAGGCATTAAATTGATTTGAGAGTTTAGATACTCCCATAATATTGGTTGTTTTTGTCGTACAAATAATCAATAAAATCTAGAGGTGTCCTTGTTATGTGACACCTTTTTTGGTGCCTTTCACTACCCTAAAAAGAAAGGAGAATGATAATTATGGATAATGAAAGGAAAACAGCAGGAGTTTATATTCGTGTATCAACAGAAGATCAAGCAAGAGAAGGATTTAGTTTAGGTGAACAAGAGGAAAAATTACTTCAATTATGTAATTTTAAAGATTTAGAAGTTTATAAGGTCTATAGAGACGCTGGGATATCTGCTAAGGATATGGAACATAGACCTCAATTTCAAGCAATGCTACAAGATATGAAAGAAGGAAAAATAAATTATATTGTTGCTTATAAACTAGATAGAATTACCCGTTCGGTTCGTGATCTGGAAGAACTAATATCAGTTTTAGAACAATATAATTGCTTTCTACTATGTGATAGAGACGATGTTAATACTTCTACTGCTAATGGAAGATTCTTTGTAAGAATGCTAACAGTATTATCACAGTTAGAAATAGAAATTGTATCAGAAAGAACAAAATTTGGATTAAATGGTGCAATTAAGTCAGGACATATTCCAGGTCAAAGGCCATTTGGTTATAAGAGTGCTGATGATAAAACAATGATTATTGATAATGCTACTCGTCCCTATGTAGAAAAAATATTTGATATGTATTTAGAGGGAAAAAGTTTTCAGCAAATTGCTAATTACTTTAAAGAAAATGATGTTTATCCTAAAAAGAAATGGAGAGATACTACTATCCAAAAGATTATAGATAACAAAATCTATATGGGTGATTATGAACAATATAAACGAATTGGCAAACAAGAAAATCTAGAACCAATAGTTTATATGAATGTTGTAGAACCTATTATATCTCGTGCCAAATGGGAAGAATGTCAAAGACAAAAGGAAAGAAATCAAAGAACTTATACTAGAGATAGAATTTATACTTTTTTCCAAAGGCTTAAATGTCCAGATTGTGGAAGGATAATGAAATGTAAAGGTTCTGGTGGTACTAAAAGAAAATATATGTACTATACTTGTGAGCATTGTCATATTAACTTTAACGAGAGTCATGTAGAAAAACTGTTGAAGAATTTTATTTATGATTTATTAGAATATGATATGGCTGTTAAAAAGTTTTTCTTACCTATTCTAGAAGATAAGAATAGTAAAATTGATACAAATTCTATTGATAAAGAAATTAGAAGTTTAGAAAAGCAAAGAGAAAGAATTAAACAAGCCTACATTAAAGGTATTGTAGAAATGGATGATTTTAAAGAAGATTATAAACTAATTGAAGATAAACTTGCCAACTTAGAAAATAAAAAACTAGAATTAATTAATTTAGAAACTTTTAATTACTCACCTCACGAATTACTTGCTGAAAGAGATTTAGAAAGAGAAAAAATGATAAGGCTTGATACTTTAAATTCATTATTAAAATCAAAATGGAATGATATGGATAAGTCAGAAAAACAAGAATTTATTTCTAAATTTATTGATACTATTGAAATTAAAAAGGATGATAAAGGAAATTTAATTCTTGAGAAAATTAATTTTAGAAATGGATTTATTAAAGAGTTAATAAGATTTTATGATGTAGGAATATTTGATGTAGCTGTTCCTGTTATGATTAATAATAATGAAGAAATAATTAAAGGCAGTCGAATGTCAAAAGATGAATTAAACAAATATTTAAATAAAATGAATGAATGTTTTGAAACTTCTTTTTATGAAATGTACGAAAAAATTGATGATGAAACTAATGAAATAATATTAGAATATCAACCTAAAATTGATGAAAAAATTATTAGATTTGTAGCACTTACCAATTCAAATAATTTTCCAATATCAAGAGAAGATATTAAAGATAAATACGGAATTGTAAGCTATAAAACTAATAAATTATTAGAAAGTTAGAAAGGAAATAATAAAATTATGAATATTGAATATACAAAAATTGGTGACTATTTATTACCAAATTTAACAATTAAAAAACAGGATTATAAACAAATTAATAAGTATGGATATTTAAGATTAGATTATATTAAAAATCATAAAAAAGGATTATATGTGTCATTACTGATGAAAAATGAATTAACAAATCATCTTCTTTCGGTCAGTATTGAATGCTCTAAAAGATACAATATTTTAATGAGTAACTATATTGAAAATGACGACAAGCTATCTGAAAAAAGTAAAGATAATAATCAAATTGAATGGGTTAAATTGATGAATAATTATAGAAATATGACTGAAGAAATTATTTTAAAAGAGTTAATCTATGATTGATTCTTTCTATAAGCAAGCAACGGATTTTTACTCCCACCCCCAAAATCCACTATATAGAAAGGCTAAACCTTAATTATGGCGACTACTTCTATTTGGAGTATTAAGAATAATTTAAAACAGTCAATAAATTATATCATTAATCCCGAAAAAACCATCAATAAAGATTATGGAAAAAACTCATATAGTTATCTTGAAATTGAGAGTACAGAAAACAATTATAAAAACGAAAAAGTATGTTATGTTAGTTCAATAAACTGCTCTGAAAGAAATCCTTATGAAGATATGCTTTTTACAAAAGAAGAATATGGAAAAACAAATGGGATATTAGCGTTTCATGGTTATCAATCTTTTAAAGAAGGAGAAGTTACTTCTGATATTGCTCATGAAATTGGGGTAAAGTTTGCAGAAGAAATGTTTAAGGACTTTGAAGTGGTTGTAGCAACACATCAAAACACTAATCATATTCATAATCATTTCATAGTGAATTCTGTTTCATTTAAAACTGGTAAAAAGTATAACAACAATAGGACTAATCTAGCTAAGTTAAGACATATATCAGACTCATTATGTGCTGAATATGGATTATCAACTTTAGATGAAGATATAGGCTACAGAAACACCTACAAAAATAAAGTATTAAGTGATGACTATTATAGAATATTAAAAGAAGATTTAGATAATGTTATTAGCTATTCAGTAACACTTAAACAAGTTGTTCAAAGAATGAGAGAATTAGGATACAAAATATATTCTAAAAATGACACTATAACTATTTATAAAGATAATGAGGATAAGGTTAGAATAGAAAAAGCATTTGGTAAAGAATATTCTAAAGATGGTATTAGCAAAAGATTATATTTATCAAGACAAATTGTATTTAAGCCTATACCTCAAAAGTCTATTTTTGAAGAATACTTAAAGACTAATAAATCACATAAAGGTATTTATGGCTTATACTTATACTACTGTTATTTATTAGGCGTATTTCCAAAGAAGCATCCTAAACAATATCTACCATACTCAATTAGAAAAGAAATTACAAAATTAGACGAATATTCAAGTCAAATAGTATTTATGAAAAAGAATAATATTGAAACAGAAGAAGACTTAAATAATTTTGCTAAAATCAATTATGATGAATATAAAAATCTTATGGATAAAAG
>CAKSTF010000008.1 GCA_934491515.1 uncultured Eubacteriales bacterium
GACAGGGGCAGGCTTACGGAACTCGGAATAGATATACCCGATAAAACGGTTGACGAAGCCGTTAATGAGGAATATCTTGTTTACAGCAATGTGTGCTGCGCCGGTGAAAAACTTTTTATAAGTTATCCCGCGGTCTTGGCAGACGGTTCAAAGGGCGAACCTTCCGCTTTTCTTACTGGTCTTATAAACGCCTTTAAAATAGAGACGCTCAGCGAACCTGCGGCACTCAAAGCGGCAAACCTGCCGGAAACTCCGGAAGGAGCATTTTCGGAATTCTGCCGCCGGTATACCGCCAAAAACGGAGAGGCTCTTGAAATTTATGCCGCGTTTGACGGCGAATACCGAAAAAAGTGTGAACACACGGCGGAATTTTCAGCGCGCCCGCAGTTTTCGCTTTCTCCCGACACAGCGGCGGCGCTGTACGGTAAGGATATCAGAATGTCTCCCTCAAAATTTGACGATTTCAACCGCTGCCGTTTTATGCATTTCTGCCGCGACGGACTTAAAATACGCAGTCTGCAAAGCGCCGACTTTAACGTTATGCAGCGCGGCACGCTTGTGCACTATGTGCTGCAGCGTGTTGTGGAAACCTACGGCAAAGGTCTTGCCGAACTTACGGCGGAAGATATAAATGCTGCCGTTGACCGTTTTGTTAAGGAGTACCTTGATAATATCCCAGGTTATCGCACTACCGAAACGCCGCGCCTTAAATACATAGCAAACGGTATGGCGCGCAACCTTAAAAGCGTGGTATACGATATGTCGCGCGATTTTGCAAACAGCGATTTCACACCGGTTGCCTGCGAACTTAAAGTGGGTGCGGAGGGCGCGATTCCGGAAGTTTGCGTCTCTACGGAAAACGGTGGCACGGTGCGCCTTTCCGGAATAATCGACCGACTTGATAAATATGAGGGATATGTAAGAGTAGTCGACTATAAAACAGGTTCACGCAACTTTAAACTGCCCGATATACTTTTCGGCCAGAATATGCAGATGCTGATATATCTTTATGCCGTCTGCAAGGCGGCACAGGGCGAATCCGCGCCCGCTGGGATACTGTATATGCCGGCGCTTCATAAAAACGGCGATGCCGCTTCAAAACACAGGATGAACGGTCTTTTGCTTGAGGACGAGCATGTTTTGAAAGCAATGGATATAATGCAGACCGGCGAATTTGTGCCGAAACCTACGGGCAGGACAGCCGAAAACTTTATAAGCGACAGCGATTTTCTTAAAATATTCGCGCTTATAGAGCGCAAGTTAAAATCCGCGGGAGAGCGCATATACGAAGGAAAAATTGCTGCAAACCCGACCGACGGCATAGACAGCGGCGCCTGCAAGTACTGTGAATTCAAGGGCATTTGCCGAATAGACGAAAAGGAAATTAAAAAGGTTCCTAATATGCCGGCCGAAGAGGTGTTCGAAAAGATGGGGGAGGTGTCCGAAAATGAAGTTTAAGGCTACCGAAGCGCAAAACAGCGCGATAATCCGCGACGGCAGTATACTTGTTTCCGCTGCAGCGGGATCGGGCAAGACCGCCGTTCTTACCGAACGCGTTATAAGAAAACTTACTGATGAAGAAAACCCGGTTCCGGCAAACAGACTGCTTATTGTAACCTTTACTAATGCCGCCGCCGCCGAAATGCGCGGCAGAATAGAAAAGCGGCTTTATGAGGAAGCCCTGCTTCATCCCGAAAATGAGTGGATAGCGCGGCAAAAATACCTTATTTCCTCCGCAGATATATGTACTATCGACTCCTTTTGCATAAAACTTGTAAGGGAAAACTTTTCGGTGCTCGGAGTGTCGCCCGACTTCAGGGTGTCGGACGGCTCGGATACCGCCGCTGTCGCTAAAAGCGTGTTAAGCGGCATAATAAGTCCGTATCTTGAAAACACGGACGAGGATTTTTTAAAACTTTTGAATATTACAAACTGCGAATTTGACGAATCGCATTTGCTTGATACTGTATCGGAGATATTCACTCTTTCTCAATCAGAACCGTTTCCCGAACGCTACCTTGAGGAACTGGCAGCACCTTATAAGATGCCTTTCGGTGAGGGTCACCCGTGGTATCAGGCTGCCGTGTCGCAGATAAACACCCAAATCGACTCCTGCCTTTCGGATGCTGTTAAAATGGCGGAAATCGCCGCTTATTACGACGGGAAAAACGCCGATAAATGCGGCGCATACGCGGAAAACACGGTGGAGATTACGGAATCTTTGAAGAATACTGCTGCCGCCGGTGACTATAACGCGCTGACCGAAGTGCTGCGCGCGGCAAAACTGCCGACATTGCCGCGCCTTGATAAATCCTACTCCTCCGCAACAGAATTTTCAAACCTTAAAGCCGATATAAACGAAAAGCTTAAAAAACTTTCCGAAACGTTTTATCAAACAAAGGAAGAAATAAACGCGGATATCGAAAGTATTCGTCCTGCGGCGGAACTGTTAGTTTCGCTTGTTAAACGTTACAGCGATGAATTGCTTGAGGCGCTTTTGGGCGAGAATATACTTACCTTCGCGTTTTGTGAACAACTTGCACGAAAACTTTTGTGCGAATACACCGCGGACGGAATTGCGCCTACCGCGCAGGCACGCGATATTATCGCCGCATACGACGAGGTATGCGTGGACGAGTATCAGGATGTAAACGATCTTCAGGATATGCTTTTTAATATTATATCCGATAGCGGAAAACATCTTTTTACCGTAGGAGATGTAAAACAGAGCATTTACGGCTTCCGCGGTTCAAATCCGAAAAATTTTGTCCGCCGTTCAAAACTTTGCGAAGAAAACGGAAACCGTATTACACTTTCCGATAATTTCCGCAGCCGCGGCGGCGTCTGCCGCGCGGTAAATTACTTTTTCTCGCTTTTGCTTGCAGGGCAAACGGGTGAAATCGTGTATGATGATAACGAATCCCTTACGCCTGCGGCAAAATTCCCCGAAAACGGTATCCCTGCGGCAGATGTGCTTTTTGTTGATAATTCGGATTCGGATTATCGCCGTCTTGACAGCGAAGCGGAGGCAATAGCCGATTATATTGAGCAGACGGTACGCGCGGGAACTGCCGTCCGCAGTGACGAAAACACGTTAAGGCCCGTAAAATACGGCGATATAGCAATACTTATGGGTACCGTTCAGAACAAAGCCGCCACGGTGGCTGCCGCGCTTGAACGGCGGAAAATACCGGTGCTTTACAACGCCGAAACATTCACGGATACATTTGAAATAAAACTTATACTTTCGCTTTTAAAGGTCATAGATAATCCGAAAAGCGATGTTGAACTTTTAAGCGTTATGCTTTCTCCGCTGTTCGGGTTTACTGCGGACGATGTTGCGATTATCCGCACGAAAAATCGTTCAGGAGTGCTCTATGCTGCCGTTCTTGCCGCTGCTGAAGATGATGAAAGGGCATTTAAATTTACCGAACGTTTAAGGGAGTTTCGCCGCAGTTTTGCGGTTTTGCCGCTTGACAGGGCTATATCCGAACTGTATCAAAGTACAGACATTCTCAACATAGTGTCCGTTATGCCGTCGGGTGACGTGCGCCGCGCAAATCTGCTTTCGCTTTGTAAAACGGCGGCGGATTATGCCGCTTTTCATACGGGCGGAATTTACGGGTTTTTAAAATATATATCGTCGCTGCCGGAAAAGGCGTTCAAGGGCGCTGCCTCTTCGGAGGAGGACGGCGTTCGCATAATGTCTATGCATACATCAAAGGGTCTTCAGTTTCCTGTGTGTATCCTTGCAAATCTTTCGGTTGAAATAAACAACAGCGACGCCGTAAGCAGAATCATATACTCAAAGAAATTCGGTATCGCTTTTAAGTATTTTGACGAAGAGACCGGCTGTGACTGCGAACTGCTTAATCATTCGCTTGCATCATACGATATAAGAAAAAACAATGTTGATGAAAGGCTGCGCCTGCTTTATGTTGCGGCAACCCGCGCGGAGGATAAACTCTGCCTGGTGTGTTCCGTGGATAATGCAGAACGAAAACTTGTTAAACTTTCCTCGGCACTGTCGGATGTTCCGCCGTACATCGGCGCGGAATGGCTTTCAAAAAGCACCTCAATGTGCGATTGGGTGCTTGCCTGTATGCTGCTTTCGGACAGCGCCGAAAAACTGCGCGGTATATACGGTATTTCGCCGCCGGTGATTTTCGAAACGCCGGATATTCTGCTGAAAACCGTAAAAGGAACGGAAAAACCCGATAATGACCTTTTGCGGCAGCAGAACGAAAACGGCGCAAATGTCCTTGCGGATATTCCGCCGCAAAACAGCCTGAATACAGAACGTATGAAGGAAAATTTCACCTTTTCCTATCCGTATGAGGCGCTTAAAAATGCACAGGCAAAAATTTCGGTATCGACCGCGGCAAACAGTGCGGAGGCGGAAAGATTCGCCTTTACCGCAAGTCCTGCTTTTATGCTTGAAGGCGGATTGTCCGCTGCAGGCAGGGGAACCGCAATGCACCATATAATGCAGTATATTTCTTTTGAAAACGGTACAGAAACGGAAAAAGAGATCAAGCGTTTGCGGGAAAGCCGCTACATAACTCAGGCAGAAGCCGCTGCAGCAGATACGGATGCCATCAGGCGATTTTTTGAAAGCCCCGTATTTGCGCGTATCCGTTCCTCCGCGGAAGTGCACCGTGAAATGCGCTTTTTAACCGAAATGCCGGTCGGTAAACTGGGCGGATTTGAAGGCGTACCCTCCGATACACAGGTGCTGGTTCAGGGGGCGGTTGACCTCTGCTTTGCGGAAAACGACGGCGTTACGGTGCTTGACTTTAAAACCGACAGGGTAGATTCTCTTGAGGTTCTTAAAGAAAGATACAAGGCACAGCTCGACATTTACTCCGCTGCATGTGAGAAAATACTGAAAAAACCGGTAAAAGAAAGGATAATATACTCTTTCACCCTTTCCGACAGCATATCGTTTTAATTAAATATCCGCCCGTTTTACGGGCGGATATTTATTATCTGCGCACGGAAGAGAAAACAATTACGCGTCGCTTTAGTGCAATAAAGCAATAAAGCAGATGAATCATACATTTCCTTTTGTGCATATCTTACGAACTTGCAAAAAATACTCAAAAAACACTTTACAACTTTAGTTCGATGAAGTATAATGCATTACAGAAAAACAAAAGCAAGCAGGAACGCTTGACCTAAAAAAGGAGAAATTAAAATGAAAAAGACAGTAGCACTTATTTTGGCAGTTGTAATGCTTTTATGCTTTGCAGGCTGCGGCAGTAAAGACAGCAGCAAGACCGATTCCGAATACATAAAGGAAAAGGGAAAAATAGTTATCGGTATTACCGACTTCGCGCCCATGGATTATGAAGAAAAACAGGGCAGCGGCGATTGGATAGGTTTTGACGCCGATATGGCAAAAGCATTTGCAAAATACTTAGGCGTTGATGTTGAGTTTACGGTTATCAACTGGGACAACAAGGTTTTTGAACTTAACGGCAAATCAATTGACTGCGTTTGGAACGGTATGACCCTTACAGACGGCGTTAAGTCGGCTATGGCAACTTCGAACGCATATTGCGTGAACGAACAGGTAGTTGTTGTTTCCAAGGATAAGAAAGATGTTTACAATTCAAAAGATGCCATAAAAGACCTTAACTTTGCAGCGGAAGGCGGTTCGGCCGGCGAAGAAGTGCTTACCGGTCTCGGTTATAAAGTTACTGCAGTAGGCAGCCAGGCAGACGCGGTTAAAGAAGTAGCGGCAGGCACGTCCGACGCCGCCGTTATAGACCTTCTTATGGCAGGCGCCGTTATCGGTGAGGGCACAAGTTATGAAAATCTTGTATACACTATATCTTTAAGCGATGAGAAAGAAGAATACGGCGTAGGTTTCAGAAAGGGCAGCGACCTTGCCGCAAAACTTAACGAATTCTTCAAGAAGGCATACAGCGACGGTTCTATGCTTGAAACCGCTAAAAAGTACGGCGTTCAGGAATCTCTTATAGAACAGAAGTAATAAACAGGTAAAAACGGCAGGGGGCTTAGACCCCCTGCCTAAAATTGCATTATAAAGATAGGAATTTAAAAAATGTTTCAAATTGTTATAAAAGCATTGTGGACCGGCTTCGGCAGCACACTGCAGATATTTTTTGTAACGCTTCTTGGCGCGCTGCCGTTAGGGCTTATAATCGCATTCGGTTCCATGAGCCGTTTTGCACCGCTGAGGACCGTTGTGCGCACAATAGTGTGGATTGTAAGGGGCACGCCGCTTATGCTGCAGCTTATAATCATTTATTACGGTCCCGGTCTTATCGGGGGCAACAATATATGGGGTATGGGTATGGCAGGCAGAATGACCGCCACTTTTGCCGCATTTATCATTAACTATGCATGCTACTTTTCAGAAATATACAGGGGCGGAATTGAAAGCATATCAAAGGGTCAGTACGAAGCCGGTCAGGTACTCGGTATGACCAAATCGCAGATATTTTTCAAAGTGGTGCTCTTACAGGTTGTAAAGCGCATTATACCGCCCATAAGCAACGAAGTTATAACCCTTGTAAAGGATACTTTGCTTTCAAGAATAATTGCGATTCAGGAACTGATATACGCAGGCGAGCGCTTTATAAAAAACGGCGGTATAATTTGGCCGCTTTTCTTTACGGGCGTGTTTTACCTTGCGTTCAGCGGAATACTTACGGTTCTTTTCGGATATATCGAAAAGAAACTTTCGTATTTTAATTAAAGGGGGAGAAGTATATGCCGATTTTAGAAGTAAAAGACCTGCAAAAGAAATTCGGAAAAACAACCGTTTTAAACGGTGTTAACTTCTCTGTCGAAAAGGGCGAGGTGCTTGCCGTTATCGGCTCTTCCGGCGGCGGAAAAACAACGCTGCTGCGGTGTCTTAACCTGCTTGCTTTCCCCGACGGCGGAAGCATAACCGTTGCAGGCGAGACGGTGTACGACGCAGATTCCGAAACCCGTATGAGCGAAAGCGAAATAAGAAAAAAGCGCCTGCATTTCGGACTTGTGTTTCAGCAGTTCAATCTGTTTCCTCAATACACGGTTCTTAAAAATGTGGCGCTGGCACCCGTGCTTTTAAAACTTTGCAGCAATGCGGAAGCGGAAAAACAGGCGCTTGCCCTTATAGACCGCGTTGGCCTTTCGGAAAAGGCAAACAATTACCCGTGCGAACTTTCGGGCGGTCAACAGCAGCGCGTTGCCATTGCCCGCGCACTGGCGCTTTCTCCCGATATACTTTGTTTTGACGAACCAACCTCCGCCCTTGATCCGGAACTTACGGGTGAGGTGCTGAAGGTTATCAAATCGCTTAAAGACGGCGGAAGAACCATGATTATAGTGACGCACGAAATGGAATTCGCAAAAAATGTTGCGGATAAGGTAATCTATATGGCGGACGGTATGATTGAAGAATACGGCACACCGGAAGAAGTTTTCGGTAAGCCCAAATCACCGAAACTCAAGGCCTTTTTAAGTAATAGTTCCGAAAGTATATGAAAGGACTGCTTTTATGGTTACACATAAAAAGATAAGCGAAGAAGATATTGCAAGACTTTATGAAGTTATACTGTCGCTTAAAACCAAGGCGGATTGCGAGGCGCTTTTTAAGGACCTTTGCACCGATAAGGAAGTAGAACAGATGGCGCAGCGTATTAAAGCGGCAAAACTTTTGATAGAGGGTAACACCTACAGCGGTGTTATAGAACAAACCGATATTTCTTCCGCAACGCTCAGCCGAGTATCGCGCTGCGTGCAGTACGGCAAGGGTTACACAGCTTTTATAAAGAATTAAAACCGCCTTGTCGGCCGTATTGTTTAATAACTATTGTAACAATAGTATAAAAATGCTTGACATTTTAAGAGAAATAATATAAAATTATTCTATATAGAGGCTGATATATTGTATTTGGAGAGTTATATGCCTGTAAACGCTTCGGCAATGTCGGAAGAAGAATTGGTAAAATTCATCAATTCGGGGGATTACGACCTTTTTCCTGAACTTATCAACCGCATAATGCCGCATATTTCGGCATCGGCGGCAAAATGGAAAAACATTATCCCGGATACGGAGGACCTTGTAGAAGAGGGCGTACTTGCCGTTTTTACGGCGCTGCGTTCCTATGAAAGCGAGAAGGCTTCCTTTAAAACTTTTGCAAATATGTGTGTGGACAGGGCGATAAACGCTAAAGTGCGGGCGGCTACCGCGCAGAAGCGTATACCCAATAACCTTGTCTGCCCGATAGAAGATACGGATATTCCTCACGGAGAAAGCGCAGAGGAGGCTTTTATCCGCAAAGAGGAAAATAACGATTTTAATACAAATTTAAGCAATACGCTCACGGGTCTTGAACAAAGCGTTTTAAAACTTTTTCTTGACGGTGACAGTTATGCGGATATTGCGAACACGCTCGGTGTTTCGCGCAAGTCGGTTGACGGCGCGTTGCGGCGTGTGCGCAGTAAACTGAAAAAATAAACTCGTATCGAGTTTATATATATGCCCGGTAGCTTAAATAGCAGAGCGTTGAGTACAAAGATGTCGGTGCGATTCCGTCCGGGGCGATTATCAAACAAGAGAGGTATAAAAAAATGTTTGAAGACAAGACTTTAGTTTGCAAGGACTGCGGAGAAGAATTCGTGTTCACTGCAAGAGAACAGGAATTTTATGAATCCAAGGGATTTGTAAACGAGCCTCAGAGGTGCAAGGCTTGCCGCGATAAGCGCAAGAATGCAGGCAGAGGTCCGCGCGAAATGCACGAGGCAACCTGCGCTGCTTGCGGTGGCGTAGCCCGTGTTCCCTTTGTTCCCCGTGACGACCGTCCGGTATATTGCAGCGAATGCTTCGCAAAGATGAAGGAACAGGAAGAAAAGGAAGCGGAATAATTACCGTCTTCCCGTAAAAAGCCCCCATCGGGGGCTTTTTTCATAGAATTCTTATTGATAATTCATATTTTATTAACACAAAAGTATTAGAATACATTTTGTTGAATGATATTTTTAAGGGGGCGGTCATATTGTCAAACCAAAAAATAATGATTGTTGACGATGATCTTAATATTTGCGAACTTTTAAGGCTCTATCTTGAAAAAGAGGGCTTTGAAACGCTTGTTGCCAACGACGGCGCCACCGCCGTTTCCTTTGCGGGTAATTATAAGCCGGATCTTATTTTGCTTGATATAATGCTTCCCGAACTTGACGGCTGGCAGGTATGCAGGGAAATCAGGAAAACCTCTTCCGTGCCCATAATAATGCTTACCGCAAAGGGGGAAACTTTCGATAAAATATTGGGTCTTGAACTGGGAGCCGACGACTATATAAGCAAGCCCTTTGATTCAAAAGAGGTCGTTGCGCGTATCAAGGCGGTGCTCAGGCGCACGCAGAACGGCGAAACGCCCGATAAACGCGATGTGGAAGAAGTCCGCTATGATAAACTTATTATAAATCTTACAAACTATGAACTTATTGTGGACGGCAAACAGATAGACACTCCGCCTAAAGAACTTGAACTGATATACCATCTTGCATCAAACCCCAACCGTGTTTACACACGCGATCGGCTTCTTGATGAAGTCTGGGGCTTTGATTATTACGGCGATTCAAGAACGGTTGACGTTCACGTTAAAAGGCTTCGCGAAAAACTTGAAGGCGTTTCGGATAAATGGTCTTTAAAAACCGTTTGGGGCGTCGGATATAAATTCGAGGTAAAATAATGCGCCATAAACTGTTCGGTAAATATATTCTCGCAACCGGCGCAATAATACTTTTAAGCCTTACCGTTATAGTGTTGCTGCTTTCGGTCTTTTACAACAACCACCTTGCGGAAGAAAAGTATAAATCGCTTCAAAGCGCCTGCGACAGCGTCGGTCAGTTCGTGATTGCCGCAGAAAAAGACAGTAAAGTTACATTTCCCGACCGCGGACTTTACTACATTATGAATAACATTTCCACCGTGTCGGATTTTGATATTTTTATAACCGATAACGATTTTACAATAAGGGACTGCGCCTGCACGGATAAGAAATTATACGGCAGCTGCAGTCACAGCGGACTTGTGATAGACGCCGAATATCTGAAAAAAGCGCTGATTCCCGGCGAGGGCGCCCTTAATACAATGGGCATTTATAAGATGCCGCATTACGTTGTGGCACAAAAAATCAGCCTTGGCGGAGAAAGCCGCGGTTATGTTGTGGCAACTGCTTCTTCTATGATGACCAGAACGCTTATGAGCAAGGTTGCAAGGCTTTATCTGCTTTCGGCGGTCGTTCCGCTTGTTCTTATGTTTACGGCGCTTTATTTTCTGACCTACAGAATGACAAAGCCGCTTAACCTTATGGCGGAAGCGGCGCGCGCTATGGCAAACGGTGATTTTTCAAGACGTATTCCCGTTACAAGCGATGACGAGATAGGTGAGTTGGCGTCCGCTTTCAATCAGATGACAAACTCGCTTGTCCGCCTTGACGAAACAAGAAAAGATTTTATAAGCAATGTCTCGCACGAACTTAAAACGCCTATGACTACAATAAGCGGATTTATAGACGGGATAATAGACGGTACGATACCTCCCGAAAAGCAGACATATTATCTTACTTTGGTTTCCGAAGAGGTAAGACGTCTTTCCCGAATGGTTCAGTCAATGCTTAATGTGTCAAGACTTGAGGCAAAAGAATTTTCTCTAAAGCCCGAACGTTTTGACTTTAAGGAAATGCTTATAAATATAGTTATAAGCCAAAAGCAGCGAATCGATGAACGCGAATATGAAATAAAAGGACTTGACGAAATTCCGTATGTTTATATAACCGCGGATAAGGACCTTATATACCGCGCGGTATACAATCTTGTTGACAATGCCGTTAAATTTACAAACAAAGGCGGCACAATAAGTTTTGCCGTAAGCGTAGACGCGAAGAACTTTAAGTTCCGTATAGAAAATACGGGAATGGGAATTAAGCAAAGCGACCTGCCTTATATATTCGAGCGCTTTTACAAGGGCGACAAGTCGCGCTCCGAGGTAAAGAACAGTACGGGGCTCGGTCTTTATATAGTAAAAACGATAGTTAAAAATCACGGCGGAAGCATTACTGTTTCAAGCGTTGAAAACAAGTTTACCGCATTTGAAATGACCTTGCCTAAATAGGAGGATAATTATGGAAGATTTTGAAAAGCAAACACAGGATATAAGCACGGACGAGGTAAAGGACGAAATCTCTGTACCGAAGCAGGATTGCGCTGAAAATTCGGCGGAAACTGCGGAGGTTAAAAGTGAGGTCGCCGCTGCCGAAACTCCGGCTGAAAACGCGCAGCCCGCAGAAAGCGGGGAAACTCCGGCAGCGGAGAACGACGCTGTCGCCGAGAATACATCACCGACGCAACAGGCTGAAAATTCAGTAACCGAAAACGCAGACCCTTTAGAAAAGCCTTTTTCCGAAGAGCCCGAACTTAAGCCGTTTGAGTATACAAAACCCGAAAAGACCGAGCCCAAAAAGGCGGGTCGCGGTGTAAAAATATTTGCGCTTGTGCTGGCTTTAACGGTGGCGCTTACCGCCGCTTGCACGACGGGCTATTTCTTCGGTAGGAACAGCGTGTTTCCCTCTGCCTCAAAGCATACGGCGGCAGAACTTGCGGCAAGACCCAAGAACACCGACGAACTTACCGAGGCGCAGGTTTACGAAAAGATAAACAAGTCGGTTGTAGGCATATATGTTTATAACCAGAACGGCGATTACAGTTATGCTTCGGGCGTTGTGTACTCAAAGGACGGTTATATCGTTACAAACGACCATATATATTCGGATATAGGCGCACCCAAATTCAAGATTTATACCTTTGACGGCACCGAACTTGAAGCGGAATATGTTGCAGGCGATACGATAAGCGACCTTGCGGTATTAAAGGTTAAATCCGGTGCTTCTGATCTTTCTCCGGCAGAATTCGGAAACTCGGCGGACCTGTTCTGCGGCGAACACGTAGTGGCGGTAGGCAGAACGGCGGACGCGATAAATAAATCTTCCATAACAAGCGGCATAATTTCTCTTACAAGCCGCAGGGTCAAGGTTACAAGCAGTTATACTTCTAATCTTATCCAGACCGACAGCGCGATAAATCCCGGCTCGTCCGGCGGCGCGCTTTCAAATATGTACGGTCAGGTGATAGGTATAACCTCTTCAAAACTCGCTGGCGCCCAGTATGACGCAGTAGGTTTTGCAATCCCTACAGTTACGATGAAACGCGTTGCCGAACAGCTTATTAAATACGGCAAAGTGACCGACCGCGCAAAACTCGGTATAACATACACAAATGTGGATTCGGTTACGGCGGAAATAAACAATTACGCTTCCACGGGTCTTTATGTTGTATCTGTAAGTAACGACAGCGATATTTACGGCAAGGTAAAAGAGGGCGACATAATAACCTATATCAACGGCGTTAAGATAACGGGAGATAATATTGTTCTTGATATTATAGAGCAGTCAAAAGCAGGCGATACCGTTACGCTTACCGTTCTTTCCTCCGGCAGTGAAAAAGATTACAGCGTAAAACTTATGGCAAATTCGGGCGAGTCAAGTTACAGTGATGTTATCACCTCGAAATCCGAAGAAAATTCCGATAATTCACAGGATAACAGTTCCGGCGGAAATGATAAAAGCGATAACAGCAGCGCTTTCAGTTTCCCGTTCGGTGAATAACAAACCAAAGGACAGCAGCGAAAAACCGCTGCTGTCCTTTTTATCAGTATAGATATTGAAAAATAAATTACCGTGTGGTATAATGCAAAAGGACAGATGGCTTTATTTAAACGTGCTGCCAAAAGGCGGCTTTTTGAAAACTTATCGGTTAGCCACGGCTAACCGACGTTGAACGAGGGATTTATCGGTATGGAAGAAAAAATAAATCTTTCAGGCGTGCCGGAAACAATGCTGCAAACCGTTTACGCACGTGCAAAGGAGAGCGCAGGTCGCGGTGCAATCATTGATAAGAAAGCGGAGGAAATTGTCGCCGCGCTCAATTACGATTTTTCCCTTGCGGACAAAGACACCGCCATGCGAAGCGGCGTTATTGCCCGGACAATCCTGCTTGACCGTCTTACAAACGCGTGGCTTGCCGAAAATAGGGGTGCTGCGGTAGTTAACGTTGCCTGCGGACTTGATACGCGCTGCTACCGTGTAAACGGATATTCGCACTGGTATAATCTCGATTTGCCCGAAACCGTTGCCGTGCGGCAAAAACTTTTGCCTGAAAACGGCAACATTTCTCAAATTGCGATGTCCGCTATGGATGATTGGGGCGCTTTGATTGCCGAACATAACGTTCCGGTACTGATTATTATTGAAGGGCTTACAATGTATTTGTCTGAAGATGACGTAAAGAAGATATTTAAAGTAATTTCAAAGCGATTTGAAAGGGCAACCGTGTTTGCGGAAATTATGAATCCGTCGGTTGCAAAACGCTTCAAGGAAAAGTCGATAGAGGGCAGCCGCGCAAAATTTGCATGGGGAATAAAAAACGGCGGCGCGCTTGCCGCACTTTTGCCCGATTTCTGCTTAGAATCCGAACATTCTTTAACCGAGGGTATGGCGGAGTTTGTGCCTGCTTATAAATTGCTTGGAAAAATTCCGTTTGTGCGGAACATTTCAAACAAGATAATCGTACTAAAGAAAGGCGGGAACCGGGATGAAAGACAGTGAACTGCAATTTGACCGCAGTTGTCATGTGCTGTATTCAAAGCCGTGTAAAAAAGAAATTCAAAAGAAAATCACATTGCATTATCCCGCCGAAAGATGCAATGAGGTCTGGGAACAGGTGCAGCGGCAGTATGTCGACTTTCTTTCCCGTTGGCGCACCGACCTCGGCGGAAAAGATAATTTCCATAACGGCAAGGGCGGAACTTATGATTGCGTAGCAATTATGAGTTACTATGTTGTGTGTAGGTCCGTTACGTCTTTTCGAGAAATAGAGGAAATAGAGGAAAATCTTATATTGCCGGCCTTTCGGAAACTTAAATTTGTGGATTGCAACAAACCGTTTTGGAAAAAACTGATGTACAAAGCCTTTACGCGCGCAAAAAGTCTCTGCGACCGTTGGCACGATTACGAAATGAATGTCGCGCCTTTTAGGAAAGATAAACCTATTTATTATGAGTTTACGGCGTGTCCGGCGGCGGAATTCACCAAAAAATTCGGACTTGAAGATATTATGCCGGCGCTTTGCAATGTTGACTATGCGTCAATGGAACAGATTCACGCAAAACTTATCCGCACTGCTACGTGCGCTAACGGCTGCAAATGCGATTATACAATCTGCGGAGATAGGGACCCTTACATAAAAGAACACCCCGAATATCGGGACAAGACAGGATATCGCAGAAACAAATAATATACGGGGGATGATAACATGGGGACATTTTTCGGAATACTTATCCCTTTTCTCGGGACAACATTCGGTGCGGCATGTGTATTTTTTATGAAAAAACCACTTGGCGATACCGTGCAGCGTGCGCTTTCGGGATTTGCCGCGGGCGTTATGGTTGCCGCTTCGGTCTGGAGTTTGCTGATTCCCGCGATAGAACAGTCCGAAACACTGGGAAAATTTGCTTTTCTTCCGGCTTTCACAGGATTTTGGGTCGGTCACACAAAGGAGTGGATAATTCCCGGCACGGAGGACTTAATGCCCTACATAACCGCAAAAGATAAGTGATGATATTTATTAACTGAATAAATTTGAATTCGGCAGCATTGAGGAACATCTAAAATACGGACCTGCCCTTTTTTAAAGAACAATAAGAACGTACCGCACCAACTTAAGGTGTGCGGCGGTCAATAAAGGAGATGCATAGTGTGAAATACACAGGTATGCCGATGGGTATGTGGGCGCTTTTTGCAAAATCGTTTAAAAATGAGTTGACGGAAGTTTTCGCCTACGATACGAAAACGGCAAAAACTATCACAAAAAATGCAAAGCCCAAATACAAAGATATCATTTCAAAACTGCCTGAATTTGAAAAAGCCGACCGTTTCAAAATGAATATTGTAAACTGCGCGATGATAGGCGCGTTTGTGCTTTCAATGCCGGTGAGTCCCGATGTGGAGCGCCTGACTGTATATTATGCAAAATCAATGATGACGAAGCCTATGCGGTGGTTTTGCCGCAAAAGCGGGAAAAGCAAATTTACTAAAAAGGATATTGACGGAATGAAAGCGACCGCGGCGCTTAAAGCCGCCGACCGCAACCCCTATTCATGGAATATGGATTTTTACGAGTATAAGGACGGCAGCGGTTATGAAGGCAGATTTACAAGGTGCGGTATATGTGTTCTTATGAACGAACTCGGACTTTATGACCTTACACCCGCGCTTTGTCACCTTGACTATACCATGAGCGAGGCAGGCGAAGCGACTGAATTTGTGCGTAAATACACGCTGGCTTCGGGAGAACCTTATTGCGACTGCGGATACAAAAGGAAAAATATATGACCCGATTTAACGATATCGGCATTGAATGGTCGGTATCATTAAAAGGACGTGAAAGGCGGTGCTTCATATTATGAATAAAAACAACAATTTTTTAGGCGGCGCTTTTGATTTTAATGGCGACGGAAAAACGGATCTTAAAGAGCAATTTGCCGCATATAATCTGTTTAAAAAGTATACCGAAACCAATGATGCCGACAACGATTCTTCCGATGCGGAAAAAGACGTCTGACGGCTTTTAAGAAAGTAAAAAGGGGAGAAACTTTGTAAAAAAGTCTCTCCCTTTTAACCTGATTATAATTATTTTGTGCCGAAGATACGGTCGCCTGCGTCACCCAGACCCGGAACAATGTAGCAGTGTTCGTTAAGATGATCGTCAAGACCTGCACAGTAAACGGGGACATCGGGATGAACCTTGTTGAAGGCTTCAAGGCCTTCGGGTGCGGCAATTATGCACATAAATTTAATTCTTTTGGGCTTAAATTCCTTAATGCGCGATACCGCATCGATAGCGCTGCCGCCGGTTGCAAGCATGGGGTCGAGCACGAAAACATCGCGCTCGTTAAGGTCGTGCGGCAGTTTGCAGTAATAATCAACAGGTTTGTGCGTTTCGGGATCGCGGTACATACCTATGTGACCCACGCGCGCGGCGGGAATAAGGCTTAAAACACCGTCAACCATACCGAGTCCCGCACGAAGTATCGGAACAAATGCAAGTTTTCTTCCTGCAAGTACCTTTGTTTTCGCTTCTGCCACGGGGGTTTTTGTGGTAACCTCTTTAAGCGGAAGATCGCGTGTGGATTCGTAGCACATAAGCATTGCAATCTCGCTTACAAGTTCGCGGAACTGCTTGGAACCAGTTCTCTCATCGCGGAGAATGGTAAGTTTGTGCTGGATAAGCGGATGGTCCATAATAAATACGTTTTCGTTCATTTTCGTATCCCCTTTGTTTTATTATTCAGTGTAATGCCCGAAAACAGGCAAAACAAATTATTTGTTTTCAAGTTCGGCTATCTTGTCAAGGCGTTTTTGATGTCTTCCGCCCTCAAATTCGGTGTCGGTGAAAATATCGCAAAGTTCAAGCGCCGTGCCGACACCTATAACCCTGCCGCCAAGGCAAAGTATGTTAGAATTGTTGTGAAGCCGTGTGTATTTTGCGGAAAAATGGTCGCTGCATGCGGCGGCGCGAATTCCTTTTATTTTATTTGCGGCGATAGACATTCCTATGCCCGTGCCGCACACAAGGATTGCGCGTTCGCATCTGCCGGATGTAATTTCATCGGCAACCTTTACGGCAATATCCGGATAATCCACCGAAACACATTCGTAAATACCGCAATCGGTAACCTCAAAACCGCGCTCGGTAAGATGTTCTTTAATGGCGTTTTTGTGTTCAAAACCGCCGTGATCGCAACCTATGGCAATTTTCATTTTATCAGTTCCTTTACAGATTATTTTGCAAGTTTTTCTTTAAGTTCGCGCTCCGCCTGCGGCATACGCAGATAAACGGGAAGAAGTTTGTCCGGAGTTACGGTTTTCCCCTCGGCAAAAAGCCTTTCGGCAGCCGCCGCAACGCCCGTTGCGTTTTGAAACCTGTGCGCGGCATCCGCCGCAGTAACGTTTGTCAAGTTTCCGGTAAACGGAATAAAAACGTCCGTGCCGTCACCGCATACCGTTACGGAAACGCCTGCCTTGGCAATTTCCGCAGCAAGATCCGCGCAGGAAATCGCACGGTCTTCGCAAAGGCGGCATATTCTGCCGTTTTCGTATTTAAAAAGTGCGTTGTATACCTGATTTCGCCGCGCGTCCATAACGGGACATATAATGCCGGAAACGCCTGCCTGTAAGTGCGCCATAGCCTCAAGCGTGGAAACACCTGCACAAGGGGAAGCAGTGGAGGCTGCCATACCTTTTACCGCCGCAATGCCTATGCGCACGCCGGTAAAAGAGCCGGGTCCTGCCGCCACCGCAAATCCGTCAATATCAGAAAGGGTAAGTCGTGCAAATTTAAGCACGGCGTTTACTGTGGGCATAAGCGTTTCGGAATGTGTAACTTTGGTGTTTGAAAACGCGCTTGAAATGATACTGCCGTTTTCGGTGATTGCCGCCGATACGGGTGAGGCGGAACATTCAATTGAAAGTATTTTCATGTTGGTTCCTGCCTTTCAACAGTGATTTTTCTTGTGTTTTCCCCAAGCGACTTGAGGGTTATTCTTACAACATCGTCCGGTAGCGCCGCTTCGATATTTTCACTCCATTCGGCAGCGATAACGCCGCCCTCGTCGGCGTATTCAAAATAACCGGCGGAATATAAATCATCCCAACCGGTAATACGATACATATCAAAATGAAACAGGTCAAGCCTGCCGCCGCGGTATTCGTTGACAAGATTAAAGGTCGGGGAAGTGGTCTCTCCGAAAAAGCCGAGACCGCGAGCCAGACCTTTTATAAAACGTGTTTTTCCAAGCCCCATACCGCCGTAAAAGGCAAGTATCTCACCGCCGCGGAGGGTATCCGCAAAAGCGGCGGCATAGTTTTCCGTTTCCTCGGGAGAGTACGAGATAAATTCTTCTTTCACAGATATCTCCCTCCCGTCTTTTTATCCTGTCTATTTTATCACAACGGCGCGCCGCTGTCAAACACAAATCACTGTGTCGCGTTTTTTTGTCTTTATTATTAAAAAGTAATTGTAATTATCGGAAAAATATGTTATTATAATAACGAATTTGGATTAAAGGGGGTTGCTGTATGAGAGCAGACGGAAAAAGACTTAAAAAGATTGATCCTATGTATACCGTTGCGGCGCACATAATGAATAAGCGCTACGATGCGATGAATATGATAACGATTGATATTCCGCTTGATTCGATACAGGAATATTTAAACAAAAAGCGTTCTGAAGGGGTTAATATAAGTCACATGGCGTTGCTTATTGCGGCATATTTGCGCGTTGTGGGCGAATTCCCCGAACTCAATCGCTTTTTTGTAAATAAGCGCCCGTATGCAAGAAACGAATTCTGCGTTTCAATGGTGGTTTTGAAAGCGGGTCAGCACGGTCACGGTACTATGGCTAAAATGTATTTTGACCTGCACGAAACAATTACGGAAGTAAACGACATTATAAACAAGTTTGTTGAGGAAAACCGCAACACACCCGATAATAACGGAACCGAGAAAATGATAAAGTTTCTTTTAAGCGTGCCGGGCGTGCTTACCATTGGCGTTTCGCTTTTTAAATGGATGGATAAACACGGTCTTTTGCCTAAAAAGATTATTGACGCGTCACCGTTCCATAACAGCCTGTGCATTTCTAATCTGGCGTCTATACGCACAAATCACATATATCACCATATTTACGAATTCGGCACTTCAAGCGTGTTTATAGTTATGGGCAACACAAGGGAGGTACCAAAGCGCAAAGGCGGCGAGATAGTTTTTGAAAAATGTATGCCGCTTGGCGTGGTAATGGACGAAAGAATTGCTTCGGGTACATATTTCGCCATGGCATTCCGCAGATTAAGGCACTATTTGCGAAATCCGGAATTGCTTGAAGTTAAACCTTTGGAAGTTAAGTGCGATCCCGCACTTTCAAAATAATATTTTACGGAGGAAACAAAAGTGTTAGTATCAGCAAAAGAAATGTTAAGAAAAGCCCGCGACGGAAAATATGCCGTAGGTCAGTTTAACATCAACAACCTTGAATGGACAAAATCAATTCTTCTTACCGCGGAAGAACTTAAATCTCCCGTAATTCTCGGCGTATCCGAGGGTGCCGGCAAATATATGTGCGGCTTTAAAACCGTTACCGAAATGGTAAAGGCTATGGTAGAGGAACTCGGCATAACCGTTCCCGTAGCGCTTCACCTTGACCACGGTACTTACGAAGGCGCAAAGAAGTGCATTGAAGCCGGTTTCAGTTCAATTATGTTTGACGGTTCGCATTATCCGATTGAGGAAAACATTGAAAAAACAAAGGAACTTGTAAAGACTTGTCATGACCTTGGTCTTTCACTCGAGGCGGAAGTAGGCGCGATCGGCGGCGAAGAAGACGGCGTTATCGGCGGCGGCGAGGTTGCCGACCCGAAAGAATGCAAAATGATAGCCGACCTCGGCGTTGATATGCTGGCTGCCGGTATCGGAAATATCCACGGCGTATATCCCGAAAACTGGGCAGGACTCAGGTTCGACGTTCTCGAACAGATAAGCGATATTACCGGCGATATGCCGCTGGTTCTTCACGGCGGTACCGGAATACCGGCCGATATGATAAAGAAAGCAATCTCGCTCGGCGTTTCCAAAATAAACGTTAACACCGAATGTCAGCTCTCCTTTGCGGCCGCTACCAGAAAATATATTGAAGAGGGTAAGGATAAACAGGGCAAAGGCTTTGACCCCCGCAAACTCCTGGCTCCCGGTGCGGAAGCAATCAAAGCGACCGTTAAAGAGAAAATGGAACTTTTCGGTTCTGTAGGCAAGGCATAAGCAGAAGATTTATAAGCAAAAACCCGCCGAATATCGGCGGGTTTTCTTTTATACCCTTTTACAAAACAGTAGGTATAATAAGGCAATTGTTTTTTCTATATACTCACTGTTCGCGCGTCAAGAAGTTGTGCGTCGGAATCGGCGTGAGTAATTAAAAGTACGGGCTTGTTTTGTTTTATAAAACGCTCTTTTATTATATCGGCGCATATCAGTTTGTTTTCTTTGTCTATCCCGTTAAAGGCTTCGTCAAGAATAAGGGCATCGCCCGCAAAGGCTATTGCGCGCACCATTGCCGCGCGGCGTTTCATACCGCCCGAAAACGTGCCCACTTTTTTCTTTTCACAGCCCGAAAGTCCTGTTTTTTCAAGAAGCACAAGCGCGTCCTTGTACTGTTCTTCGTTTAAAACCGTGCGAAGGTTTTGTTTAAGTGAAATGCTTTCCACAAACCTGTCCTCTTGAAAAACCGCTGATATTTTTTTCGGTGCGTTTACAAATCCCGTAAAAGGCAGCAAAATCCCCAAAAGCAATTCTGCGGCGGTCGTTTTTCCGCTGCCCGAGGCGCCTTTTAAGGCTACGCATTCGCCGTTATTTACGGTAATTGAAAAATCTTCAAGCACGGGCGTGCCGTTATATGAAAAATATACGTTAAGCAGTTCAAGCATCGCGCCGCACCTCGCTTTTTTTGTACTTGTTCCAAAAAAATTTTACGGCAAACTCAAAAAGCAGACTGAGTATAACAACCGTAAGAGTCAGCGCATAAACTTCATTAAAATTAAGCGTTCCCTTTGCACGGTAAATGTTTTTCCCTATCGAAATTGCCGGAGTGCAAAGCACCTCTGCCGCAACGCCAGATTTCCAGGCAAGACCTACCGCGCTTACGGCAGCACTGACGATTCTGTCGGAAGCCGCAGGCAGTTTAATGTTAAACAGCAGTTTTATCGGCTTTACATGGTATACCTTTGCCATCTCACAAAGTTTCCTGTCGGTGCCTGTAATGCCGTCGTGTACCGCTTGCCATATAAGCGGCGACACCATCAAAAGCGAAATAAATACCGGCAGATAATCAACCGATATAAACAGAAACGCAAGGATTATAAACGATACTACCGGTACCGCGCGTACGGTTTTGAGCGCAGGGGAGAGCAACAGGTCGAACACCTTTACCGTTGATGTAAGTATTCCGAAAACAAAACCTGTAAACGTTCCGAGAACCAGTCCCGAAAAAATTCTTATAAGCGTTGCTCCCACGCCTTTCCAATAGGTGGTCTGCGGCAGCATTTTTATAAAAGTACCGAAAACCGAAAAAGGGCCGGGCAAAAACATGCTCAGCGACTCGGGAACAAGAAGGCTCGCAGCCTCCCAGACAAAAATCCAGAAGGCAGCGGCTGTTATTGTTTTTATAAACTTATTATTTTTCACCATAATAGAAGTCGTCGGCAGGAAGTTTTCCGCCTATGGATGTGGGATCGTATCCAAGCAGAACTTCAAAATAGCCGGTGATGGACTTTTTCATATCTTTACCTGCAACAAATGTAAGATTGCAGTTGGGAATAGCGGCCTTTGCAATGGGCGCTGCGGGAACTATTTCATAATTTGCGCAAAGTTCGGCGGCATCGTCAACAGATTTCACGGCGTATTTTACGGAAGCCTTATATTCTTCAAGGAATTTGTCAACCTGTTCCTTGTTTTCTTCTACATAAGGGGCAAGAGCAACAACGCAGCCCATCATAAGTTTGCTGTCGGAAACTTTAACCCATTCATCATTTATCGAGAAGGCCCTCTTAAGAGTGTCTTTCTTTGTAAGAACTGTGGTGGCGGCCGGTTCGGGAACCATGGCAACCTCGGCCTTTCCGCTTACTACTGCCGCTACAAGTTCATCGTTTGTTGCAACAAAGTTAACGGTAACGTCGTTTTCAAGGCCGTTTTCTTTAAGAAGATAACGGAGTATATATTCGGGGTTTGAGCCTTCACCGGTGGAATATATTGTTTTTCCCTTTAAATCCGCGATGGATTTGATGTTTTCATCGGAAGATATAACAGAAAGAACACCGAGAGTGTTTACCGCAAGCATCTGTATTTTGCCCTGTGTTTTTGCGTAAAGTTTTGCCGCAAGGTTTGTCGGGACAGAAGCAATGTTAATTTCGCCCGATACTATTTTTCCGCTGATTTCATCTGCGGCGGCGGCAACCGTAAACGTGTAGTTGTTCGCGGTCTTTTTATCCTCGCTGTCTTTCATCAGTTTTGCCATACCAACGCCGGTAGGTCCTTTAAGGCATGCAACCGACATATCAATGCCTACGTACGCCTTAGAGGGGGTGGGGTCGGAGGATAAGTTATCCTTTTTGCCGCAGCCCGCAAACGATAAAAGCATTAAAAGAGCCAGTACCGCAGAGATGATTTTTACTGTTTTTTTCATGATTTCTCACCTTTTTATAATAAATTTTTTATTTTCGCGTATCAAAAGACCGCTTTTTTGAAGTGATTCGATATCCCTGTAAAGACTTGTCCGTCCCACGTTAAGCATTTTCGCAAGTTTTGTCATACCGCAATCTACGGTAACAACGCCGTCGTCGTCCGCCTGGGATATAAGAAATTCATACAGCCTGTGTTGTGTTGAAGCAGCCGTAAATGTGTCAAGCCTCAGATTCAGAAAGCGTATCTTGTCGCTTAAAAAGGTAATATAGTTAAGCGCAAGCGGCGGAAACCTTAAAAACAGGTCGCGAAGTTGCTGCTCACCGAGATAAATAACCGCGCATGCAGTATCCGCAACTATGCTGCTGAGTCCGCTTTTCCACTCACCGAATACCGAAGCCGCGCCGAAAAGTTCGCCGCTTTTAAGGGAACGTACCGTGATTGCCTGTCCGCCTTCCGCAATGCGCTTTACGGTCGCGCTGCCCTGCACCAAAACGGCTACATATCCGTTACGGTAAAGTTCATTGCCCTTTTTAAATTTTTCGGGCGGGGGAAGCAGTTTTTTCAACGTCTCTGCTTCTTCGTGGGATAAACCCCTGAAAATACAGTAGGCCATAAGAAAACCTCCACATTGTTCCAAAAGGAACACTTTGCATAGGCTATTTTATATCTTAATAGTATTATTGTCAATAGTAACGCAGAAAAAAACCGTCCCGGAAAAAGGAACGGTTTCGGTGATTGATTTTTTGCTTTAAGGGGGTTAGTCGGCGCTTACGGCAGAATCATATTCCGCACGTTTTTCGGCGCTGTCGCGTTCGCGTGCGGCAAGGCGCTCTTTGGCGGTGTTAAGTTTGTCCGACAAGGTGTCAACACGCTCGGTAAAGTCCGCCGATGTGTCCCTGACGCCGTTCATAATCTCCTCAAGTGAAGTATGCGCCTGTTCAATGGAAGCAAGATTGCGGTTTATTTCGTCGCAGGCTATGCGGCGGCTTTCCTCCGCGTTCTCCATAATGGCGCGGGCGTTTGCTTGCGATACAATATAAAGTTTGCCTATCTGTTCGGCAAGACGCTGAAGTTCATCCTTTTTATCAGTGAATTCTTTAAGCTGTTTTTTAAGATCGGATATTTCTTCACCGGCATCGGAAAGTTTGCGGTTTGCCTCCGCCAGTGAAGATTCAAGTTCCGAAACGTTTGCTTTAAGCGCCGTTTCCTTTTCGGAAAATTCCTTATGCGTTTTCTTTACGTATGATATAACATCGCCGCAGTTAAAGCCGAAAAGACTTTTTCTGAATCCGTCAGCCATAAAAGATCCCCCTTGCGCTAAGTTATAAGTTATTATATCAAATGCTGTCGTTTATTACAAGAAAAACTTAATTTCGGGGCACTTTCGGCTTTAAAGTAACAATTTTCCGGTTTTTGCTTATTATGTAGTAACGGAGGGAGGAATATGCGCAGATGCAAACCTAAGTGCAACAGGGGTATAGTGGCAATTACCTTTGCGGCGGGACTTTTGATCAGTTGTTTTTGTCCGCCCAAATTTTTAGTGGCGGTATTGGCGGCTTGGGTGATAATTTTGGGACTTACGGCTCCCAGATAATATTTAAGAGGTGTTTTTGATGAAAGTTATACTGATTGAAAAGCCGAAATTTCTAAGCGGAATACTCAGAATGATATTCGGTATAAAAAAGCAGGCTTGAAATACATAATGTGACAGAACGGACGGTTCGTCACATTGCAGAGAAAACCCCTCCGAAAATGCGTTCGGAGGGGAATTTTTATGCTTGACAAACAGCAAAAGTATATATATAATAGATTGCGTGACTGACGAGGTGTGTTAGATATGATTCTTGATTTGAAGCGTATTTTCGCGACAGAGGGCAGCAGCCTTCCGATTGACCTTACGCTTGACTTCGGGGACCTTGAGTTTTCCGGTAATTATCCGCTCAAAAAACCGGTGACCGTCAAGGGTACCGTAAGTAACAAAGCAAGTGTTGTATCGCTTAAGCTCGACATTGAATATGAGTTTTCCGCCCCGTGCGACCGCTGCGGCATTGATACCGCACACGAACACACCGTGCAGGTCGATAAACTGCTTGCCGCTTCTCTGGAGAGACAGGAGAGCGACACGATTATCGAAGTGCCCGGCATGAAATTTGATGTGGACGAGTTCGTGTATACCGAGGTTGTTTCGTCACTTCCTACAAAGCATCTTTGCAAAGATGACTGTAAGGGTATTTGTCCCGAATGCGGTAAGGACCTGAACAGCGGTCCGTGCGGCTGCAAAAAAGACGCGGTTGATCCGAGACTTGCGGGACTTTTGGACTTATTAAAAAATTAACTTAATATACAGTTTAAGGAGTGTGCTATAAAATGGCAGTACCTAAGAGAAAGACTTCAAAAGCAAGACGCGACAAAAGAAGAAACAACGTTTGGAAGATTTCGGCTCCTACTCTCGTAAGATGCCCGAACTGCGGCGAATACAAGCGCCCGCACAGACTTTGCCCCGCTTGCGGCAGATATAACGGCCGAGAGGTAGTAAAGGTTTCAGAGTAAGCAAAACTTAAGGCAGAGGAGGCGACAGTCTCCTCTTGTTTTTTCGGGAGGTGAAAACGTATGGCGGTTACGGTAAGCGGTGTTGCGCCGGGCAGTGTTGCCGAAGAATGCGGATTTGAAAAGGGCGACGTTTTGGTTTCGTTAAACGGAAACGAAATAATGGACGTTCTTGATTACCGTTTTTATCAGGATGACGAATTTTTAGACCTTTGCGTTGTTACAAAAGACGGAGAAAAGGTATCGCTCACGGTGGAAAAGGAAGAAGGAGAGGAATTGGGACTCCTTTTTGACACCTACCTTATGGATAAAAAACATTCCTGCCGCAACAAGTGCGTTTTCTGTTTTATTGATCAGTTGCCTAAAGGACTAAGGCGCAGTCTGTACTTTAAGGATGACGATTCAAGGCTTTCTTTTCTGTTCGGGAACTATATTACGCTAACCAATCTTACCGAACACGAAATTGATCGCATAATTAAAATGCACATAAGCCCCGTCAATATTTCGGTTCATACAACAAATCCCGAACTGCGCGTTAAAATGATGAAGAACAAAAACGCCGGAAAGGCGCTTGAAATAATAAACCGTTTTAACAAAGCCGGAATCAGGATGAACAGCCAATTGGTGCTGTGCCCCGGGTATAACGACGGCGCTGAACTTGAAAGAACGCTTAAAGACCTTTCGGAACTTTCGGAAATGGAATGTATTGCAGCGGTGCCGGTAGGGCTTACAAAGTACAGGGAGGGACTTGAACCCCTTGTTTCTTTTGATAAAAACACAGCGGCGGCGGTTATTGATACTATCGAAAAATACGCCGGAATCTGCCTTGAAAAATACGGTCAGCGGCGCATTTACGCTTCGGACGAGTTTTATCTTATAGCCGAAAGGCCTATGCCTCCGGCAGAGTTTTACGGCGATTTCCCTCAACTTGAAAACGGAGTCGGACTGTGGGCGCTTATGAAACAGGAGGCGTACGCGGAACTGGCCGAAATTGAACCGTTTACCGCGGAAGAAAGAACGGTATCCGTTGCAACAGGCATTGCAGCGTATCCGCTGTTGCTTGATATAGCGCGGAAATGCGAAGAAAAACGCAAAGGACTTAAATGCAGCGTTTATGCCGTTAAAAATAATTTTTTCGGTGAAAAGATAACCGTTTCGGGGCTTTTAACGGCAACCGATATTTATGACCAATTAAAAGATAGAGAACTCGGCAATACGCTTTATATATCACCGTCAATGCTCAGAAGCGAGGGGGATATGTTCCTTGACAGCGTAACCGTTGACGAACTTTCCGAAAAACTCGGTACGCCTGTTTGCGCGGCGTCGGGCGGCGGCAGCGGTCTTGTAAGAGAGTTGTTAGGTTATGACCTTAACTGTAAGGAGGAAGAAAGTAATGGCTAAACCGATAGTCGCCGTAGTAGGCAGACCGAACGTAGGTAAATCGACCCTTTTTAATAAACTTATCGGCAAACGCCTTTCCATAGTGGACGATACTCCCGGCGTTACCCGCGACCGTATTTACGGTGACGCGGAATGGCTTGGCAGAAAAGTAATGCTTGTCGACACCGGCGGTATTGAACCCCGGGCGGACGATGTTATACTTTCCGGTATGCGCGCTCAGGCACAGCTTGCCATTGAAACAGCAAGCGTTATAGTTATGGTTGTCGATATCCGATCGGGCGTTACCGCTACCGATGCGGAAGTTGCGGCAATGCTCAGAAAAAGCGGGAAACCGGTGGTGCTTTGCGTTAATAAATGTGATACGTTGGGCGAAGTTCCGCCGGAATTTTACGAATTTTACAATCTGGGTCTTGGCGACCCCGTTGCGGTATCGTCCGTGCACGGTCACGGCACCGGCGACCTGCTGGACGCTGTTTTCAGGCACCTGCCCGATAATGCGGATGACGATGCGGACAGCGATATTATAAATGTTGCCGTAATAGGAAAGCCGAACGCCGGAAAATCATCGCTTGTAAACCGCGTTTCGGGTGAAGAACGTTCTATTGTGTCCGATATTGCCGGCACCACGCGGGACGCTATCGATACGCTTGTGGAAAACAAGTTCGGCCGTTATAATTTTATTGATACCGCAGGACTTCGCCGCAGCAGCCGTGTTGATGAAAAAATTGAAAAATACAGCGTGCTGCGCGCCAAAATGGCTATTGAACGTTCCGATGTTTGTGTTATAATGATAGACGGTAAGGACGGATTTACCGAGCAGGATTCAAAAGTGGCGGGTTTGGCGCTTGAACAGGGCAAAGCCTGCGTTATCGCTGTGAATAAGTGGGATATAGTCGAAAAGGACGGCTACACGATGGATGTGTACCGCAAAAAACTTATGAACGACTTTTCATTTATGTCATACGCGCCCATTATTTTTATTTCTGCCAAAACCGGTCAGCGCGTGGACAGGCTCTTTGAGCTTATAAACTATGTGCGTGAACAGAATACGATGCGTATATCAACGGGCAAACTCAACGATATTCTTGCAGACGCGACTGCGCGCGTTCAACCGCCTTCCGATAAGGGTAAGCGGCTTAAAATTTATTATATTACGCAGGCATCTACGTGTCCGCCTACCTTTGTTTGCTTCTGCAACAATGCCGAACTTTTCCATTTTTCTTATCAGCGTTATCTTGAAAACCAGATACGCTCCACATTCGGGCTTGAGGGTACGCCCGTACGCTTTATTATCCGTGAAAGAGGAGATAAATAAATGTTTATGACCGCCTTTATTACGCTTGTTGCGGCATATCTTATAGGC
Organism: uncultured Eubacteriales bacterium; assembly: GCA_934491515.1. Lineage (GTDB taxonomy): Bacteria > Bacillota > Clostridia > Oscillospirales > Acutalibacteraceae > UBA737. Next base: position 27,673 of record CAKSTF010000008.1, read on the forward strand.
AGTGTGAACTTTGCGGTAATATTTACTAAAAAGTTTGCGTCAAAAGATATAAGGGAAATGGGCAGCGGCAACGCAGGCGCCACCAACACCATGCGCAACTGCGGCTTTCTGCCGGGTCTGCTTACGTTTCTGTGCGACGCGCTTAAAGGTTTTGCCGCGTCGGGAATCGGATTCCTTATTTTTTCTTATTTGCTTAAAACTACGGGAAATCCTTTGTATATGCCTATATACGGCGCGTATGTGTGCGGATTTTTATGTATGATAGGGCACGTTTTCCCAATCTTTTTTGATTTTCGCGGCGGTAAAGGCGTTGCGGTTGCAGTAGGCATATTTGCCGTTTGCTCGCCGGTTGCCATTGCGATAGGTCTCGGTATTTTTGCAGCCGTTCTTTTGGTTACGCGGATAGTATCGTTGGCTTCCGTTTCTGCCACGGTTGCGGTGGTTGTGCTTGCAGCGATTTTTGCCGAGCGTGACGGCACGGCTCTTTTGTGGCCGCAAATACTTTTCTGTGTGCTTATGGGCGCTACAATCATTTTAAAGCATATTCCTAACATTAAACGTCTGATTTCGGGCGAGGAAAGCAAGGTTAATTTAGGGAGGAAACACTGATGGCTAAAATTACCGTTTTAGGTTCCGGCGGTTGGGGAATCGCGCTTGCGATAAATGCGTATGACTGCGGTCACGAAGTTTCGCTCTGGTCGCCTTTTGAAAATGAAGTTTCACTTCTTAAAGAAAAACACACAAACGAAAAACTTTTAAGCGGCATAATTATTCCCGATGAAATCAACATAACAAGCGATATAAACTGCGCCGAAAATTCGCAGATTACAATAATTGCCGTGCCTTCAACGGCAGTTCGCAGCGTGGCAAAACAACTGGGCTCCGTTCGTGAACACGGCATAGTAGTGAATGTTGCAAAAGGCTTTGAAAAGGGAACTTTAAAGCGCCTTTCCGAAGTCATAAGGGAAGAATTGCCGCAGGATATAGTTGCGGTTCTTTCGGGTCCTTCCCACGCCGAGGAAGTCGCAAGAAAAATGCCCACCGCAATCGTTGCCGCGTCCGACAGTCCCGCAGCGGCAATGGTGGTTCAGGATTTGCTTTCGAACGAATTTTTCAGAATATACACTTCCTCCGACCTTATCGGAACGGAACTCGGCGGCGCGCTTAAAAACGTTATAGCGATATGCGCCGGCATATGCGACGGTTTGGGTCTCGGTGATAATACTAAAGCGGCGCTTATAACGCGCGGACTGTCCGAAATGGCACAGATAGGCATTTGTATGGGCGCCAAGGAGCGCACCTTTGCAGGTCTTACGGGTATAGGCGACCTTGTTGTTACCTGCACCTCACGTCACAGCCGAAATAACCGCTTCGGACATAAAGTAGGCGCCGGCGAACCGGTTAATATTGCCCTTGAAGAGGTAGGCACGGTAGAGGGATATTATGCTGCGCTTATGGCGCACGAACTTCAGAAAAAGTACGGTGTTAAACTTCCGATAATCGAAACCTGTTATGAGATACTTTACGAGGGTAAACCGGTCGATACTGTTGTCCGTGATCTTATGTTAAGACCCAAAAAAGCAGAATAATACATAAAACCGTAAATTTCTTCTTGACTTTATCTGCGGCTTATAATATAATCATTAGGTCGCAGGTTTGCTGCTATGGCTCAGGTGGTAGAGCACATCCTTGGTAAGGATGAGGTCACCAGTTCGAATCTGGTTAGCAGCTCCAAAAATCCCGTTCACTTTAGTGAACGGGATTTTATTTATTGTCTATTTTTCTGTTATTGCCGTATCGCTGAAAACGATTACCGTATCCGTTTCGGGTACCGAAAGTTTAAGCGGTAATCCCGACGGCGTAAACCAGAATTCATATTCAAGCCCTTTGCATTTGCCTGAGATACGGCGATTATCCGCACCGCTGCCTTCAAGATTTCCGTTTTTTGCGTCGTTTATAATTCCGCAAAGTGAGGTTATAACCGAAGTTACGGGGTAATCGTCGATTTTTTTCGTGTACGCTATGCCGTGAAATTCAAGCGTTACTTCGTCGTCTTTCGCGGTAAACACAGCGCCTTTAAGTGTTTCCGGAGCAGTCACCGTGCCTTTTACCGTGCCGTCCTCACTGAGAACGGTATTCACTGTATATTCATTTTTTCCGGATGTGACCTGTGCCGTAAACGAAACAGAACTTAACTGCGGCGGATTTTCCGCCGTTTTTTTGCATCCTGTAAAGCAAAAAAGTATAATTGCAGCCCATAATATCAGTACGGTTTTTTTCAAAGAAAACGCCCCTAAAATCAGATGCGAAGTTCTTTAAGCCCCGTAATGATATCACTTGCGGTCATATAGGTCTGACCGCACGCTTTTGCCGCCGCGTCACCTGCCGCACCGTGGATATAAACGCCGTCAAGGGCGGCTTTAAGCGGTGAATATCCCATTGCCAGACGTGCCGTAATAATCCCCGAAAGCACGTCGCCGCTGCCGGCTGTGGCCATTCCGGGATTACCGGTGGTGTTGAAATATACACTGCCGTCCGGGGCGGCAACTATCGTATTCGCGCCTTTAAGCACCAGAACGCAGTTCATTTCTTCGGCAAAGGTTTTTGCATATCTTATACGGTTGTGTTCTATGTCGTCAACCGTTGTCGATAAAAGCCTTGCCATTTCCGCAGGATGCGGCGTAAAAATCAAAGGGGCTTTAGTCCTTCTGATAATATTTATGTCCTTGGCAGCGGCATTTATACCGTCCGCATCAATAACAGTTGGAATTTCCGATATTTCAAGCGTTCGCTTAACAAGTTTTACCGCTTCATCGGTCTTGCCGAGACCGCAGCCTATAAGACACGCACGCGATGATGAAAGTCCCGATAAAAGCGTTTTGTCGTAAACCACGGGCGTGCCGCCCGAGGAAGTCTCAACCGGTATTGTAACGGCTTCCGGCAGGGATGCCGTAAATGCCGAGTAATTCATATCGCATACCACGGCTTTTACAATGCCTACGCCGCTTTTAAGCGCAGATTTTGCCGCAAGTATTTCTGCGCCGCACATACCGTAACTACCGCATATCAAAAAAGCCGTGCCGAAAGTGCCTTTGTGTGCATTTTTGTCTCTTTTTACAGACAGGGGTTTTTCTATTGTTAAAAACGAATATTCTTCAGGGATGATTCCCAGGTCACAAAGTACCGTGTCGCCGTAATAAGAGGAACTATAAGGCAGCATTTCTGAAACTTTATGTGCAATGAAAGTAACGGTAAAATCCGCTTTAAAAGCAATATCGGATACACCGCCGTCGCAGTAAACGCCGCTTGGAATATCAAGCGCTGCTTTTATTCCGCGCGCAGCATTCATTTGTATAACGGTTTTTGCCGCAGCGTCACAAAGCGGTCTGTTAAGTCCAATGCCGAAAAGTGCGTCAATCGTTATGTCGGCGTCCTCTATGGGGGCAGCGGAAAAGGGAAGGGTCTGCGCAATATACAAAAATTCCGAAGCCGTTATTGTTGAGGGAAGCCCTAAAGGAGCTGTAAGAATTACATCGGCACCCATATTTTTAAGCGCTTTTGCCGCCACAAGACCGTCGCCGCCGTTGTTTCCGCTGCCGCAGACAACATTTATCTTTTTGCCCAGAATATCGTATTTTTGCGCAATAAGCCGGGCTGCCGCATTGCCTGCGGTGTTCATAAGTTCGGGAAACGATCTGCCGTTTTCCGCGGCGGACTGCTCTGCAGTTTTAAGTTGTGCAAACGAAAGTATTTTCATATAACACGGCGGTGCGGCGAAAGGTCGCCGCATGCCTCACCTCCGAAATAATATTATACTTGAAGTATTTTGTTAAATATTGTATAATATAATTAACAAAAAAGCAAGACTTTGGGGTGATTCGGTGAAAATCAGGGCAGGGTATTCTCTTGTGCGTTCGGACGGGCAAAACACGGTGGTTTCCGACGGAAAAACCGTCCCACCGCTTAATGCTGCTATTGTTTTAAACACTTCCGCCGCATTTTTGTGGGATTTGTGCAGTAAGAAGGATGTCAGCAAAGAGCAGATGTTCAACGCACTGGTTAATAATTTTGATATATCTACCGTTTTGGCGCTCAGTGATATCGACGTTTTTGTAAAAACACTGAACGCTTACGGGATTTTTGAAAATTGACGGGGTGTTTTAAATGAAATCCGGCAAAGAGAGAAATGCCGTTATCAGGGAACTTTTAAGTACTACGGATAAAGAGTTTACCGACGAAGAACTTATTCACAAACTTATAGAAACAAATATCACTTTAAATTCATCGGAGCGCGATAGAAAAAGGACGTTCGGTCAGCGTGCTTCAGACGCAGTGGCACGATTTGCAGGCAGTTGGGCGTTTATTTTCAGCTTCATCGCCGGTATGGTCATTTGGATGGCTGTTAACATTATAATGGCGGCAAAAGCGTTTGATGCATATCCGTTTATACTTCTTAATCTTGTTCTTTCCTGCATTGCGGCGGTTCAGGCGCCGCTTATTATGATGAGTCAGAACCGTCAGGAAGCAAAGGATAGGGAACGCGCCGAAAACGATTATAAGGTAAACCTGAAAAGCGAACTTATTATCGACGATTTGCACAGAAAACTTGATGAAGTAATCGAAAACCAGAAAAGATTAGAAAAAAGACTTGAAAAAATGGAAAACATTAAAAAAGATGCGCAATGAAAATGCGCATCTTTTTCTTTTTTCAAACGCTTATTTTACAGTTACCGTGCCGTCGGGAGTAACGGTAATTTCCATACCGTCTTTTACATAATTTAAAAATTCTTCGCCCAGACTGTCAATTACGGGAAGGGGAGTTCCCTCAAGCCATACGTCTGAAAGAACGGCGCCTGCCGCCGCAAGGGAGTCTATCGGTTCGGAAAACAGCATACACGCAGGCTGTCTTTTCATCGAACAAGCGCAGTATAAAACAAGTCCGCCGGTTGTAGAACCGATTGTCTTGGGCAGACACAATGCCTTTCCAAGCATTTCCTTGCCGTATAAATACGGGTTATTCTGATCGCCGCAGGTGGCCTTTTTGTCACCGAACTGAAGCGCTTTCTGGAAAGAAGCCAGGGTATTAAGTCCGTCTTTTGTAACAAGCGCCGGTGCGGTAACGCTTCCGGGGGCTACAACTCTGCCTTTAAAAGTTTTCATTATGCATTACCTCCCTTGGTGATTTGCGCAAGTATTTCATCATCGGTGTAATATCGTGCGCTTGTGTATGTGCGCAATTTGTTGCTTGAGGTAATAACAGGCATTTTTGTACTTAGCGGATTGTTCATATACATAAGCGGACAAATGTAACTTGTTATAACGCCCGTTTCTTTAAGCCGTTTGGCATAAGGCGTTTCACCGAACTTTTTAAGCACAGCCGGCGCTGCAGTGAAAACGGTTGGGATAACAACCTTTTTGTTGCCGACAGCTTTAAGACCGTTTTCAACCTTTTCGGTCCATGTGATAAGCTGTTCAAGACTCATATGCGGGCAACCCATAAAACACAGTTTCGGTTTTGCTTCCTTGTTTTTCCAGATAACGGGGTAACTGTCGTAAACGCGTTTAAGTTCCGCGTCGTCTATAACGTATACCTGCGCGTCTTTCTTTATAAGTTTTTCGCCCTGTTCCACCGCTTCGGGCGTTATGTTCTCAACGTGGTAAAGACCCACGGCACCGTTTGAAGCGGTTGCCGCGCCGAAATCTTTAAGATATGTTTTTGCGGCGTCGTCAAGCGTTCCGAGCCACTTATCAAGACCCTTTATGTACGGAACGTCCTCCATTACTTTCATACCGATGGCAGAACCTAAAAGCTGCGCTTCGGGCTTATTTTCGGTTTTAACCTCTATAATCCAGTCAGCCTTTCTGCCTTCGTCCTTTAAAAGCCCGAAAGAAGGCACATATCCAACTATAGAACCCATAAGGTCAATTATACCCGAATTGCGGTTGCAGCGCGCCCCGAGTACCGAGTTTGCATATACAACCGCGGAGGATTCCGACCAGGAAAGTATATCGCCGTATTCAGGTGTATTGCCTACCTCGTCCATATAGCAGGTGCAGGTAAACGCGTCCTTATCCATAAGACCCAGTTTGTTTAACTGTTCTTCGTAAAAGTTCTGCTTTGTATACATAAATTTGTTAAAAACCAGGTTTTGCAGGAAATTTGAAGGAACGTTTTTATCAAGCGGTCTCGGGTCTGCAGAGAATTTTTTCGCGGAAACAGCACCGGTTTTTATAAGTTCGTCCATAAGTTCGTAAACGGGTGCCAGCGCCTTAAGTCCGAAAGAGGTTACAAGATGATTGTATTTGCTTGTAACAGGCACCATTTTATCTGCGCCGAAAAGTTCGCCGTAACGCACAAGCGTTTCCATAACTTTTGCCATGGTTTCGCCTTTTTCGCCGTTTAAAACGGCTTCCTGTTCCGCGGTAAGTTTCATTTTGTGTTCCATATCTGTTTCCCTTTCTTTAAATTTTCATTGCGGCTTCGTATGCGCGCCATATTACCGAACGCAGATTACCCACCGCAAGACAGTCGCCTACAAGTTCGGATTTTTTGCTGTTTTCAAGCGGAGTCGGGATGTAACCCGCGCAGGAAATACCCGAGTCGCAGGGAACGTTAATCTCGGTACCGTTTTTATCGGTGCAGATAATTCCGTCCTCGCGCACCTCTTTAAGCGCCGTTTCAAGATATACGGGAATCTTGTTAAGGGCAAACCATTCCCTTAAATAAGAAGAGTTGGCAAGACAAACGCCTTTTTGACTTACAAGGTCGTCTTTCATCTCTACTATCACGGGTTCTTTGCCCTGAAGCGCAAGTTCGTAAGCAATCTCGCATCCTGTAAGTCCGCCGCCGATAACGGCAACTTTTTGACCGACAGGCGTTCCGTTAAGATAATCGCACGCTTCAACGGCACGTTCAAAACCCTTAACCGATTTAAGAAAACGCGGTTTTGAACCGGTTGCAACTATAACGGGGTCGCTGCCGAATGCGTCGGCGCTTTTAACCTCGTCGCCTAAGCGTACCTCGATTGCAAGGTCGTTCATCTGCTTTATGTACCATTTAAGCAGGTCGCGCAATTTTCCTTTATATGATTCCGCGCTTGCCGCTATAAAAGTGCCGCCCAAACGGTCGGATTTTTCGTGAATAATGGGATTATGACCGCGAAGTTTAAGTACCCTTGCCGCCTCCATACCGCCTATGCCGCCGCCGATAATGTGTACGGTTTTAGGCGCGGAGGTCTTTTTAATGTAATGCTTGTTCCACTGCATTGTTTCGGCGTTAACTGCGCACCTTGCAAGATGCAGACTGTCGGAAAGATCCTGATCGTTCGGAACGCCCTTGTAGTGGCACATATTGAAACAACCGTTGTGGCAAAGTATGCAGGGACGAATTTCATCCTCTTTGCCCTCCATAAGTTTTGTCACCCAAGCCTGATCTGCAAGGAAAGGTCGTGCAAAGCCGGCGCCGTCAAGTTTTCCCATCTTTACGGAATCGGCGGCAACGCGTGGGTCAAGGCGGCCGGCGCATATTACCGGAATATCAACGAATTTCTTTATGTGTTCAACGTCTGCAAGGTTGCAGTTTTCCGGCATGTATATAGGCGGATGTGCCCAATACCATGCGTCGTAGGTACCATTGTCGCAGTTAAGGCAGTCATATCCTGCGTCCTGCAGATATTTTGCCGCTTTTTCGGATTCTTCCATATCACGGCCGACCTCGGTATACTCTTCGCCCGGAAGTGCACCCTGACGGAATCCCTTTGTTTTCGAAATTACACTGTAACGCAGGGAAACGGGGAAATCGTCACCGCACGCCTTTTTGATTGCCTTTACTATTTCAACAGGGAAACGGTAGCGGTTTTCAAAACTTCCGCCGTATTCGTCTGTGCGCTTGTTTACATATTTAAGGGTGAACTGGTCAAGCAGATATCCTTCGTGCACCGCGTGCACCTCAACGCCGTCAACGCCGGCTTCTTTAAGCATTGCGGCGGATTTTGCAAAGGCTTCGATAAATTCGTTAATTTCCGCCTTAGTCATTTCCCTTGAGGGAATTTTATCCGACCAGCGGTTGGGGGAGGGGCTTGCACTTGCAGTAATTTTATCAAGATTCATAAAAGGCTTGCTAAGCACGCGCAGCGCCTTGTTTGTATAAAGTTTTTCCATCATTTCGCTTACCGTGAACGAACGGCCGAAGCCCGCGGTTAACTGAACGAAAAGTTTAGCGCCCGTTTTATGAAATTCGGGCATCCACTTTTTAAGGTCTTCATACATTTTCTTGTTTTTGTGCAGCCATTGGCCGAACATCGGGTTGTAAACGGGCTGACAGCCCGGCATTACAAGACCCGCATTATTTTTGGCAACTTCAAGAATAAAACGCGCGCCGTCCTTGTCAAAATGGTTGTTTTCCATCCAGCCGAAAAGATCGGTACCGCCCATGCTTGTAAGCACTATGCGGTTTTTGATCTCGCAATTTCCGATTTTCCACGGTGTAAACAGCGGTTCAAGTCGTTTTTCCATAAAAAGACCTTCCTTTTGCAGTAAAATTTAATTGTTTAAATTATAACATACTCACAAATATACTTCAATATGGGCTTTTGAAAATCGGTAATATGCTTAAAATTCAATATATTTTTTTGTGCACAAATCAAACCGCGCCGTAACTGAATTAAGTATAAATGAAACTTTTTTGAGTTTTAAGCGGCTTGAAGTCTGCCTTTTTCAACAAGCGGATTTCTGTTGTCTAGCCTTAATTCTTTGCCAATTTATATATCCGTAAATATCATTGGCAAAAAAGCAGCAAAACAAAACACAACTGATATATAACGCGGATTTTCAAAGCTTGCAAGCGTCCATAAAACTATTAAAACAATATCATTTGCGGCGTACGCGAGCGAGAAAAACGGACTTCGCCTGAAAGTCAGATAAGCAGCAAGAAAACTTGTAGTAACCGAAACCGTGCTTGGAAATATGTTGGCCGTGTTGAATGCTTTTAAAACAAAATAAAAAACAGCCGTCACACCCAAGGTCAATATAAACATATACACTGTTTCCTTTTTGGAAATGCTGTTTACCTTCACCTCTGCTTTATTGCCGTTATGAGGGCTTTTAAGCCACGAAACAAGGGCAAAAACAGACATCGGCATTGTCATTCCGAGATATGTAATCATTTCACCGTAGTATCGGAACGATAAGGAAATTATTCCGTATATTATGCTGAACAATATCATAAGTATTTGTCCGAAAGGGTTTCCTTTTGAGTTAAAAATGATTGACGTAACGCCTATAAGCGAGGCAATAAGTGTGAGGTAACTGTGCCTGTCAAACGCAAAAAAGGATACTGTTATCGTCAGTGCAGAAAAGAACCATAACAATAATTCGGATTTTGAAAAATAAAATATAAGTTTTTTAATCATAACTTTTCTCCCAAAAAATTAAGCACCCGCGTACACATCTTCAAAGACCTAACGATGTGTAAACGGATGCTTTAAGCATCTTCTACCCGGTGGCAGATAAATATAATGCCGATATTTTAACATATGTCCTCTTTAAAGTCAACAAAATCATCGGTTGAAATAAAGTCGTGAATATCAGAAAGGTTATAATTCAGTCCAACTTCATATACAGTAACGGATGCGGATTTCCCTGCTTGTCAAGAGCAGAGCGCTTGCAGGTTTTGAACCCGATATGCTCATAAAATCCAACTGCCTGCAGATTTTCCTCGTTCACGGCTACAATATAAATTCCGTGATTTTTAATCCCGTACTCAACCAACTGTTTTCCAAGCCCTTTGCCGCGCACGGAAGGGGAAAGGAATAACATTTCCAAACGGCGGTTTCCGGTGCCCATAAAAGCCACGGGTTTTCTGTCGTCGCCCACGGCAATCGTAAGAACTTCCACGTTTTTAATTGCTTTTGGGACGTATTTTTTGATCTCTTCCATCTCATTTTCCGAAAGAAAAGTGTGCGTAGCCAAAACAGAGTCTTCCCAAATTTCCAAAAGTGATGGCAGCAGTTCGCTTCTGTTCTGTACCTCGTATATTCTCATAAACTCACTCCCAAAAGCGTTTTTACGCTTGAATTATATCATATTATAAAATTTTCTTCAATAAAAACCCCCGTATTTTATAAAAAAATACGGGGGGGTTGCTTTTCCTGTTTGTCCGATTATATTATTTCGTCTGCTGTTCCGGTTTTTCTTTTACGGCAATCCAGATTTCACACTGATAATCGGGATTCATTGTATCTTCCGACGAATACACCTCAAATTCTACATTTTCGGCATATTCATACTGTGTGCTTTGGGGAAAAAATTCCGTGACGATGCGGTGGTAGGTTTCAATAAATGCATCGGGCATTTTACCTTTACTTGTGAACACGGCGTATGTATTTGCAGGTATGGTGACTATTTCAAGGTCGCCGTCTGCCTTTCTGCCGTCATATTCAACGCCGATACCGTACGGAAACTGTTTTGAATCAAGTTCTGAGGAGAAGCAAATGCCAAGCAAACCCTTCATACGCGGATTTTCGGGTATCAGGTTTATAAGCCTTCCAAGCGTTCCGTCTTTTGCGGATTCCTGCCACATTGCGGTGATATCGGGCGTGGCATTTGCTGATTGCGGTTTACCGACCCTTTTTCTTTTACATATCACCCTGAACGCGTCTCTTTTTTCGATTCTGTAATCCATCTTTCTGCCTCCTGTTAAGGTAAGTTTTACAGAAAGCGGAGTGAATATCTTAACTTTACCGCCGTGTTTTGCTTCACTGGGGGTAATGCCGTGAAATCTGGTGAATGCACGGGAAAAACTTTCGGGCGTATCATATCCGTATTTAAGCGCTATATCTATTATTTTTGCATTTCCCAATGACAGTTCTTCGCCTGCAAGGGAAAGTCTGCGCATACGGATATAATCCCCGAATGTAAGACCGCAAAGAATACCGAAAACCCTTTGAAAATGAAATGCGGAGGAACACGCCGCTTTCGCCGCTTCTTCGATATCCGTTTCTCCGGTTATATTCTCTTCGGCGTAATCAATCGCTTTTTGTATTCCCTGTATCCAATCCATTTACGAACTCCCTTTCTGTGATTACAGTTTACCGCGTTAAACGATCGGTTTCATGACTTTCCGTGCTTCACGGTGCTATGAAAGTATTATTGCAAAATCTGCCGTGCTTTTGCTTTTTTTCTAAAACAATCCCCTGTACTTCATGCGAAGTACAGGGGTGTTCAGGTGTATTAAACCGGTCTCGGTATAGTTCCTTCGGTAAAAACTTCGGGAATTAAGTGTCCGTTCAACCGGGCGCGTGTTTTGTAAACACACACAATCTAATCGCGCCGCGCGGAATTACTTCTTTGCGCTTTTAATCGCTGCCTGTGCTGCCGCAAGGCGTGCAATCGGAACGCGGAAGGGTGAGCATGAAACGTAATCAAGACCGATTGCGTTGCAGAACTCGATAGAGGAAGGATCGCCGCCGTGCTCGCCGCAGATACCGCAGTGAAGGTCCTTGCGGGCAGCCTTACCCTTGGTAACCGCCATTTCCATAAGCTGACCTACGCCGGTAGTGTCAAGACGTGCAAACGGATCGGATTCAAATATCTTGTTCTGATAGTAGCTCGGGAGGAACTTACCTGCGTCATCACGGCTGAAACCAAATGTCATCTGAGTAAGGTCGTTGGTGCCGAAGCAGAAGAACTCAGCCTCGGTAGCGATCTGGTCAGCGGTAAGAGCAGCGCGGGGGATCTCAATCATAGTACCAACTTCGTACTTGAGGTCCTCGCCGGAAGCCTTTATAAGTTCATCGGCGGTAGCAACAACTACGTCCTTAACAAACTTAAGTTCCTTAACTTCGCAAGCAAGCGGAATCATTATTTCGGGAACAATGTTCCAATCGTTGTGGCGTGCCTTTACTGCAAGAGCCGCTTTGATGATTGCCTTTGTCTGCATCTTGGCGATTTCGGGATAGGTAACCGCAAGACGGCAGCCGCGGTGACCCATCATCGGGTTAAACTCGTGAAGGTCGGAGCAAAGCTGCTTAATCTGAGCAACGGTCTTGCCCTGTGCGTCTGCAAGTTTCTTAATGTCTGCTTCTTCGGTGGGAACAAACTCGTGAAGCGGGGGATCAAGGAAACGGATAGTAACCGGATGACCGCCGAGCGCTTCAAAGAGGCCTTCAAAGTCAGCCTGCTGTACGGGTTCAATCTTGTCGAGTGCTTTAATGCGCTCTTCAACGGTTTCTGCGCAGATCATTTCGCGGAAAGCGTCGATTCTGCCATCGCCGAAGAACATATGCTCGGTACGGCAAAGGCCGATGCCCTGTGCGCCGAGTTCGGCAGCACGCTTAGCATCTTCGGGAGTGTCGGCATTGGTGCGAACACCGAGAGTCTTATATTTATCGGCAAGTTTCATAATTCTGCCGAAGTAGCCGCTGTTGGGGTCGGCAGGAACGGTGGGAATAATGTGACCGTAAATGTTACCGGTGGAACCGTCAAGGGAAATACCGTCGCCTTCTTTGTAAACCTTGCCTGCAAGAGTGAACTGCTTGTTTGCTTCGTCCATCTTTATGTCACCGCAGCCGGAAACGCAGCAGGTGCCCATGCCGCGCGCAACAACTGCAGCGTGAGAGGTCTGACCGCCGCGAACGGTGAGTATACCCTGAGAATATTTCATACCTTCGATATCTTCGGGAGAAGTTTCAAGACGAACAAGGATTACCTTTTCGCCCTTCTTGCCTTCGATAACAGCGTCTTCAGCGGTGAAAACAACCTTACCTGCGGCAGCACCGGGGGAAGCGGCAATACCTTTACCTATAACGTCGGTCTTGTCGGCTTCTTTAAGCGCCTTGGGATCGAAAGTGGGGTGGAGGAGCATGTCGAGCGACTTAGCGTCGATCTGCATGAGTGCTTCCTCTTCAGAAATCATGCCTTCGTCAATAAGATCGCAGGCAATCTTTATGGCAGCGGCAGCGGTACGCTTACCGTTACGGGTCTGAAGCATATAGAGGTTGCCGTGTTCAACGGTAAATTCCATATCCTGCATATCACGGTAATGGTCTTCAAGTATTCCGCAAACTTCCTGGAATTTCTTGAATGCTTCGGGGAACTTGTCAGCCATTTCTGCAATCGGCATAGGAGTACGAACGCCTGCAACAACGTCCTCGCCCTGTGCGTTGGTAAGGAATTCGCCCATAAGACCCTTTTCGCCGGTGGCGGGGTTGCGGGTGAAAGCAACGCCGGTGCCGCAGTCATCGCCCATGTTGCCGAAAGCCATCATCTGTACGTTAACGGCAGTACCCCAGGAATAGGGGATATCGTGGTCCATACGATAGATGTTTGCACGGGGGTTGTCCCATGAACGGAAAACGGCTTTGATAGCCTCGAAAAGCTGCTCTTTCGGGTCAGAGGGGAACTCTTTGCCGAGTTTTGCTTTGTATTCCGCTTTGAACTGATGAGCGAGTTCTTTAAGATCCTCCGCACCGAGTTCGACGTCCTGAGTAACACCCTTTGCTTCCTTCATCTTGTCGATGAGTTCTTCAAAGTATTTTTTGCCGACTTCCATAACAACGTCGGAGAACATCTGAATAAAACGACGATAGCAGTCCCAAGCCCAACGGGGATTATTGGACTGTTCGGCAATAACGTTAACAACGTCTTCGTTAAGACCGAGGTTAAGAATAGTATCCATCATGCCGGGCATGGAAGCGCGGGCGCCCGAACGAACGGAAACGAGAAGCGGATTTTTCTTGTCGCCAAATTTCTTGCCGGTGATTTTTTCCATCTTTTCGATGTTTTCCATGATCTGCGCCTCAATGTCGGCGTTGATCATGCGGCCGTCCTCATAGTACTGAGTGCAGGCTTCGGTAGAAATTGTGAAACCCTGGGGAACCGGAAGACCGATCTTGGTCATTTCCGCAAGGTTGGCACCTTTACCGCCGAGAAGTTCACGCATATTTGCGTTGCCTTCGCTGAAGAGATAAACGTACTTGTGACTCATGTGTGAATCAACCTCCTGTATTTTCTTGGAAAAATAATTCCATAATTAAATTATGTATCCGAGTTATTATAACAAAAAAAAGGAAAAAACACAAATGTTTTTTTGCTTTGTGTTACATTTTGGTCAAATAGTAAAAAACAAAAGGCGGCAGCCGTCGCCTTTTGTTATATATTCCATTATAAATTACTCTTGCCGAGAGCGCGTATTACCCTTACTATCATGGGTGTAAGAATAATGTTAAGTCCGAGTTCAATAAGGAAATTAACTCCCGTAAGGCTAAATATGACATACGTTACCATATTTGTGCCGCCCGCCCATGTGTAAAGTATATCTTTAAAAAATGTAAAGGAAAGCAGCAAAAATATTCCCGTGTTTACTACGGGTGCCGTAACCGCCGCTGTAAGAGAAGCGGCAAAAAGATTTTTGGATTTAAGGGATTTTCCCACAAATCCGGTCGCCGCGCCGCACAATGTGCCCTTTAACATACAAACAAGTATTGTAAGCAGGGGAGAAGCGTTAAAAAGAATATTACCGCCTGTGTCAAGCCACGAAATACAACCGATAACGGTAATAACGCCGAATACCGCACCGAGATAGGTGCTGTAAGCGGGGCCGTAGAGTATTCCGGAAAGCACCACCGGAACAAGAACGAGGGACAGGTTGAACGTGCCGATTTTTACAAAGTAGCTGATAAACTGTAAAACTACGGTTACCGCTGTAAAAAGGGCAAGTATTGCAACCTTTTTTGACTGTGATCTGCTGTTTGACATAAATAAAACCTCCGATACTGCCCGAAAACGGTGCAGTTCATTATTTTATAAAGCCCGAACGGCTTATTTGTTAAGTTCGTAAATTTCGCGAAGTCCGTCAAGTAAAAGATTTTCGTTGTAAATGATTTCGTTACGGCAGAAACAGATAACATCCCTTGATAATCCGCCGGTGGCTACCACTGTAGGTACTTCACCGAGTTCCGCGGTAATCCTGTCAATAAGACCGTCAAGCATGGAAGCGGTTCCGTATATAAGGCCCGAACGCATACAGTCCGCTGTGTTAGTGCCGATAACCTTATCGGGCGCGGTTATATCAATAGACGGCAGCTGTGCCGTGTTTTCGGTAAGTGCTTTAAGCGTAAGGCGCAGACCTGCGGCAATAACGCCGCCTAAAAAAGCGCCGTTTTTATCAATAACGCTTATAGTGGAGGCGGTTCCCATATCTATTACTACGCAGAGAAGGGTGTATTCGTTAACTGCGCCCACGGCGCCTGCGGCAAGGTCCGCACCCAGCTGCGCGGGATTGTCAATTTTGATATTAAGACCGGTTTTTATCCCCGGACCGACCTTCATGGGTACTATATCACAAAGCAGGGTGACCGCTTTGCAAAGCGCGCTGCTTACGGACGGAACGACCGAGGAAATTATGCAGTCTTCAATATTGCGGTAATCCTTACCGTGCAGGGAAAGGATATTTTTAATCGAAACGGCATATTCGTCAGAAGTTGTGCCGGCAGCGGTGGCAAGGCGTGCGGTAAGCGACAACACGTCGCTTTCGTAAACGCCTAAAGTGATATTAGTGTTTCCAACGTCTATAACAAGCAGCATTGCAAATACTCCCAAACATATAGTTTAACTGTATTATAAGGTAAAAAATACCCAAATGCAATAAAAAAGTGTTGACGGACGGGTTTTCGGATGATATAATCCAATATGCTATTCGGGAATGTATGCCCGAAAAATAGCCCCTTGCCCCGTATAAGCGCCGGATGCGCTTTGAAACGGAGCCGGATGAGACCAGAAGGAGGTGCAACGAAATGGCTAATAAGTACGAAGCAGCGGTCGTTTTTTCCGTTACGGGCGGCGAAGAAGCAGTAAACGCTCTTAAAGAAAAGTTTAACGACCTTATCGCTAAGCACGGAACAGTCGAAAATGTTGACGATTGGGGTAAGCGCCGTCTTGCCTATCTTATCAACGATGAGACTGAAGGCTACTATGTGTTCTATGATTTCACAAGCGAGCCCGAGTTCCCCGCAGAGCTTGAGCGTATTGCCGGCATTACCGAAGGCGTTCTTCGTTTAATGACGGTTAAGAAGTAATGGAGGGAATTTAATGTTTAATTTGGTTGTTTTAACGGGCCGTCTTACGGCGGACCCCGAACTTAAGAAGACGCCGAACGGTATTTCGGTTACTTCTTTCTCCATTGCAGTAAGCCGCCGCTATCGCGCCGGCGAAGAGACGCAGGCGGACTTTATAAACATTGTTGCCTGGCGTCAGACTGCAGAATTTATCTGCAACTATTTTAAAAAGGGTAATATGATCGGTATCGAGGGCTCTATACAGACCCGCAGATACACTGATAAGAACGGCAACAACCGTACCGCGTTTGAAGTTATCGCTTCTAACGCACAGTTTGTTGAATCAAAGCGTGACAGCGCGCCCGGCGGATCTGCCGCGGCTGAAACGCCCGCTTCCTTCAGCAATGCCGAAAGCGGCGACTTTGCCGAAATCGGCGGCGGTGACGACGACGATTTACCCTTCTGATTCTAATTTAGGAGGTTAAGACTATGGAAAAGACCGATAGACCGCAGCACAGAAAACCCCGTAAAAAGGTTTGCCATTTCTGTGTTGACAGAGTAGAGGAAATAGATTATAAGGATGTTGCACGTCTCCGCAAGTTTGTATCCGAGCGTGCGAAGATACTGCCCCGCAGAGCGACCGGCACATGTGCCAAGCATCAGCGTGAACTGACCACCGCTATCAAGCGTGCGCGTCAGGTGGCATTGCTTCCTTATTCCAACGACTGATATTTTTCCGCCGCAGCCTTATCGGCCGCGGCGGAATTTTCTATTCTTTTGTTGACTTTTTTCGGCACAGATGGTAATATTATTCGGTAATACGGCAGAGGGAGCAACTTCTGCTTTTTCATTTTAAAAGGGGTAGTTTTATGTTGAATAGGAAAAACAACTTTTTAAGAATTTTCTGTTTGGCTCTTATCGTAGCAATCGCTGTTTTTGCCGGCACTTTCACGGCGCTCGGCGCAGGCGATGACGCTGCAGAAAATGCCGAAACGGGCAGTTCTTCGTCCGTTGTTGTGTCCGTGGACGGCGAAGAGATTGAATATGACCTTTCCGACGCTGATTCCGCACAGGCATATGTTGACAGTTATGCCGACAACATCCAGTATGATAAGGACGTTGAAAAAAATATTGACGCAGCGCTCTCTACGGTAAGAAAATCCATACCGTTCTACGCCACTTTCTGGGGCCTTGTTCCCCCGATAATCGCGATAGTTCTGGCGCTCATCACCAAAGAGGTATATTCGTCCCTCTTCATCGGCATACTTGCCGGCGGCCTTATTTATTCAAACTTTAAGTTTGAGGGCACAATGGTACATACGTTGCAGGACGGCTTTGTTTCAAGCATCGCGGATTCCTATAACATAGGTATACTTATATTCCTTGTACTGCTTGGCGGCATGGTTGCGATGATGAATAAGGCGGGCGGTTCGCGCGCTTTCGGCAGGTGGACCACAAAGCATATCAAATCCCGTATGGGCGCGCAGCTTTGCACGGTGCTTTTGGGTGTATTGATATTTATCGACGACTACTTTAACTGCCTTACGGTTGGCTCGGTTATGCGCCCCGTAACCGATAAGCACAATATTTCCCGCGCTAAACTCGCTTATATTATCGACGCTACCGCGGCTCCCGTATGCATAATCGCACCTATTTCTTCATGGGCTGCCGCAGTTGCCGGCTTCGCAAAAGGCTCGGGTGCTGAAAGCGGTATGTCGCTTTTCATCAGTGCCATTCCGTATAACTTCTATGCGATTCTTACAATTGTAATGATGATATTCTTAGCGCTTACCAATATGGACTTCGGTTCAATGCGCACGCACGAACTTAACGCTATGGCAGGCGACCTGTTTACTACGGGCGAAGAGGTAGGGGAGGATACCGAAATTTCCGAAAATCCCCGCGGCAAGGTGTGCGACCTTGTTGTTCCCGTAGTTGTGCTTATCATCACCTGCGTTCTCGGTATGATTTATTCGGGCGGATTCTTCAGCGGCACCGACTTTATAACCGCGTTTTCCGACAGCGACGCTTCCGTAGGTCTTGTTATCGGCTCTTTTGCCGCGATAATCTTTACGGTTATCTTCTTTATGATTCGCCGCGTGCTCACATTTAAACAGTGCATGGAAGCGCTTCCCGCAGGCTTTAAGGCGATGGTACCTGCTATTATGATTCTTTCCTGCGCGTGGACTCTTAAGACCATGACCGATTCGCTGGGCGCCAAGATATTCATTTCGCGCATCGTTGAAAGTTCCGCAGGTTCGTTCCAGATGTTCCTGCCGGCTATCATATTCCTTATTGCGGTAGGCCTTTCCTTTGCAACGGGCACATCATGGGGTACTTTCGGTATACTTATCCCGATCGTTCTTTCGGTATTCGGTTCACAGGACGGCACAATAACCACCGTTGCCATTTCCGCTTGTATGGCAGGCGCTGTTTGCGGCGACCATTGCTCGCCTATATCCGATACTACGATTATGGCTTCCGCCGGCGCGCAGTGCAACCACATAAATCACGTTTCCACACAGTTGCCTTATGCGCTTACGGTTGCAGCGGTTTCCTGCGTTACATATATCATCGCAGGCGTTCTTCCCGAAGGTATCAAGATAGTATCTCTGCCTATTGGTATTGCGCTTATGATTGGCACGCTTCTTGTGATACATTCGTTTGACGCGAAGAAAAAAGCATAAACTTTTTTCGGTTGAAAAACTTAAAAGTTGCCGCTGTAATCATAGCGGCAACTTTTTTTAAAAGAGGTATTTATGAAAAGGGAACTTGAAAAATACGAAATTATTGAACGCAGTATAATAAAAAAATACAGAAAAGATATATGGAACGCTTTCGTTGCGTCTGTTAAAGAATACGAACTTATATCGGAAGGCGACAGCATTGCGGTGTGCATATCGGGCGGTAAGGATTCGATGCTGCTTGCAAAATGCCTTGAACAGCTGGCACGTTACAGCGAAGTGCCGTTTTCTTTAAAATATATTGTGATGGACCCAGGATATAATCCTGAAAACCGCGCGCTTATAGATGAAAATCTTAAAACCCTTAATATAAACGCCGAAATTTTTTCAAGCGATATTTTTGATGTTGCGTACACGGCGGGAGGCTCGCCCTGTTATCTTTGCGCCCGTATGCGCCGCGGTGCGCTTTATGCCAAAGCAAAGTCTCTCGGGTGCAATAAAATCGCATTGGGACATCATTTTGACGATGTGATAGAAACTCTCTTAATGAGTATGATGTACTCTTCCGAAATAAAAACGATGCTTCCGAAACTGCACAGCACCAATTTTGAGGGTATGGAACTTATACGTCCGCTTTATAAAGTAAAGGAAAGAGATATAATTTCATGGGCAAATTATAACGAACTGAAATTTCTGCGGTGCGCCTGCCGATTTACGGCGGACAGCGAACACGATGAATCGCTTTCCAAACGGCAGGAGATGAAACGTCTTGTAAAGACCCTGCGTCTTACAAATCCCAATGTCGACGAAAACATATTTAAAAGCCTGCACAACGTGAATATGGCAACCATTCCCGCATGGCGCGACTGCGATAAGGGCGAGATACATACTTTTCTTGAAAAATATTGATACATAAGACATAAAAATAAAGCGACCGATATTTGTCGGTCGCTTTATTTTGCCTTTAAAGTATTACCTGCAAAACAAAGTAGTCGTCAATAAGCGAAAACTGGCAGTTTCCCTTCAGTTTTTCCGCCATATACCGGATGCTCTGCGTTCCTATGCCGTGCCCCGGCACGGTGGACATCGGTATGCCGTCAACCAGAACGGGCGGTTCGCCGAAACGGTTTTTAAGCGAAAGCAGCAATTTTCCGCCGTTCATTCGCAATTCAAGGTGTATTATACGTTCTACCGCAGGCAGTTTAAGCACTGCTTTTATCGCATTTTCTATGGCGTTTGAAAGTATCGCGGTTATATCCACGTCCGAAAACGGCAGCATGTCCGGCAGCTCAATTGCGTATGTGAACTTTATCTGACCCTTTTCCATTTCCGATTCGTGGGAGGAAAGAATAATATTTACTATTTCGTTTTTGCAGTATTTCCGCGTGGCGGTGTGGTCGGCGGCGGTTATAAGCGACTCTATATACTCTTCTGCTTTTTCGGTTTCACCGTTTTCAATGTAAGCCGAAAGATTCAAAAGGAAATGTCGCATATCGTGCCGCAAAATAGAAATTTCGTTTTCGGAGCGCCTTATGGCGGTAATTTCTTTCTCGTATTGTCTGCGTTTAAGTTCCATAAGCCGGTTTTTCTGTTCTGCTTCAAGGTTTTCTTCGTATTGTTTAAAATAGAGGAATACAAACAAAAGATATGATATGCAAAGCATAAAACCGAAGAATTCCACTACCACTTCAAGACCGGAATATAAAAGCGAAGTGTAAACGCCCATTGTGTAATCGAAAAGATAGTAAACAAAGGGCATAAGGCCCAGAATCAGTATGGTTTTGGTAGGCTTTTGAAGCAGGGCGGCAGTCGCATCCGAAACATAGAGAATAAGCAGTATAAACACGATGACGGTAACGGCGATACGCACGCTGTAATATATCACCTGCGAACTTGTGAAACTGTATACGGCAGCACCCACCCAGTTGCTTACCTGGCAGCAAAGGTATGCGGTAAGCACCGAAAGCACAGAAAGCGAAAAACGGTATTTAAAGCATAAAGTAAGGAAAAGCGCAAGCGGCAGATGCACTATAAGCGGATATAACTTTTTGGTTACGCTGAGTCCTAAAAGCAGGTAAGAAGAAATATTAACCGCACCCACAACAATGGAAAACAACAATAACTTCAAAACATTTTTGCGGTTCATCCTAACGCCTAAGAATGCTGCGGAAACATAAACGCCGAAGAGCAGGGTAGTGGCGTTATGTAAAAGACTAAGCACGGTCAGTAACATAATCGTCCTCCCCGTCATTGAACATTATTGCAAAATATGCCTCTTTAAAAGGTTTGGCAAATCCACGCGCAATGGGTACGATTCTGCCGGATTTTGTAGTAATCTGGGTGCTGTTAAAACTGTCCACGTTTTTCATATACACAAGATAACTGCGGTGACACTTGAAAAATCCGTTATCAAAGGTAAGTTTGCTTTCAAAATGGTAAAGCGGCTCGGCGGTTTCCAGCGGTTCTCCCTCAATAAGGTAAAAAATAACCTTTTTGTTTTGCGCCTCTACAAATTCAATATTGTGAAAATACAGTTTTTGATAACCGAAAGATGTTTTAAGCACCATATTTTCCGGCTCTTTAACAAAGAATTGCGCACAGTCGTTTAAAGAATCCCTTATTTTTTCGTAACTGACGGGTTTTAAAAGATACCCCTGTGCTTTAACGTTGTAGGAATCAAGGGCAAATTCGGGCGAGGAAGTCAGAAAGATTATTCTGATAACTTTATCGTTCTGGCGCAGTTCGCGCGCTGTTTCCATACCGTTTAAAAGCGGCATTATTATATCAAGAAAAACTATATCCAGATGCGAGGCGGCGTTTGCTTTCAACAGTTCGTCGCCGTTGTTAAATGTGTGAAGTTCAACCGGAGTGTTGCGCTCCTTAGACCACATTTTAATTAACTCGACAGCCTTTTCCAAAAACAGCGGGCTGTCATCGCACACGGCGATTTTTAACATGCTGAAAACCTCCTTTCTGCACTGAAAAAGAGTCTTTTAAAGAATACAACAACTTAATATTCTATATATTACTATATTTTCTTTACTTTTTCAATTGTTTATATTGCAACTCACTCCGCAAAAAATGCATTTCACGCCAAGGGCGGTTTTTATATATTATTTTGTGCTAAAATTCCAGAAACGGTACTGTCATGTGTAAAGGAGTACATAGTATGCGAAAGTTCAAGGATTTAAGTTTTAAGGAAAAGGCGGTATACACGGCAACACTTGCTTTGTTTCCGCTGTTTTTGCTGTTTAAGCGGCTTGGAAAACGCTTTAAGTTCTTTTCCACCCGCGGCAGGCAGTTAACCGCAAGCGCGCTTTGCGCGGCACTTGTTTTAAGCGCTGTTCCGATAAGCGCTTTTGCAAACCCGGGAGACGCCGGACTTTATATAAAAACCTTTTTGTTCGGCAAAAACAAAGTTCAGCTTACCGGCACTGCGGACGACACATGGTCATACGGCACCGACACCGCTATAACAAAAACAGGCGCCGAAGAATTACCCGTAAGCGGTTGGACATGGGCTTTGCAGTCTAATCTTACAACCAGCGAATACGCCATTAAACTGAACGGTTATAACGGCGGCATTATATGCGCCAATGAAACGGTTTGGGGCAGCGGCAAATGCGGTCTTGATATGGAACTTTCGGGCTGGAACTACATAAAGGATAATTACTACGGCATAAGGCTCGGCGATTGCAATATAACATTGCACGGTAAAGGCAATCTTGCAATCACGACAACAGAATCCTCTACAAGGGCGATTGAAGCGAATTCCCTTACGGTAGATCTGCCAACGGGCAAGAAACTTACCGTTAACGCTTCAAGTAACAGGGATCTTTACAGTTACGGTATTTACGCTAACGAAAACTTTAGGCTTAACAGCGGCATTGTATCAGTTGCCATGATTGGCAGCATACCCGAATATGAGGCCGTAGGTATCTGTTCTGGCAATGTTACGATAAACGGCGGATTTTTAACCGTTACCGCTACAAACAGCGGCGAATCATACGGCATACGCGGCGTATCAAAGCGCAACAGCGAGACCGGAGAGTACGAATACCCCGCGAACGTAACATTTAACGAGGGCAGCATACAGATTTCCGGCGGCACCAGGGCTATCGACTCGATGAACGCGCCCGTTGTATCGGATGTACTTAAACTTTACGCGGGAAAGGTGTCCGATAAATCTGATTCACAACTCTACAATCCCGACACATTTGAAGAAAATATATACTATTACACCGAACATAAGCACTGCAAATGCGGTGCGGCGGACACCCACGAAGAAACCAGAAAATGCACGTATTATCAGGCGGATAATTTCGCTCCTTGGTCAGACGCCGATTCGCTGCCCGCTTACGGTACTTATTACCTGACAAAAGACGTTGTACTAAAAGATACCTGGAAGGTTACAAGCTCGATAAGACTTTGCCTTAACGGCCATAATATTACGGCTAACGGCGATTTTGATGTAATACATATCACAAGCGGTGATTTAACTTTAAGTGACTGCCACAGTACAGAAAAGCAGGGGAAAATCACCCATAGCGCAGACACCGCGGGCGGCGGTATTGTTACCGATGATTATACCGCTTACAAGAACGCTCTTAGTATTTACGGCGGCAATATTTGCGGTAATATCACTAAAAACGGCGGCGGCATACACGGCGGTTCCGGCTCGCAGATATGGATATACGGCGGCAGCATTACCGGAAATATCGCCGAAAACGGCGGCGGTATTTACACCAAAGGCAACGTCCAGCTTAATGATTGCAGCATTACAGGTAATACGGCATTGTACGGCGGCGGCGCTTACGTTGAAAGAGGTAACGCCAGCAGCAGTAGCGGCGACGCATTCAGAATTACCGGCGGCGACATTACAAATAACACTGCAACGGAAGCAGGCGGCGGCGTTTACGGAAGCCATTATGTTGTTTTAAAAGGTTTCTATAAGTACGACGATTACAGCAGTTTATACGGTGCTTTTTACGGAAACATAAGCATGAACACTTCGGGCTTTTACGGCCATAAAAAGACTGAAAATATTACCCTTACGGACGGCAATGCGCTGTGCCTTTATAACAACTTTAAAGGCGGAAAAGTATATCTCAATTTAACGGGCGAGGGTACATTGGCGGCAATTGTATACCCGAATCTTACCAGCAAATTTGCTGTTTACGATCAAACGCTTACCACCCTAAAATGCGATGATTCAAGATATTCGTTTGCAACCGATAATAAAGCGGCAGACAATAAAGTATACTTAAGACTTGCCCTTGACGCACTTTCTGCGGACGATTTTGAATTTACGCCCCCTACCGGCAGTCTTGTTTATAACGGTCAGCCGAAAACGGCTGAGGTTAAGGCAAAATCGGGTATAAACTGCGGCGATATAACCGTTAAGTATTATGATGAAAACCATGTACAGTGCGCAGCGCCCACCAAGGCGGGAACATACACGGTAACTATTGACGTTACTGAGAGCGCAAAGTATGCCGCGGCAGAGGATTTGCACGGCGAAAACTGGACCTTTACAATTGCTCCCGAGACGGTTTCCTCGGATGAAATCACGATTACCGGATTAGAAAGCGGTTATATTTATACGGGTGCCGCTATTGAGCCTGTACCCAAAGTAACCGTTGACGGTAAAGAACTTACCCTTAATACCGACTATACGGTAGCATATAAAAACAATATTGCCATAGGTAAAGCAACTGTAACGGTAACCCTTAAGGGCAATTACAGCGGCAGCCGTGACGCGCAATTCTTAATATCCTACGGTCACGCTTCGGGCAGAATGTATACTTTGCCTGAATCAAGCGACGGTTGGTACAGCGGAACTTTGGAAGTTAAGGCGGCGTCCGGCTATAAAATCGGCGAAACACCCGATAGTTTTTCGTATAAACTCACAATAAGCGGCGATACCGCAAGGGGATCTCGGCAGATATTCTTAAAGGCCGCCGACGGCAAGGTATACTCCACCATTCTGCAGTATAAAATCGACAGCGAAGCGCCGCAGAATGTAAAAATACAGTATAACAAAAGCGGATTCAAGTCTTTGCTTAACAAAATCACATTCGGCAAGTTCTTTAAAGAAACAATAAACGTTGAAGCCTCCGCCGAAGATTCGTTAAGCGGTGTTGACGAGATTCGTTATTTCGCCGCATATTCCGTGGTTGAAAATGTTAACAATATCAGCGCTTCCGAATGGGAAACGAGTTTAAGCATCGCGCCCAACGCCAAAAGATTCATCTATGTAAAGGTTACGGATAAAGCGGGGAACAGCACCATATTGCTCGACCAGGGCGTTGTTGCTTATACGCTCAGCACCGTTACTCCCACAAGCGTTACATTCGATCTTAATAATAAGGCTGACAATATCTTTAAGATGACCTTTAACGACAATACTTTTAAAGAACTTAAAGACGGCGATATAACGCTTAGAGCGCCCTATGAATACACAATGGGCGGAAACGAAATAAATATACTTGCAAACTACTTTACCAAGTACTCTGCCGGCACCGTGCGCAAACTTTCGTTTGTTTTCTATCCTATGGACGTTAAAGACGAGACCTTTACGATTGAGGTCGATGTGACCATAATTGATACTTCGCACCGCCACAATTTAACACGGCATTCGGCAAGTGCGGCCACCTGTACCGCAAACGGCAAGAAGGCGTACTATTCCTGCAGTGGCTGCGGCGAACTTTTCCTTGATTCGCAAGGAACTGTGCCCGTTACCGAGGAAGAACTTGTAATAACTGCGATAAACCATGCAAACGCCAAATATTATAAAGAAGAGAAGGCGGCGTGCCTTGCAGCAGGACATAAGGCTTATTGGTATTGCGGCGATTGTCAAAAATATTTTGCCGATAAGAACGGAATTGACACATCCGTATCTTACAGCAGCGCCGCTGCGTTTGAAATCAGTGCGCTTAAACACAATTTCAGCGCCAAGAATACTGCTGACGAATATCTTAAGAGCAAAGCAGACTGCAATAATTCCGCTGTTTACTATTATGCCTGCGAAAATTGCGGCGAAAAGAGCAGCAACCTTACCTATAACTACGGCAAGGCCTTGGGGCATCTGTTTGAAAACTATGTTTATAATAACGACGCAACCTTCCTGGCAGACGGTACAAAGACAGCCCACTGCGCACGCGGCTGCGGTGCAGACGATACAATAACCGCACCGGATACAAAACTTATTGATAACGAGTTCCCGGTAATAGACGCTGTAGACGGTAAAACCTATTGCGGCGAAGTTACGGTAACGGTTACGGATAAGAATCTTGATATCGTTACGGTAGACGGTAAAAAGGTAACCCCCGATTCAAACGGAAAAATAAAGATTTCCGCCAAAAAGGGCGAACAGGTGATTACTGCCGTTGATAAGGCGCTTAATAAAACGACCGTGAAGATTACGGTAAATGCGGGTCATACTTACGGCGAAGGTAAAGTAATAACCGCACCCACCGTTGAAAAAGAGGGACTTACGTCTTATGTCTGCACGGCATGTTCGGCGCCCTTTGAAAAAACTACACCCAAACTTAAACCTTCCGTTGTTGAAGGCGATAAATCTTCATATACCCGCGGTGATTCAAAAGGTCTGCGTTTTAAATCAAACGCACTTCTTTCCGACCTTGTAAGCGTTTCGGTAGACGGTAACGTTATCACTGCAGGAAAGGACTACGATACCGAAAGCGGTAGCACAATAGTTACTCTCCGTACAGATTACCTGCGCACGCTTTCCGTAGGCAAACACACAATTGACATAACCTCTGTTTCAGGCACTGCAAGTGCAGAGTTTACGATTACATCACAGCAGGGAACGTCTTCACCCGTTACCGGCGACTTAACGGTTGTTCTCTGGATATTTGCGGCACTTGTGATTGTAAGCGTAACCGCCACCGAAATCGTATTTCTTCGTAAAAAGAAGAGATAAACGGCGGCAATGAAAAACATCCGTCCCTTAAATAGGGACGGATGTTTTTATATATTTCGCTTCAAGGTAAAAATTTACTTTTATTAGGAAACAATAAATGTAAACGCCTTGAAATTTTAATATTTTTGTTGCAAATAAAACAAATATGAAAATTTCACCTTCAACGCAAACATTCGGGTTTGCTTTCAGTAAATCGATTTTCATTCCGCTTTGTGCGCAGTGAAAGTAGATAATAAACTTATTGTCAACGATTTCCGTGCCGAACGATACGGGAACTATATATGGGTATACGCCGTTGTGCATTGCAATCTTTATTGTGTCACAACGGTTTAATATATCAAAAATTTCTTCTATGTTTTCTACTTCTCTTTCCTTGCGTCGCATATTTTTCTCCTTAAAATACCGACTGTTTTGTACGGTGGACGGATGTGAAAAGTAAAAATCGGCAGGTACCTTGTGGTGCCTGTCGATTTTTGGTGCCGATGACCGGACTTGAACCGGTACGGTGTTGCCACCGAGGGATTTTAAGTCCCTTGCGTCTGCCTATTCCGCCACATCGGCATAGCAATAATTTTATATTAAAAAGGCAGATTTGTCAAGTTTTTTATTGAGCCGCGGCACCCTCGCAATGGGTGTCAAAAGCGGCGGTTATAAGAATGTTTTTGATTTCTCCTTCTTCCGCCGATGAACCTTTAAGTAGAACGCGTGAATAATCAGGAGTGTATCCTTCGTTATGCTTTTCAAAAAGGACGGGCAGGGTAGCGCCCACAAGCGATTCAAGATGTCTTTTTTCACTTTCTGCGGCGGCAGACGCCATAATACGGGAACGGCGCGATTTTTCTGCGGCAGAAAGCTGATTGCCAAATTTTGCGGCGGCAGTGCCTTCCCTTACCGAATAGGCAAAAACGTGCGACCTCGCAAAACCCACTTTTTTAACAAAAGCAAGACTTTCATTAAACTCCTCTTCGGTCTCTCCGGCGAAACCAACCATAATATCCGTGGTAACGGCGGCGTTTTTAAAGCAGTTTCTTATGCGGCAGACAAGGTCATAGTAAAATGCCGTGTCATAGTGTCGGTTCATTCTTTTAAGCGTTTCGTCGCAGCCCGACTGTAAGGAGAGATGAAACTGCGGACAGAATTTTTCCTGCGCTTTAAAGCGCGCAAGCATTTCATCGGTTATGTGATCAGGTTCAAGCGAACCTAAGCGCACACGCTGTATTCCGTCAATTTTGCAAACCGCGTCCACTGCGTCGCAAAGGTCAAAATTTTCACCTTTTCCGTATGCCGAAAGGTTTATTCCCACAAGCACGATTTCTCGGAAACCGTTTTCGGAAAGCGTCTGTGCTTCGGCAGAGATTTCCGCAAGCGAGCGAGAGCGCACCCTGCCGCGCGCATAGGGAATAATGCAATAGGAGCAAAAACGGTCGCAGCCGTCCTCTATTTTCATAAATGCCCTTGTGCGTTCGTCAAAACGTGTTATTGGCAAAGTGTTGTAACTGTCGCCTTTTTTGTGTTCATCGCAAATGAAAGCCTTTTTATGTTCAGGCAAATATTTCTGAACGGCGTTTATAACGTTTGAAACGTCGCGGTTGCCTATTATTATATCGGCAGAAAGTTGTTTTGAAGACTCGGGAAACGCCTGAACCATACAGCCGGTAAGAACCGTTACAGCATTCGGGTTTTCACGCTTTACGCGGTTAAGCAGCTGTCGTGCTTTGCGGTCGCTTTCCGCCGTAACAGAACAGGTGTTGATAATTATTATATCTGCCTGAAGGTCCTTTTCCGCAGTAAAGCCTCGGCGTAAAAATTCTTCACGCATTGCCTGTGTTTCATATTGGTTGACCTTGCAGCCAAGCGTATAAAAGAGAACGTTCATATAATACCTCGTGATTTAATGCTTACGGTGATTTTTTTAAGTGTAACATATTATCTTTTGTTTGACAAGCAGTTGTTACTGCTTTATAATATATATTTTGTAGAGTATATTGTAGGAGACGGGATAATGTCTGAAACGAAAATTGAAAATTTAAGAAATGTAGCGATAATTGCGCACGTCGATCACGGCAAGACCACCCTTGTTGACCAGCTTTTAAAACAAAGCGGAACTTTCCGCCAAAATGAAAACGTGAACGAGCGTGTAATGGATTCCAACGACCTTGAACGCGAGCGCGGAATAACCATACTTTCAAAGAACACAAGCGTTATGTATAACGGCGTTAAAATCAACATTATTGACACCCCCGGACATGCCGATTTCGGTGGCGAGGTTGAGCGTATTTTGCAGATGGTAGACGGCGTTTTGCTGGTTGTAGACGCATTTGAAGGTTGTATGCCACAAACGCGGTTTGTACTTAAAAAGGCGCTCGCTCTCGGAAAACGTGCCGTTGTTGTTATTAACAAGATTGACAGACCTACCGCACGTCCGCATGAAGTTGTGGACGAGGTGCTTGATTTGTTTATAGAACTCGGTGCGGACGAAGAACAAATAGAATTCCCCGTTGTTTTTGCTTCCGCAAGGGACGGTTATGCCACTTATTCACCCGATGTTGCAGGAACGGATATGAAACCGCTGTTTGAGTCCATAGTAAACGAAATTGACCCGCCCGTAGGCGACCCGGACGCACCGCTTCAGATTTTGTTTACAAACGTTGAATACGATGAATACATAGGCCGAATCGGCGTGGGTAGGGTTATCCGCGGCACAGCGAAGGACGGACAGACCGTTGCGCTTTGCCATAAAGACGGAACGCACACCAACGTAAAGATTGCCAAGATGTTTATGTATGAGGGTCTTAAGCGCACGGAGGTTACCTCTGCTACCATAGGTGATATAATTCAGGTTGCAGGTATCACCGACCTTGAAATAGGTGAGACCGCCTGCGATACAGAAAATATCGAGCCGCTGCCGTTTGTTAAAATAGACGAGCCGACCCTCTCTATGAATTTTATGGTAAACAATTCGCCTTTTGCCGGTCAGGACGGCAAGTATGTTACTTCCCGTAACCTGCGTGACAGACTTTTTAAAGAAGTTATGACAAACGTAAGCCTTAAGGTTGAGGAAACCGACAGCGCGGATACCTTTAAAGTTTCCGGTCGCGGCGAACTTCACCTTTCTATACTTATTGAAACCATGCGCCGCCAGGGTTACGAATTCCAGGTATCGCCGCCCGAAGTTATATATAAGCACGGCGAAAACGGTAAATTGCTTGAACCCATTGAACTTTTGATGATAGAAGTTCCCGAACAGTACGTGGGTTCGGTTATGGAGCGCCTTGGCACAAGGCATGCCGAAATGCGCAATATGGGAACAAGAGCAGGCGGTATGTCCCACCTTGAGTTTTTGATTCCCGCAAGGGGACTTTTAGGCTACCGTTCCCAGTTTATGACCGATACAAACGGCAACGGGATAATGAGCCATGTTTTCTATGATTACGAAGAATACAAGGGCGATATCGATCAGCGTAACACCGGTTCGATTATAGTGCACGAAACGGGCACCGCCACTGCGTACGGTCTTTTTAACACCCAAAGCCGCGGCAGACTGTTTATCGGGGCGGGTGTGCCGGTATATGAGGGTATGATAGTGGGCGAAAATCCGAAAAACGAAGATATAGTCTGCAATGTCTGCAAGGAAAAACATCTTACTAACACCCGTTCTTCCGGCTCGGACGACGCACTGCGGTTAATACCGCCTACGATACTCAGCCTTGAACAGTCCCTTGAATTTATAAAGAATGACGAACTTGTTGAAATTACACCCGAAAACATTCGCCTTCGCAAGCGTATTCTTAACAAAGAACAGCGCATGAAGTTTGAAGCAAGGAATCGCTGATGAACTATATAATTCTTGATATGGAATGGGACAGCGCTTATTATGTTCCGCAAAAACGTTTTATAAATCAGATTTTGCAGATAGGCGCCGTTAAACTGGATTCCGATTTTAATATAACAGACACGCTTGAACTTAATATCCGTTCTGCTTTTACAAGTCGCGTAAGCCGACGTTTTACGGAACTTACCGGCATAACAAAAGAAATGATGCTTTCGGGGATTCCGTTTGCCGAGGCTGTGAAAAAATATAATGAATTTACAGGTGAAGGCAGCATAACAATGACCTGGAGCAATTCAGACCTGTACACGATTATTGAAAATGAAGTGCTTTTGCCGGAAGATTGCAGATTTAAAATTGACAGATATCTTGATTTGCAAAAATTCATACAAAACGAACTTAAACTTTCGGGTGTTCAGATTACTTCCCAGATTTCATTGGCGCATGCTGCGGAAATGCTTGATATTAAAACCGTAGATTATGATTTTCACACCGCAAAGGACGACAGCATAGTATGTGCGTTGCTTTTAAAGCATTGCTATAACGGGGAACGCTTTAAAAGTTATGTTATCGACGCAACGGATCCGCATTTCAGGGAAAAACTTTCCTTTAAGGCTTTCTATATTGCCGATATGAACTCGCCCGATATTCCGGAAGAAACTTTTGATTTTAAATGCCCTGCGTGCGGCAAACCGCTTAAAACAAGGTCAAAATGGCATTTTCATAACCGTAATTTTACTGCGGAACTTTCCTGCGGCAAGTGCGGCAAAAAGTATATTGGCAGGGTTACCGCCAGAAAAACATACGAAGACGTTAAAATACGCACAAAACTGATAGAGAAAAGACCAAAGGTGGAAAAGAAAAATGATATGCAGCCTTTGCCCGAGAAAGTGTAATGCGCGCCGTACCGAAACACAGAATTTCGGTGGTTTTTGTAAGCAGCCTCTTGCGCCTAAAATTGCAAGGGCTGCTTTGCATTTTTGGGAAGAACCCTCCATAAGCGGGGAACGGGGCTCCGGTACCGTCTTTTTTTCGGGGTGCAATCTCGGCTGTGTTTACTGCCAAAACGCCGCTATAAGCCACACCGGCAAGGGAAAAACGGTTACAGCCGCACGTCTTGCGGAAATATTTGCGGAACTTGAAGAAAAGGGTGCCGAAAATATAAACCTTGTAACGCCCACGCATTTTGTAACGGCAATAAAAGAGGCTCTTGATATTTACAGACCGAATATCCCCATAGTATATAACTCCGGCGGATATGAAAGCGTTGAAACACTAAGTGGGCTTGAAAAGTACATAGATATCTACTTAATGGATTTCAAGTATGCGGACAATGCAAAGGCGCTTAAATATTCAAAAGCCGCCGATTATGTCGATGTTGCAGGTCTTGCCCTTAAAGAGGCATATGCGCAAAAACCGAAATGCGTTTTTAAAAACGGAATTATGCAAACGGGCGTAATAGTAAGGCATTTGCTGCTGCCTGCCGCCACAAACGACGCAATAAAGATATTTGATTTTGTGCGGCAAAATATGTCGGGCGCTTATTTCAGCCTTATGGGGCAATATATTCTGGTTAACGAAGCCTGCAGCGACGCCGTTATAGGAAGAAAAATAACCGAAAGGGAATATAACAAGGTGGCGGATTATATTTTAAGCAGCGGCTATCAGAATTGTTATTTTCAGGAACTGTCAAGTGCAAGCACGGATTATGTGCCGGATTTTGATTTAATCCGGTAAATTTTTCCGCCTTGAAATATGTTGATTTTTGTCGAAATATGTGGTAATATCGGCCTGTAATTTTATATTTCGGAGGGATTCAAATGAAAAAATTCGGCATAGTTTTACTTATCGCTGCTGTTTGCGTTTTTAGTTTTGCAGGCTGTAAAAATAAGAACGCTTCTTCATCGGATAGCGGCGATTCATGGAATACCATATCCTACGGCAAAGATGATTATGAGATTCAAGGCGGCGCGGTCGGCTTTAACAACAGCGATTTTACCGGCGATGATTCTGAAGACGAGTATGCTTCCGAACCCGAAATAAATTCTGGTAGTTCCGGCAGCGCGTCGACCGATTCCTCTTCCTTGGATTCTTCGGAAGACCCGACAACACCACCCGTCAGTTTTTAATATGCACAGTCTTTTGCCCTGCTTTAGCGCAGGGCATTTTTAATTGAGCAATTATTCATTGCCATTGTAAAGTGAAATTATTTGTTGTGTTTTCTGCTTTTAATATATAATGAACAAAACATTTCGGAGGTTTTGCTATGGCGGAAATCAAAATTGACTTTTCAAAGAAAATAGGACCTATGAAACCTATGCACGGAGTAAACAACGGTCCGCTTACCTGTAATTTCAGTAGGGACGCAAGACCGCTTTTTAAAGAGGCGGGCATACCGTTTTCGCGACTGCACGATACCGAATATCCTTTCGGCAGCGGCGAATTTGTTGACATATCGTGCATTTTTAAAAACTTTGACGCAGATGTAAACGATCCGGATTCTTACAATTTTGCGCTTACCGACCTGTATTTAAAAGCCATTGACGAGTGTGATACAAAGATAATCTACCGCTTGGGTGTTTCTATCGAGCACAACCCCGTAAAACGCCATATATTTCCGCCTAGAAGTTTTGAAAAATGGGCGCAGATATGCGAACATATAATAATGCATTATAACTACGGCTGGGCGGACGGATATAATTTAGGTATAGAGTATTGGGAGATATGGAACGAGCCAAATCACGCAAAAGATTTAAAAATGTGGGGCGGTCCGGCAGAGGATTTTGCCCATTTGTATGATACGGCGGCAAAACATTTAAAGAACCGTTTCCCCGAACTGAAAATCGGCGGTCCGGCTTTTTCAAATCCGGACGGCGAATTTGTGGACGCATTTTTTACCGAACTTACGAAAGACGGCAATCATCCGCCGATGGACTTTTATTCCTGGCACGGATATATTGATAATATAGAATCGGCGGTCGAGAGGGCGTACCGTGCGGAAAACACCCTCAAAAAATACGGATATGACGGCGCGGAAAGCATATATGACGAGTGGAATTATGTTAAAAGCTGGAAGGATATGAAGGGGAATATTGCTGTTATGCACTCGCATAAAGGCGCCGCTTTTAACGCTGCAATTATGTCGGCTATGCAGAACGCTCCATGTGACATAATGGCGTTTTACGACGCCCAGATGAAGTTTTCGGAATCATGGTGCAGTTTGTTTTCTATGGGCAACGATTACATAAACGGCGGCGCAAATATACTTATTCCGCAAAAGCCATTCTTTGCCTTCAAGGCTTTTAATGAGGTATATAAGTGTAAAGAGCAGGTGTCCCTCTCATCTGACGATGAGCGCCTGTATGCGGTTGCTGCTTCAAACGGCGATACTCACGCGGTGCTTGTGTCCTCTTTTGCGGCTGTGGACGAAGAACTGTCCGAAAAGGAAGTTTCATTTAAACTTTGCGGCACAAACGGGAAAACTGCTGAAATTTATATGTGTGACGAAAGCAATGACCTTAAAAAAATCGGTACTGTTCTTTCAGAAGAATTTTCGGTGGTTATGAAACCATACAGTTTTTTGCTTGTTAAGTTTTCGTGATTTGCCGTTTCTACCGTCGGTAGAGTTTTAAAACGTTGCTCTACTTTGATAATTTTGTCCGTAGAAAAAACACAATATTTTTGTTGATTTATGCGAAAAACGCTCTCTACCGTTAGTAGAAACCGGTAGAGAGCATTTTTGATTTAATAGGTTGAAGAAAAAATAAATATTGTTTATAATTAACAGGACAATCGTGAATTACGATTGCTTCCTCTAAGCGAGACGGTGGGTGATACAGGTATGAATATTCTTTATTGCGGTGATTCGGGAGTTGAAAAGGGCGTTTTGCTTTCGGCAATGTCGCTTTTTGAAAACTCAGACCATGCTTTAAACGTATATATTGTCACGGCTTCGCTGGAGTACGGCGGCAAACAGCACAAGGCAATTTCTGCCGCCTTTGCGGACAGGCTTTTAAAAACCGCAAAAAAGTACAACGGCAAAAACAACGTGTCTTTGTTTGATATATCAAATATTTTTTCGGAATATAAACCGGTTGCGAATATGAGTACTCGCTTTACGCCGTTTTGTATGTTAAGGCTTTTTTGCGACCTTTTGCCGCAAATGCCTGAAAAAATACTCTACCTTGATACGGATGTGCTGTGCTGTGCGGATTTTTCGCAATTTTACGATACCGATATCGAGAATGTGCACATTTGCGGCGTTCCCGACAGGTACGGTAAATGGGTTTTCGGCGGCGCACCGTTTCGCCACGATTATCTTAATTCGGGCGTTTTGCTTATGAACGTCGGAAAGATGAAGAATGACGAAGTTTTTTTGCGCTGTCGCGATATGTGCAGGGATAAAAAGATGTTTATGCCTGATCAGACAGCACTTAATAAGACCGCGCTTAAAAAGAGGATGCCGCAAAAGTTCAACGAACAGGGAAACTTGAAAAACGATACCGTTTTTCAGCATTTTTCAACCAAATTTGTATTTTTCCCCGTTTTACATACCCGTACTGTGAAACCGTGGGAATTCGACCGCGTACGCGAGGTCTTAAAAATAAACCGTTATGACGGTCTTTTTAAAAAGTTTTTAAAGGAGACAAACCAATGAACAACACAAACGCACAAAACGAAATTCCGATTTTTTTCACTGTTGACGACGCTTATGTGCCTTATCTTGCCACGGCGTTGCGTTCGCTTTCCGAAAATTGCGGTAAACAGTATAACTATCGTGTTATCGTACTTCACCAAGGTCTTGCCGAAGAAAATATAAAAAAACTAAAAACACACGAAAAAGAAAATTTAAAAATTGACTTTGACTACCTCAAAAATAATTTAGAGTCGATTACCGATAATATGTCGAACCGCCTAAGGTGTGATTATTTTACCCTTACAATATACTTCCGCCTTTTTATTCCCGAACTTTTTCCTCAGTACGACAAGGGAATTTATATCGACAGCGATGTTGTTGTAAACGCAGACATTGCAGAACTTTTTAATATTGATATAGGCGATAATATCATAGGCGCCTGCCGCGATCTTTCAATTGCCGATGTGCCGCCGCTTGTGGCTTATACGGAAAATGCCGTCGGCTCGGGAAAAGGCGAATATATTAACTCCGGCGTGTTGCTTATGAATCTTAAAAAGATGCGCGAACTTAAATTTGACGAGCATTTTTTAAATCTTTTAACTGCATATCATTTTGACACAATAGCACCGGATCAGGATTATATAAATGCCGTATGCAACGGTAAAATTCATTATCTTGACGAGACATGGGACGCTATGCCAGGCAGCCGCGGATTGCCCGAAAAGCCCAAACTTGTGCATTATAATCTGTTTTCAAAACCGTGGTGTTATGACGGCATTGAGTTTGCCGACGATTTTTGGCACTATGCCGAGAACAGCGGATTTATTGATGAAATAAGAAAATGCAAAGCAGAGTATTCCGAAGAGCAGAAGGCCGCCGACGCAGAATGTATGAAACTGCTTGTTGAACGTGGTGCTTTAATACAGTCGAACGATATAACCTTTAAGAAAATGATTGAAAACGGAGTTAAAATAAGATTATGAGATCCGCAAATGAACGTCTGCAGGTTATTGACAGAATCAAAGAATATGCCGAAGCAGGCGATTTTTACCGCAAGGTGGAACCGGGCGACCCCGTTCTTACTCCCAAAGAAGCAAAAGCAGTAACCGACAGGTATTTAAAAGCCAGAAAAGGTACTGAATATAAAATTAAACGTGCCGCAGCGGTGAAACTTGCAAAAATTGCAACAAAAAAGATAAATAAGGATACCGTTATAATCGGAACCGAAAAAATCCCTGCAGATATAGAGGGCGCTATAATTACAAGCAATCATTTCGGTCCTTTGGAAAACACGGTTATACGGCGTCTTACACAAACCGCAAATTTGGGGCGGCTAAATATCATAAGTCAGGTTACAAACTTTGCAATGACGGGCGCGATAGGTTTTTTAATGAACTATGCGGATACGATTCCCATATCTTCCGATCCGGCATATCTTGCACGCGACCTTGTTTCAGTACTTAAAGAAAAACTTATAGATAATAAGGAAACGGTGCTTTTGTATCCCGAGCAGGAAATGTGGTTTAATTATCGAAAACCCCGTCCCCCGAAACGCGGTGCGTATTATTTTGCTGCAAAACTCGGCGTGCCGGTCATATCCTGCTTTGTTCAGATTGTGGATTGCGGTGAGGACGACGGCAGCGGTTTTAGAAAAACAAAGTATATCCTGCATGTGCTGGACGTGTTGTATCCCGATACTGAAAAAACGGTAAAAGAAAATTCGCTTTTTATCGGTGAAAAGGATTATGCGCTTAAAAAGGAATGTTACGAGAGGGTATACGGCAAAAAACTTACTTATAAATTTGAATGCTGCGATATAGCCGGTTGGTGCGGTAAAAATAATGGGTAGAATCAGATTTTATACCGAATTTACCGATGACTTTGAAAAACCGTCAAAACAAGTGCATCTGCCCGATGACTATGCGTATGTAAGAAAAGGTTTTTTTGCGCGTATTCTTTCGCCGCTTACCTACGGAGCCGCTTTGCTTTTTTCACTTTTTTACTGTCGTCTTCATTTGCATATGAAAATATACGGTAAAAAGGGGATAAGAAAAGCAATCAAAAACGGTGCGTTTATTTATGGTAACCATACCCAACCGATAGGCGATGTTGTAATTCCTGCAAGGGCAGTTTTTCCTAAAAGGATATACACGGTTGTAAGTCCGGCAAACTATGCGATACCCGTTATAGGGAAGGTATTGCCGTATCTTGGTGCTTTACCTACGGCTGAAACCGTTTCGGGAACTAAAGAACTGCTTAAAGCGATAAAATTACGCATTTCACAAAAAAAGTGCGTGGTTATTTATCCCGAAGCGCATGTTTGGAAGTATTATACGGGAATAAGACCGTTTGCGGACACGTCTTTTAAATTTCCCGTAAAGTTTAAAACGCCCGCGATCGCAATGACCGTTACCTACAAAAAATCCCGAATATTCAAAAAACCGCTTACTCACGTGTATTTGGACGGACCTTTCTATCCGCCGGACGGCGTTACAGAAACCGAGAAAGTCCGTGAACTGCACCGTGCTGTTAGAACCGCGATGGAATCGCGAAGTAGGCAAAGCAATTTTGAGTATATAAAGTATGTTAAAAAGTAAAAACAAACAATAACGGATTTTATAAAAAAGCACTTGCCGAAGCAGGGGCTTTTTTGTGTGAAGACAGTATAATACAGATGCTTTTCCTTTTTGCTGCCTTGATTTAAACCTTTGTAAGCTTAAATTGTATTTTAAGGAGCCGCTTCAGGTGTGTATGGGCATTTTTTGAGAGAATCGTCGCCTGGGCAGCAAAAAAGCCCGATATAATCGGGCTTTCGGTGGACGCATCTTTTTGTGTCCGCATTCTGGCGGAGACGGCGAGATTTGCACGGCGCACTGCCGTGCGGCCGGCACGCACGCGGACTTTAGGACCTTCCGCCGGAAGGTCCTAATTTTGACAAATGTCAAAACCGTCCTATTCAAATCTCTCTGCCGAATAAAAAAAAGAAATCGCAGACCCTAAAGCCTGCAATTTCTTTTTGGCGGAGACGGCGAGATTCGAACTCGCGGGCGCGTAAGCGCTAACTGATTTCGAGTTTTTTGCACCAATATTACTTTATAGGTTTTTTCATATATGTTTTAGGATGTTTTATCCGCAGAAAATCCGTGTAAATCAAGGCTTATTAGCATAGCACACGCAAAAAACGCTGATATTTCAATGGGTTCAAGTAAAGACAAAAAATGCGCCGATTTTAGCATTTTTGTTAGAATTCGTGTTAGAACTGTTAGAAAAATGTTAGAACTACATAGCAAACACAGATATTTCCCACCGTAAAAATATTGAGGTGTAAGCTATGAAATTAAATGATATTAACTGGTCTGAAGTGCCAAGTATTATTACGAAAGAACAGATGCGTTTAATCTGTCATTGCAGCAAACGAACTGCACTTTATTATCTGAAAAGCGGGAAATTGCCTTGTGAGTATTCAGGAAAGAAAACTCGTTGTTATAAAATCAGAAAAGAAGATTTGATGGTTTTCCTTGAGGACAAAGAGCAAAATCCTGAATATTATACTGTACCTGAAAACTGGTATTCCTACAAGAATCCTTCTATACGCAGTAGCCATTCTACGCTGCCTAATATTAAAGGTGAGGATTTACACGAGTATTTTCAATATCTATTAAAAGAATATCCAGATGTTATGGAAACCAGTATGATTAGCAAAGTAACAGGATATAGGGTGGCTGTTGTTAATAGATGGTGTAGCAAGGGAAAATTAAAACATTTTGTTATTAAAGGCAGAAATCTTGTTCCCAAAATTTATTTGATAGACTTTCTGTGCTCACTTGATTTTCGTAAAATTAGTCGAAAGAGCGATTGGCACATCAGTAGTCTGCAAAACTATCGACGCTGGAAGTACTTAGACAGTCAACAATCAAAATGAGTCAAGGACGAACTATCCATATTGGACGGTTCGTCCTTTTTTCGTTTAAGCATTCTTTTCCTATCATCAATGATGAAATAATACTCCAAAGTATCAAAAAGCGAATCCCAAAGTGTCAATTTGACACTTAGGGATTTATCTTGGCACTTTTGGATTACTTATGTTTGTATAAATAAAGTTGTTTTGCACTCTTTAAGGGTGCTTTTTTTATCACCTCATAATCAAATGCAAACTCATAAATCTTAGGTTTTTATAAAAAATTAAAAAAATTTCGGTTAGGGGGTTAATTTTTGACCGTTTTCGTTGCCTACCAAGTGAGGGGTTATTTAATTTCCCTCAAGAACCTTGAAAATAGAATAAACATTCAATAGGTACATTCCTGATTGGAGGCTCTTGCCTCAGCCGAATGAAGGTACGCCAAAATCTTCCTGCCCATATAGGTAATAACGGAAAGCAAGGTTGGTAGCGGTTCCGAACTATTCTGAAATATCCGATTGCTACGGATAAGGCGAAGAAACAATTCAGGGATAATGATACTTCCCTAAGGGGCTGGCGGAGTACCCGGCAGAGGTGAGATTCCTATGAGTTCGGTCAGCAGCCGAACGCCTATTGATTTCCTTTCACGCATTTGGGGGATGTGATCGAATTAAGTGCGACCATCAAAACATAGAAGACATTTCTATGTTTTGATGGGTCAATGACCTTAATA
>CAKSTF010000009.1 GCA_934491515.1 uncultured Eubacteriales bacterium
ATGTAAATCCCAACAAACCCGAACTCGGTCAGAAAACGGTTTCTTTCTCGAACGAAATTTATATTGAGGAAAGCGACTTTATGCTTGACCCCCCGGGCAAGTACTTCCGCCTTTGTCCGCAAAAAGAAGTACGCCTTAAAGGCGCTTACTATATTAAATACGCTTCGCACGAAACGGACGAAAACGGCAATATAACCTGCGTTCACTGCACCTATGATCCCGAATCAAGAGGCGGTGAAACACCCGACGGAAGAAAGGTAAAAGGCACGATACATTTTGTTGACGCCAAAAACTGCCTTACGGCATCGGTTCGTCTTTACAGCCGTTTGTTCCTTGTTGAAAACCCAAGCGACGAAGAGGGCGTTTCCACCTTTGCCGATAATCTTAACCCCGATTCGCTTAAAACGCTTGACAACGTTAAGGTTGACTGCTCTTTAAAGGGCGCAAAACCGGGCGACACATTCCAGTTTATGCGGCAGGGCTATTTCTGCGTAGACACCGACTCCGCGCCCGACAGCCTTATATTCAACGAAACCGTCGCGCTTAAAGACTCTTTCAAGAAGGGATAATTTATGGTTACAAACGGCGAAATTTTTGATTTTCTCTGCAAAAAATATCCGCTTGACACGGCAAAAAATTTTGATAACCCGGGTTTTCTTGTGGGCGATAAAGCGGCATCCACGGAAAAGGTTATAGTCTGCCTTGACTGCGACATAACCGCCGTGCGTGCGGCGGCAAAGGCGGACGCCAAACTTATTATAACCCACCACCCCGTAATTTTTGACGGGCTTAAATCGGTCACTGCCGGCAGCGTTGTTTACGAACTTATAAAAAACGGCGTTTCGGTAATTTCCATGCATACCAATCTTGACGTTGCCAAAGGTGGCGTTACCGACTGCCTTTGCAATGCGATAGGTCTTACCGCCGTTAAAAAATACGAAACGCAGGACGACTTTACGATAAGAAGCGCCAAAACGCCCGCGCCGACAAGTGCCGACGAATTCGCATTGCTTATAAAAGAAAAACTGGGCTACGGCGTAAGGTACACAGGCAAGAACACGGTGGAAAACCTGCTTGTATGCTCGGGCTCCGGCTGCGACTACATAGACGAGGCAATTTCCGGCGGATATGACGGTCTTATCGCCGCGGACAGCAAGCAAAAGCACTTTATAAAGGCGATAAACAACGATTTTGCGCTTTTTGACTGCGGCCACTTTGCCAGCGAAAACGTTATTGTGGAACCGCTTTGCAGAATTCTTTCAAAAAAGTTCAAGGACATACAGTTTATCCCCTACTCTCACGGACTTATCAAATCGGTATAACTTAAGGACCTGCGATTTACAGCAAGTCCTTAAAATTTACAGACAAATCAATAACATTCCTTATAATATGGTACAAACACCCCGGCATATATACTAGCGAGGTGTTTTTATATGAAATGTTTTATTATAACCAAAAAACAGCTTATGCTGGCGCTCTGCGCGGTGCTTACGGTTGCGGCAGTTGTACTGGGTTCGGTAAGAATTTTTGCAGCAGGCGAACGCAAACTGCCGATATACTGCGTTGGGACAGATGAAAAAAAGATAGCCATAAGTTTTGACGCCGCATGGGGAAACGACGACACCGAAACTCTTATAGAAATACTTAAAGAATACAATGTGCCCGCAACATTTTTTGTAGTGGGCGCGTGGGTGGATAAATATCCTGAATCGGTAAAGGCGTTAAGCGACGCGGGACATCAGGTGCAAAACCACTCGAACACGCACCCTTATATGTCGAAACTTTCCGAAGAGCAGATAAAAAACGAACTTACCGCCTGCAATAAAAAGATAGAGGCGATAACGGGGAAAGCGCCTACGCTTTTGCGGCCGCCCTACGGCGATTACAACAACCGTCTTATCGAAACCACCGAAAGCATGGGGATGAAAACGATTCAGTGGAGCGTTGACTCACTTGACTGGAAGGACACCGCCACGGCGGAAAGTATTTGCGAAAGGGTTGTAAAGAAAGCGGAGAACGGTTCTATTATTCTTTGCCATAACGACGCCGAACACACGCCCGAAGCCCTTCCCACTATGCTTAAATGCCTTAAAGAAAAGGGATTTGAATTTGTATTTATAAGCGACCTTATTATGAAGGATAACTACAAAATAGACCACACGGGAAAACAATGCAAAACAAACTAAGCCGATACACGCCTCCCCACAAAAACGGGAGGCGTACTTTGTTTTTGCATTAAAGCATAGACAAAACAATTGGGATACAACGATTCGTGACACGCGGCTGATTTGTCCGCTTTTATTGTCTCGTCACTTGAAATACGCCGGTATTCCTGCGTTCCTCGACTTCAAAAGCAAAAAAATTCTCTCGCCTATGACAAACGCCGATAACGAAGCATGGTTTTGGAGCAGAAAAAACCGTCCCGTCTTGTTAAAAAGCCTCAGAATACGTCAGTATTCTTTCATTTTTTAACTTCGCCGAAATCAGTTTTTTCTCTTGCTACAAAACTGCTTCGCACTTTAAAATGAGAGTTTCGAGCAGGAGTCGCGGCAAAAATGTGCGGTAATGCTAACGCATAACGCGCATTTTTAACAAAGGATACTGCCGAAAATCCACATTTTAAAGCATACTGCGCTATCGGCATTTGTCATGCGGCCAAAGATTTTTGTAAGAAACAGCGCTTTTAGCGGCAAGACGTCCCGACCGAGTAATACTGTCGTATTGCGAGTGGAGGGCAACGCAGCCGATGACTGCGCTGTTCTTCCCAAAAAAACCGTTGCAACCTGATTGCTTTGTCTACGCACAACGACAAGATGAAGTTTGCGCTTATGGCATTCGACGCCGGCACGGGACTTTCCGAGCACTCCGCACCCGGAGAAGCGCTTATATTCGCGCTTGACGGCGAGGGCATAATAGGATACGAGGGCAAAGAGCACAAAATAAAGAAGGGCGAAAATTTCTGCTTTGCAAAGGGCGGAAAACACTATGTAAAAGCCGAAACCAAATTTAAAATGGCTCTGCTTTTAACACTTGAATAAAAAAACAAAAAAGCAAAAGGACCGTTCAGTGAACGGTCCTTTATTACTTGTTACACTATAACTCCGCGTTTACAAGCCGCTTTACACTTTCCGCAGCCTATGCATTTATCGTAATCAATAACGGCAAGGTTGTTTTCAAGATGCACGGCGTCCGATTCGCACGCCTTTACGCACATACCGCAGGCAATGCATGAATTTTTGCACGCCTTTGCAACGGCGGCGCCTTTTTTACAGTTTGAGCACCGTACCTTTACCTTGACCTTTTCGGGAATTACCGAAATTATATTTTTAGGACAAGCCGCAGCGCACATACCGCAGCCGGTACAAAGAGCCGCCGAAATATGCGGTCTGCCGTTTTCATCAAGTTCCAGCGCACCGAAGCGGCAGGCCTTAACGCAATCGCCGTAACCTATGCAGCCGTATTCACATTCAAGCGGGCCGCCCTGTGTTAAAGCGGCGGCGGCGCATGTAGGCATACCGTCGTAAGCAAAGTGTTCGGCAGCGCCCTCTTTGGTTCTGCCGCAGGCGGCAAAGGCGATTTTCTTTTCGGCAGTTACGCTTACGCCCAAAAGTTCCGCGAGCGCCTTTGCGGCATCGGCGCCGCCGGGCGCGCATTTATTTGGCTCTGCCTCTCCTGCCGCTATCGCCGCGGCGTAGCCGTCGCAGCCGGAATAACCGCAGGCGCCGCAGTTGGCACCGGGCAGACATTCGCGTATCTTTTCGGTTTTTTCGTCCGTAGGAACCGCCATAAACTTAGAGGCAAGACTTAACATAACTCCTGCCAAAAGTCCTATTGCGGCAACGATTATTACGGGAATAAGTATCTGCATATCCGCTTAACCCCCTATTCCTGCAAATCCCAAGAAGGAAAGCGAGCAAAGAGCCGCCGCCACAAGGGTTATCGGCAGTCCTTTCATAAATTCGGGTATATCTGCGGTTTCAAGTCTTGTTCTGACGCCCGAAAACAAAAGCATTGCAAGCATAAAGCCAAGCCCTGCCGAAAGCGCGTTTGTAAGCGAGAAAACATAAAGTTTTGAAAACGGATACGCCGTTATATCAAAATCGGTAACATTAAGCATTGTGATACCGAGCACAGCGCAGTTGGTAGTGATAAGCGGCAGATAAATACCCAAAGCATTATATATGGGCTTTATGAATTTCTTTAAAAATATCTCGATAAACTGAACTATCGCCGCAATTACAAGTATGAACACGACCGTTTCAAGATAGGTATACTTAGGCTGAAGCAGATAGTAATATATAGGATACGTTACCGCCGTGGCTATTACCATAACAAGGGTTACGGCAATACTCATCGAAAAGGCGGTGTTTACCTTTTTGGAAACGCCCAAAAAAGGGCAAATTCCCAAAAATTTTGCAAGCACCATATTGTTGGTAAGAAGTCCGGCAAGGACAATGGAAGCAATAGTTACCTTATTCATCCGAAGCGTCCTCCTTACCTTCACAGGAACCGCTGCACGCGGCGCTTGCGGGGCAGTTTTCACAGCCCGTTTTTTCAACGCGCGGTTTACCGTTGCGTTTTGCTATCGCGTTTGAAGCCGCCACCAGCATACCGAACACGAAAAATCCGCCGGGGGGCAGCAGGAAAATTATCATCGGGTCCATAAATCTTGAAGTTACGGGGAAGTTGAATACGCTTCCCGCACCGAAGAA
The DNA here is from genome assembly GCA_934491515.1 of uncultured Eubacteriales bacterium. GTDB lineage: Bacteria > Bacillota > Clostridia > Oscillospirales > Acutalibacteraceae > UBA737. Next base: position 4,713 of record CAKSTF010000009.1, read on the forward strand.
CTCGCGGATAGCGCCCATTACGGTAAGCACGGCTGTAAAGCCGAGCCCCATTCCGAGGCCGTCCAGAATACTCGGCAGCACCGCGTTTTTAGACGCGAACATCTCGGCACGCGCAAGAATTATACAGTTAACCACTATAAGCGGCAGATATATACCGAGCGCCGAGTCGATAGCCGGCGCATACGCCTTTACAAGCATCTGAACAACGCTTACAAAGCCTGCAATTATCGTAATAAAAGCAGGTATGCGGACTTTATCCGGTATAACGTTGCGCAAAAGCGATATTACCGCGTTAGAGCACACAAGAACCACGGTAGCGGCAATTCCCATGCCTACTCCGTTTATCGCCGCCGTTGTTACAGCAAGCGTGGGACAGGTTCCAAGCACCAGTCTGAGGGTAGGATTCTCACGCAATAAACCGTTTGTAAAAACGCTCATATTTTTGGATTTCATTGAGTTTCGCCCTCCTTATCCATTGCTTGCGACGCTGTGTCAACATTTGCCGCGGCAGACAGTTCCTTTACCGAAGCGGTAAGGTCAATTGCCTTATTTACGGCGCTTGTTACTGCCTTTGAAGTTATCGTAGCGCTTGCTACGGCGTCGATTTCGCCGTCGCCCGAAGCGGTTCCGTATTTAACGGCGGTAATCTTTGAAGATTTTCCCTTGAACTGCTTTAAAAATTCCTCTCTTGAGGTGTTCTGACCGAGTCCCGGCGTTTCGTTCGAAACGTCAAGAACGCGAACGGCGCTTACTTCGCCCGACGGGGCTACCGCAACCATTACGGATACCGTACCGCCGTACCCTTTTTCGCTTAAACTGAATATATATCCGGCAAGTTTGCCGTTTTTAACGGCTGTTCTGTATGTATACGTATCGCTGCCGGACTTAACGGTATACGTTTCGTATGTATCTGCCGGAATAAGTTCCGCCATAGCGGCTTTTTCGTTTTTTTCGCTTATTGCGGATATTTTTTTGTTTGTCAGCATATTGGTTCCCGCAAGCGCGGCGGTTATAACAAGACAGATAACAACCATTACCGTTACGGGATAAGCAATAGACATTCCTTTGAATTTTTTAAAAAACTCACGCATCGGTTTTGCCCTCCTTTGCGCCGAAGGGTCTGCCGCTTGTAAGCGTGTTTATATGCGGCACTAAAATATTCATTATTATTATCGAATAGGAAACACCTTCCGGCAAAGAGCCGAATTTTCTTATAATAAAAGTTATGGCGCCGCAGCCTATTCCGAATATAAGTTTGCCAAGTGGCGTTGTGGGGCTTGTAACATAGTCGGTTGCCATAAATATGGCACCTAACATTACGCCGCCCGAAAGAATCGCTGTAAGACCGTTACCGCCGAAAGCGTAGGTAAGCGCCGCCAGTGTTCCTATGAAGCAAACGGGAATTATGGGACTTATCACGCGGCGAAGCATAAGATAAATGCCGCCCGCCAAGAGCAGAAAAGCCGAAGTTTCACCGATAGAGCCAGCGTGCATACCGAAAAACAGTTCCCTGTAAGAAAGATTCTGCCCTGCGGCGGAAGCAAGCGGAGTAGCGCTTGTAACAACGCCCGAAAGCGGTTCGGTGTAAGAAGTCATAAACGATGGGAAAGAAACCAGAAGTATTATTCTTGCAGACATTGCAGGGTTTACAAAATTGTGACCGAGTCCGCCGAACATCTGCTTTACCACGATAATTGCGGCAACCGAACCTATAACGGCGACCCACACGGGGACCTTTACGGTAAGGTTCATACCGAGAAGAAGTCCCGTAACAAGCGCAGAAAAATCGCCTATTGTCTGCGGTTTTTTAAGTGCTTTGTTCCACAAAAATTCTGCCAGAACGCAGGACGCCATACAAGTGAAAATAAGTATAACGGCTTTGAATCCGAAAATAACGCAGCCATACACGGCGGCAGGAGAAAGGGCTATCAAAACGTCGCCCATTATGCCGCGTGTTGTGTCCGCGTGTCTTATATGCGGCGACATTGCCGCGGTAAGTTTTTCTTTCATTTCTTCATCTCCCTTACCGTTTTCTTGGCTATGCGCATTACCTCTGTAAGAGGACGTTTGGCAGGACACACATACGAGCAGCTGCCGCATTCCATACAATAGCCCACGTTAAGTTTTGAAAACCGTTCCGGCATACCGGCATTATATGCCGATTCAACCGATTGCGGATAAAGTTTCATAGGACACGCCGCGGCGCACCTGCCGCAGCGTATACAGTTTGTAACGGTGCGCGGTTTTGCAGGTTTCATAACAAGTATAGCATTGTTGCGCTTTTCAATCACCGCATCCATATCCGTCACCGGACTGCCCATCATAGGCCCTCCCATTATTATGCGGTCGGCGTTTTCGTATATATCTCCGGCAAACTCAAGAACATCCTTTATAGGTGTGCCGATAGGCACGCGGATATTTTTAGGACTGCCCACGCCCGTACCCTCAAGCGTTATGCGCTTCGAGGTAAGCGGCATACCCGTGCTTATGTAACGGTAAAGCGTTCCGATACTGGTAATGTTCATAACTATGCAGCCGACGGCGCTCGGCAAAGCGCCTGCGGCAAGTTTACGTCCCGTTGCGGAGTAAATTATCACCTTTTCCGCACCCTGCGGATAGGTTGCCGGAAGCCGCATAAGCCTTACGCTGTTATCCGAATCACGGTGATCGATAACGGCGCTGTAAAGTTTCATTATAGCGCGCGGCTTGTTATTTTCAACGCAGATAACGGCATTTTTAATGCCGAGTTTCTCTTTTATAAGGTAAATGCCTTCAACAACATCGTTAAAGTTTTCCATACACTCCCTGTAGTCGGAGGTAATGTAAGGTTCGCACTCCGCCGCGTTTATTATAAGCGTGTCTATGGTAACGTCGTTTTGCGGAGAAAGTTTTATGTAGGTCGGGAATCCGGCGCCGCCGAGTCCTACAAGTCCGCTGTCCTTAGCGGCCGCAACAAGCCCTTTTGTGGTTTTAATATTATGCGGCGCAAGCGACTTATCGGCTTTCATTCTGCCGTCGGACTTTATTACCACGCACTGCACGTCCCTGCCGCCTATGCGTTTTGTTATTATATCCTCAACCTCGCCCGATACGCTTGAATGAACAGGCGCGCATACCTTTGCCGTAGCGCTGCCTATCAGGGTGCCGACATACACCTTATCGCCCTTATTAACGCAGACATCCGCAGGTGCGCCGATATGCTGAACCATGGGGATATACACGCGTTCGGGCGCCGGCATATCCACCGTTTCAAGTTCCTCGGTTCCTTTAAGGTGCGGCAAAAAAGTGCCGCCGTGTATTCTTTTTACAGGATGAAGTATTTTTTCGGGAAATTTCATTTTTTCTCCTTTTGAATATCGTTTTCAATCTGATATTACTTCCGAAAAACACGGCTTTCAATAGTCAAATCCGCGTAAAATGACAAAAAATCATTATTTTTCGGCTTTATCTTCAAAATTTATACGTTTCTCTTCTACCACAAGCGGTCTCTTCATAATTTTGGAGTTTATATTAAGCACATATTCGCCCAAAAGACCGATAAAGAAAAGTTGTATCGAGCCCAAAAGGAAAACACCTATCACTATAGGGGCGTTGCCTGCCGGGAAAGAATACCAGTTTACAAGTTTTAAAATAAGATATACAAGCGCTACCAAAAGGCTTATTACCGACATTATAAATCCGCCTATCGTAGCCACGCGCAGACCTATCTTTGTGTAAGAGGTGAAAGAAAGCATTGCGGCGTCGTAAAGGGTGTAAAAATTGTTGTGCGTTTTACCCGCCCTGCGCCGCGGCTGTTCGTAAGGTATTTCCTTGCGCTTAAAGCCGAGTTCCGCAACGATTCCCCTAAGGAAGGGCTTCGGGTCGTCAAGTTTTCTTAAAACGTCCACAAAACTTTTATCGTAAAGTCCCGAACCGGTAAAATGCTCGATCTGCTCTACATCGGAAAACTTTTTAATCATTTTATAGTAAAGCGTGCGCAGCATTCGCATAATCGGGTTTTCTTTGCTTGTTTTTTTAACGCCTATAACTATTCTGTATCCGTTTTCCCATTCCTTTACATACTGCGGGATAAGTTCCACGGGGTCCTGAAAATCGCAGCACATGGATATGGTGCAGTCGCCCGTTGTCTGGCAAATGCCGTAATAAGGGGAATTAAACTGCCCGAAATTCCTTGCGTTGAAAATTGCTTTGATATGTGGGTCGCCTGCACATATCTGCTCAAGCAGAGGTCTTGTGTTATCGGTGGAGGCGTTATCTATAAAAACAAGTTCCCAATCGTAATTTTTAAGTTCGGTTTCAAAAATTCCCTTTACCGCCGCCGCCATGGGCACTACGTTTTCCTCTTCGTTGTAACAAGGAATTAAAACGCTTATTTTTTTCATTCTGTTCACCATATTCTTTAATTTTTTTATTTGCGGTTTTTGCAAAGCCAATCCGCAGTTTTCAGAACGCCTTCTTTAAAATCTATCTTCGGCTCAAATCCGGTATCCGCTTTAAGCGCCGATATATCGGCGCAAAGGTACATAACCTGATTTTCGTTATAAGGCAGTTCACCGAAATTAAGCGGCGATTCGGCTTTAAGTGCGTCGCGCATATCTTCCATATATTCGTAAAGTTTACGGGTCTTGCCGCTGCCTAAGGGATAGACAGCGCCGTCGCGGCCCTTTTCACCCATAAGGTAAAAGGCCTCCGCTGCGTCATCACAGTGCAGAAAATCCCAATCCTGTTCAGCCTTTGTAAACGGGCAAGGACTGCCGGAGAGCATTTTAAGTATTGTTGACTGCACTATCGCGTTTTCGTTGCCTTTTTGCCCGTAAACGCTTAAAATGCGCGCCCACACATGCCGTATCCCAAGCCTTTCCGCATAAAGACGGCTGAGTTTACCTGCGGCAAGTTTTGCCGTGCCGTAACCGGTAAGCGGATTTGCAGGTGTGTTTTCGGAAAGTTTTTGTGAAACGCTGCCGTATTCCGCCTGGGAACCGGCGCCCACGAAACATTCGCAGGAAAGTTTTTTTGCAAGCGTTACGGCGTCAAGCGTGTAACGGATATTATCATTTTGCAGATATGCGTCATCACGGGTGCTGCCGAATGTTCCGAGCCACGCAAAATGGTAAAAAACATCGCATTTTTCTTTTATTTTATCGGCGGCGGACAAAAGATCGGTTATGTCCGCGTCAATTGCGGTCACAAGCGGACTTTTAAAAAATTCGTCCGTTTTCGGTTTTGCCGGATTGCAAAGCGCATATACCTTAATGCCCTTGCCGATAAGATTGCGGATAAGCGCTGCGGCTATCATTCCGCCGGCACCTGTTACTGCCGCTGTTTTCATCTGATTACCTGCCTTTGGTTTATCACAAAAGATTTAAAAGTATTTCACGAAGTTCTGCAGCGTCCTGCGCTTTAAAATTCACGTGCGGATCGTCTAACGCCTCTTTCGTGCACTGCCCCCACAATGCCAGAACCACGGGTATGTTGCAGTTTGCCGCCGTTTTGATATCGGTCATTCCGTCGCCTATATAAACCGCGTCTTTAACATCGCACCCGCATTCTTTGCATATAAGATTCACGCCGTAAGGGTCGGGTTTTGAGGGACGCGTTTCAAGATAACCCACCGCGCTGTCAATAAGTCCCGCAGGAAAAACCTTATCGAGCATACCGTCAAGCAGGGCCTGTCCCTTATTGGTGTTTATCGCCACCTTAACGCCCTTTGACTTCAGTTCTTGCATAAGTTCGATAATCCCGTCGTAAGAGCGGGTGTTCGGTTTATCGCTTTCAAGATAAAGTTTTCGGTAAAGCGTTTTTACGTTATCAATATTTTCCCTCGTTCTGTTACCCTGCGGTATAAGACCCGAAACTATCGTTTCAAGATCGCCGCCCACAAGGCGGGAAAAACTTTCTTTTGAGTGAGGCGGAAAGCCGTAAAACTTAAGCGCCCCGTTAAAACAGTCAAGCACATCGTCTATAGTATTAACGGCGGTTCCGTCCATATCAAAAACGGCAATTTTCATTATTAAACCTCTGCTTTATATCTGTTGCTGTTGTATTCTTCCCTTGAAAGGAAGGGGAACATATCATCCATCGACGGTGAAACTATCCTGCCGTCGGGCAATACTTTTGAAGAGAGTTTGGGTACAAAGTTCTGATTCGGGTCTACTAAAACGTTACAAAGCACCGGTCCGTCGCTTGAAAGGACTTTCTCTATAACCGCAGGTGCGTCCGGTTCGTTATCAAGTTCGCAGTATTTAAAACCGAATGCTTCGGCAAGTTTGCAAAAATCGGGGAAACCTACGCCTGTTTCGCCGTCTATTCCTATGAAAGGCGGTTTAAACAGATTGCGCTGGGTCTGTCTTATTGAATGATAGCCGTTATTGTTAAGAATAAAAAGTTTCACGTTAAGTTTGTTATAGGAAATCGTTTCAAGTTCCTGAACGTTCATCATAACGCTTCCGTCGCCGTCAATACAGATAACACGGCCGTTTTTATCCTGTACGGCAACCGCGGCGCCGAGTGCCGCCGGCAATCCGTAGCCCATGGCGGCGCAGCCGGAATTTGTAAACATACGCTGACCCTGCTTTATTTTGCACGCCTGGAAGGTCATAACGCAGGCGCTTCCGTTGCCGAGTGTGAAAATATCGCGGCTGTCGCTCTTTTTAAACAGTTCGTCCACAAAAACATAAGGGTTAAGAAGTCCCTTTGTGCTGTGGTATTCGGGCAGCACGGCAGGATATTTTTCCACCATTTTGCGGCACCATTCTATCCACGGCTTATGCTCTTTTTTTGGAGTATAGTCCGCGTTTAACATCATCTCTATAAACTTATGAACATCGCCGCAAACCGGCATATCGGGAACGAACGTCGGCTTTTTAAGTTCTTCGGCGTCTATATCCACCATTATCTTGTAGGCGTTGCGCGCAAAATCATTCTTATTATAGGTTATGGTTCTTATGTTCATACGGCTGCCCAAAACAAGCAGCAGGTCGCAGTTCTGTACTATAAAACTGCTTCCCCTTGTTCCCTCGCGGCTGGGGGAGCCTGCGTAATAGGGGTTATCGTATGCTACAAGGTCTCCCGAATTCCACGCAACGGCAACCGGTATCTGTAACTTTTCTATAAGTTTAAGCAAAAGTTCTTCCGAATCGGAAAGCCTTATTCCGCTGCCGGCAAACAGCAGCGGCGCTTTGGCGCTTGCTATTTTTGAAAGTATTTCGTTTACGGTGTCCCCGTTTATATCCGTATAATCGGCGGCAAGACCCTCCGCCGCGGCGTCAAAATGGCGGAGTTTTTCAGGTTCTACCGCCGCGCCCTGAACATCAAGGGGCACGTCTATCCAAACAGGACCTTTTCTGCCGTTGTTTGCAAGATACCACGCTTTTTCAAGGTGATACGCAATATCCTGCGGGTCGGTTATCATAACACAGTATTTCGTCATATTTGATACGGAATCAACAATATTGAATTCCTGATCACCTAACTGCCGCAGTTTAAGGTCGGGCACCGCCCAAAGGGTGGTTTCCCTTTTTACCTGACCCGACACCACAAACATCGGGATAGAATCAAGCCAGCCGCCCATTACGCCCGTGATAGCGTTGGTGCCGCCCGGTCCGCTTGTTACGCAAAGGCTTGCTATTTTGCCGGTAAGACGGGCATACGCCTCCGCCGCAACGGCGCTTCCCTGTTCGTTATGGTTGTAAATGCACTTAATCGCTTCGTTATGCCCGAAAGCGTCGTTAAGATGCATTGCGCCTCCGCCCGTAACCGTAAAGTTATGCGTTACGCCGTGTTTTACCAAAAAATCGACAATATACTGTGCTGTTTTCATATCAGATTCAACTCCGCAGTTAAATTTTATTTTTTAAACATAATGGGAATCGGTAAGGAAAGTAACCGATATATCCTTATCAAATCCGCCTAAAAAGTTCTTTACGGCAGCGTTAAGGGAATCCGCTTTTTCCTTTACGAAACTGTATTCCATATTAACGTCGAAATAGTTTACGTTATCGGGCGTGTAACCGTCAAATCCTGCCAAAACTATGTTTTTTACGCCTGCGGCCTTCAAAAGTTTAAGCAGCATAAGCATGGAATTATCGGGAAATTCCGCCTTTTCGTCAATAAGACTGCTGTAATTTACGGTATAGGAGAACTGCGCGCCGATGTCGGCAAGGTTAGAAGTCGCGATTATCGGCTTGCCGCTGTGCCGTTCCATAAGTTTTCTCGCTATCTGCTGATACCTTCTTGTGTTTGTTAAAAACAGATAATCGGGCAAAAACTTATCGGGAATAAAGTTTACCGATATTATAACGGGACTTTCTTTTTCTATAAACGAACCTATTTTTTCCGATTCGTCGGCAACTGTTTTGCCGGGCCCTATCATAAGCACCGTTTTGCCGTCCAGCATGGTTTCCAAGCGCGCTATCGCAGCGCTGTCGTCACATTCGCGGCTTTGGTACTCGATATACAACTCCTCAATAAGCGCCATATTTTTATCAAGTTTCTTCTCGGTCGGTATTCTCTTAAGTATCTCGTTTATCGCGGTAACCGAAAGGGTGCGCTTGTTCATAAGGTACGAAACATAGTTCGGGTGGCATTTGTTAAGCGCCGCGATATAGTAGAACAGCGTGTATCCCCAAGGCTGCTTGCGGTATATATCAAGTATGCTTGTGGATATGGTTTCCTGTATCTGAGTTACGTCATAGTTCTTGCCGAAAGCCTCGTTCATATACATGGCGATAAGTTCGATCGGCGCGTTGCCTGCGCTTTTGCCCATTCCGTAAAGCGAGCCGTCAACAAGAATATTTCTGTTTGTATCGCTGTTAAGCACGCTTACCGAGTTTGCGTATCCCAACTGGAAATTGTTATGCGCATGGTAACCCAACGCTATTTCCGGCAGCATTTCCTTGTCTATCACCTTTATTATGTGGTCAAGACCGGTTGAATCAAGAAGTCCGTAGGTATCCACCATGGAAAGCGCGTAAGGGCGCAGGCGGTTTACAAGGCTTATAAGTTCTTTAAGTTCGTCAACGTTGTAACTGGTAATGGATACCGCCTGTACGAACACCTTATAGCCTAAATCCTTTATCTTGCCGCAAAATTCAAGGGCTTTGTGCATCTTTTCTTTTTTGAAGATGACCCTTATGCCGTCAAGGCAGGTATCCTTGCACGGCGCAATGTTTTCGATACCGCAGGTGCCGTAATCTATCATTGCAACGACCATGGTATCGCCCGTGTCGAAACCGCCGAAAATTTTATTTGCCGAATCGGTATCCGGCATTATCGTGCGGTCGGGATCAAACGCGCGGTTTTCATCAAGAAAACCGATTTCTATTATATCAACGTTTGAACTTAACTGCCGGTCGAAAATGTAGGAAATTGTATCGCGTCCGAATTTCCAATCGTTTACATATCCGCCGTCGCGAAGGGTGCAATCAAGCAAAAAACGGTTCTTTGAAGACATATAATTTTACCCTTTCTTTTTAAACGCCCAGAATTTGTTGAGTATAAAGTTAAGCGGAACCGTAACAACAAGCGAGCCTAAACTCGCAACTGCGTAAACGACTCCCAAATTTACAAGCCACACTTTAAGCGCTGGCGAAATTATAAGACCCGTAACACCGTAGCATAAAACGGTTTTCAAGTAGGTCTTTATGTGTTGACCGGCGCTTTTTTTACCGCTTTTAAAAACAAAGCGATTGTTCCAGTAATAGGAATTTGTAACGCTTATGATAAAAGCGAGAACCGACGCCGCAACGGTCTTGACCGCTGCGGTATCGGCGCTGATACTTAAAGTTTGCAAAAGGTTTACGGTGAACGAAAACTTTGCCTTTGCAAAGATCACATAAAAGCAGAGCATATCTATTCCGTAGGAAATAGCCGTGTTTGAAACGCCGACTATTCCGAATTTTATAAATTGCACAAGCGCTGCCGCTTTCGGATTTTCAAGAATGCGCTTTATCTTATCCATTGTTCACGGCTTCTGTTATGGTCTTTGCCATATAATCTATCATTTCATCTGTCATACCGGGGTATACGCCTACCCAGAAGGTGTTTTTCATAATGCGGTCGGTGCAGGTAAGATCGCCCGCAACACGGTAAGCGTCGGTTCCCCTTATGCTGTCAAAGCAGGGGTGTTTAATAAGGTTGCCTGAGAAAAGCATACGCGTTTGAACGTTTCTGCCTTCTATAAAGCGTACCACCTTTTCGCGGTCAAGACCGGAATCCTCTTTAAGGGTTATAAGGAATCCGAACCAGCTGGGGTTGCTGTTTTCTGCGGGTTCGGGCAGGATAATTTTATCCGCAATCGGCAAAAGCGCATTTTTAAGACGGTCAAAGTTATGTCTGCGGCGCTCCACAAACGAGGGGAATTTTTTAAGCTGTTCGCAGCCTATCGCCGCCTGAAGGTCGGTCACCTTAAGATTGTAGCCGAAATGGCTGTAAACATATTTATGGTCGTAGCCTTTGGGCAGTTCGCCGTACTGACCGTCGTACCTGTGGCCGCAGAAATTATCTCTGCCCGAAGGGCAAATGCAGTCTCTGCCCCAGTCCCTGTAACTGAGTATCAGACGGTTGAGTTTCGGGTCGTTTGTATAAACGCAGCCGCCCTCGCCCATAGTCATATGATGCGGAGGATAAAAACTGCTGGTGCCTATGTCGCCCCAGGTGCCGGTAAAGCGGGTCTCGCCGTTTATCGTGTACTCGCTGCCCAAAGCGTCGCAGTTATCCTCTACAAGCCAAAGGCCGTGCTTATCGCAGAATTCCTTTACCGCTTTAAGGTCAAACGGATTGCCCAAGGTGTGGGCTATCATAACAGCCTTTGTTTTATCGCTGAGTGCCGATTCAAGTTTTGTAACGTCGATATTGTACTGCGGTATGGTAACGTCCACAAACACGGGTACCGCGCCGAACTGAAGTATCGGCGTTACCGTTGTGGGGAATCCGCAGGCAACCGTTATTACCTCGTCGCCGCGCTTTATCGCGCGCTCGCCCAGTTCCGGTGCCGTAAGCACGGAAAACGCAATAAGGTTCGCCGATGAGCCGCTGTTTACAAGATGGGCATACTTAACGCCTATCCACTTTGCAAATCCTGCCTCGAATTCGTCCGAAAATCTGCCGGTTGTAAGCCAGAAATCAAGCGCTGCATCGGTAAGGGCGCACATTTCCTTTTCATCAAACACCCTTGCGGCGTACGTAATGCGGTCGCCCTCTTTAAAAGGTTCCTTTTTTGCCTTGAAATCGCGGTAGTATTCCGATACCAGCGATTTTATCTCTTCGCGTGCCTGTTGCTCGTTAGTCCATTTTGCCATATTAAGTATCTCCTTATTTATTCACAGAAAAAACTGTCTATTTCGTATTCCATTTCCTTTTCTATATCGCCGCCGTGCAGGAATACCTTTCCGAAACGGCAGGTCATCTGCATACATTCCTCAATGTGCCAGCGCGGTTTCCATCCGAAAACGGATTTTATCTTGCTGCAGTCAAGCTTTAAAAAGTTTGCTTCGTGCGGAGCGTTCTTTTCCGCCCTGTTTTCCCATGCAGCGCCCTCGCCCCAGCATTTGCAGAAAAGGTCTACAAGGTCGCCCGTTGTAACGCAGTCGCAATCATCGGGACCTACGTTGTAAAATCCCGCAAAGGAAATATCGTTATACTGCTTTTCGGCTATCGTAAGGTAAACCGAAAGCGGTTCAAGCACATGCTGATACGGTCTTGTGGAGTAGGGATTTCTAACCCCTATTACCTCGCCTTTCTGCATGGCGCGCACGCAGTCGGGGATTATGCGATCGTTAGCAAAGTCGCCGCCGCCGATAACGTTGCCCGCCCTTGCGGTGGAAACGGCAACCCTCCCGTCCGAAAAGAAACTGTTTATATAACTGTGCGTAACAAGTTCCGAACAACTTTTTGAGTTGGAATAAGGGTCAAATCCGTCAAGCGGTTCGTCTTCACGGTAGCCCCAGCACCACTCGTTATTGTGGTAAACCTTGTCGGTAGTAACATTAAGCACGCTTTTAACGTTCTTTGAAAGACGAATGCATTCAAGAAGATTTACGGTGCCCATAACGTTTGTTTCGTATGTGTAACGCGGGTCTTTGTAACTGTCGCGCACTATCGGCTGCGCCGCAAGGTGCAGCACTATTTCGGGATCGGCTTTTAAAAATGCCGCCTTAAGTTTTTCAAAATCCCTTATATCGCCTATTACGCTTGTCATTTTGCCCTCGGCGCCCGTAAGCGAAAAAAGATCGGGGTCGGTGGGCGGCTCTAAACTGTAACCGGTAAGAACGGCGCCTGCGTCCGTAAGTATTTTTGAAAGCCAACTTCCCTTAAAACCGGTATGTCCGGTAAGGAAAACGCGTTTGCCGCGCCAGAAATCAAGTTTTCCGATTGCCATAATAACAAATCACCTTTCTTAAAGTCAGTATGATATATCCGCCGTGCGGCGCCTGTAATTATTTCTGTTTTTGTTGTAAATGCGGTATATAACCTCTTTAACCGAGCCCACAAGCAGCGCCAGAGCAAGCACAAAAAGCGCTATGTTGCAGATGATTACGCCCAGCGTAATTTCATAAAGCGGGGCAAAATTCTTAACGCTGAGTTTAGGGAACCGCTTTACAATGTTTATCGGGTACCAGCAAAATATAAGGATAAAGCAAACGCCGTAAATCCTGCTGCCGGACATTTTCGGGTTGTCCTTAAAATATATCACCATTGCCGGAATCAGATAAACCAAAGCATAAAGCCAATTAAATCCCGGCACAAGTATGCATATAAGGGTAAGGGATAATATCCTTTTGTAATACTGCCTTGTAAGCAGGAAAGATACAGCCAGAACAGCCGTTATTGTCGCTGCAAAGTACGACGTATAATCAGCAAGACCGAGTCCGGCAACTTTGGATATATAAGAGAGCGCATGCCTTATGCTTACCTGAAAACCGTACTGTTCACCGAACGTGCCCGAAAGTTTAAGTATGTTTTTAAACATATAAACTATCCCCTTTGGGCCGCCGTACAAAAAGAATGGCAGCGCAAAAACGGCAATGCCGTAAATTACGCAGCGCAGCGCCTCCGCCAGCCGTTTTTCGGCAATAAGCAAAAGACCAAATATGGCGGGATATATTTTTATTACCGCCGCAATCGCCAGAAAAATCAGGGAAAGTTCGCGCATCGCCTTGCTGTCGCTGTCCTTATAACAGAAAAACAGCAGCATAAACAGCAGCGATACAAGTATCGAATTGCCGCGTTCGTAAGCGTATATAAACGGGCAGCCGATTATTACCGAAACGCAGAATATCTTGGTAACTATGTCGCCGCTGTCCATCAGTTTCAAAAGCACAAACAGTATTGCTACCACAAGCACAACGCAGTAGATATGAAAAATCATCTGCCCGCATTGGGAATTTCTTATCGCGTGCGAGCCGCCAAGCACCGTTTCTTTCGGTACAAACCACACGATTATGCTGTAAAAAATGTATATGAGCGCCGGATATATTACCTTGCGCGTTACATACGGGTTCGGCAGGCTTGAATCGTAAACGCTGTCAAAAAAATCGGAGAAATAAGCGTCGCAGTTCGGGAAAAGCAGCTGCCCTACTATTTCGCCTCTTGTAAAATATGCCGCAAAAAGAGAAACGACCGCGGAAATAATAACAAAAAGCGAAAAATAAAATCTTCCCGAAAAGTGCTTTCTTATATTGCGGAAACTGTTTGAATTTACGTTTTTATTCAAAGGCGGTCACCAAAGTTTCCACGGAGCCTTTCCGCTGTTCCAAAGATTTTCAAGCAGTTCCTTTTCGCGAAGCGAATCCATGCACTGCCAGAAACCGGCGTGGCGGTAACTCATAAGCTGTCCGTTATTTACAAGCGCTTCAAGCGGCTTTGTTTCAAACACGGTCGAATCGCCTTCAAGATAATCGAATATCTCGGGTTCAAGCACCATAAAGCCCGCGTTTATCGCAGCGCCGTCGTTTATCTGCTTTTCACGGAAACTTTTAACCGTTCCGTCCTCTTTAATATCAAGAACGCCCTTCTGCTGTTTTTGAACAACGGTGGTAAGGGTGGCTGTTTTGCCGTGCAATTTATGGAAAGCGACAAGTTCGCTTATATCAACGTCGCAAACGCCATCGCCGTAGGTCATCATAAAAGGTTCGTTGCCTATGTACTGCTGAACGCGTTTGATTCTGCCGCCCGTCATCGTATTAAGACCCGTGTCCACTACCGTAACCTTCCATGGTTCGGCATGGCGCTGATGTATCTCTATTTCATTGCCCTTTGTAAAATCAAAGGTAACGTCGCTTGTATGTATAAAGTAATTTGCAAACCATTCTTTTATCACATGCTGTTTATAACCGGCGCAGATTATAAAATCATTATAGCCGAAGTGCGAATAGTTTTTCATAATGTGCCAAAGTATCGGCATACCGCCTATTTCGATAAGCGGCTTGGGCTTGTACTGTGATTCTTCGCTTATTCTTGTTCCGAAACCGCCGGCAAGTATCACAACTTTCATAATACATCCTCCGTAATCAGAATTCCTCTTTATAACACACAATGGGTGTTATACCACATTTTAATACTTGTACATTATATAGTAACAGTGCACAAAAGTCAAGAAAGCACAGCGCAAAAGCACCGCTTTGTCCTACGGCAAAACGGTGCTTTTGTTGTTAATACGTTATGGGATTGCGGAATAATGCGGAAAGCGCGCTGTCGGTAAGTATCGCCGCGGATAAAACCGCACATACGGCATACTTTATACGCGGATCGGTCTTTTTATAGATTCCGGAAGAAACGGGCTCTAAAACGTAGTGGAAGAAAATCCCCAAAAGCCCGAAAGTTATAACGCTTCTGAAACAGACAAGGCCGCCTATGTTAAGGAACAGTCCGCGATAGTCCCACAGCCGCAAATCTAAATATTTAAGGTATACAAAACCTATTGTGTACTCAACGATTCCCGTAATCCCCACACAGAGCGAAAAAAGCAAAACGGGATGTTTTTTAAGCGGTTTCATGGCATATATTCCAAGTGCGCCTATGCCGTATATCGGAAGCCACGGGCCGTACAGAACGCCGCGGTTTCTAAGCGCCCCCTCGGTTATCCAGTAAAAAATTTCTTCATACACCCAGCCGACAAACGAGCCGGAAATAAAGACAAGAAACAGGTAACAAAGCCGGTCAAGCAGCCATATCTGTTTTGAAACGGAGTTTGCCGCCTGTTCGCGCTCTTTAAGTGCCATATCGGATTCCCCCTCAGGTTTTATCCGTCTCCTCTTTACAGATTATAGTACAAAAACGCTTTTCCGTCAACTTTCGACAAAAAGGGATGTTTTTTCTTGCAAGCTTTGCCCGCGTTTAGTATAATTCTTTCAAAAGAGGTGATTTCAATGAAACACAGAACAGCGGTATGTATGATATTTGACAGAGTAAGCGCCGAAAAGGCAAAGGAGTTAAGACAGAAAGTTTCGCTTATACAAAATCTTAAAATCGACGATTGCCCCACATACCACGCAGGGCTTAAAACGGCGGACGTTTTTGTAAGCGACATATCTTCCCTGCTTAAAGAATTTGTATTTATGGGCAAACCCGTAATTTGTACCGTAAACGACAGCAGTTTCCTGCTGCCCGGCGAATTCAGTTCCTGCCTGTCCGTTCCCGAATGCTGCGCGGAACTAAAGGAAACGCTTTGCCGCGCGATAGGCGGATATGACGAAAAGGCGGAAAACAGAAAGGCATACTGTGAAAAAAATCGCAAACGGCAAAGGAAGCGTTTCACAACGCCTTTTGGACCTTATCTCCGAAAAAGCCGATAATCCGGAGTAGTTGCTCAGGCAGGCCGATTGGGCTGCAGTGATTTTTCGCTTAAAAAATTCACAAATACGTTATTGACTTTGCATTTTTTCGGTGCTATTATCTATATATGTTAAATGCTATGACGAAAACAAGTAAGGTAAAACCTCCGCCGCAAGAGAATTGCCGGCAGGTGCGAGGCAACCGACGGACTTTACCCGAATTCCTTTCCGAGCAGTTGCTTTGAACGCGCCGCGCCGCGCAATTATAGGCAAACGGGGTTGCCCGTTACAGCAAGAGGATATATTTTGTATCCCGTAAGGCCGCTTTGTGCGGTAAACAGAGGTGGTACCGCGATCAATTCGCCCTCTGCACACGTTGTTGTGCAGCAGGGCGCTTTTTTTACATATTCCGAAGGAGGAAAACACAATGCAGGAAATGAGCAGAAAAAACAAACATTTTACCGATTCGGTAATACGCAGAATGACGCGTATTTCACTTGAATGCGGCGCTATAAATCTGGCGCAGGGTTTCCCCGATTTTGACCCTCCGAAAGCACTTACCGACCGTCTTGCGGAAGTGAGCGCGTTAGGTCCGCATCAATACCCCATCACAATGGGCGCGCCCAATTTCAGGCAGGCACTTTCCAAAAAACTTAAACGCTTTATGGGCATTGATATCGACCCCGAAACCGAAATGGTGGTAACCATCGGCTCTACCGAGGCAATGGTAGATACGCTTTTTGCCCTTACGAATCCCGGCGACAAAATAATCCTTTTCTCGCCCTATTTCGAAAACTATCGCGCGCAGGCCATTATGGCAGGGTGCGAGACCGTTTTCGTGCCGCTTACGCCGCCCGAATTCAAATTTGACCCCGCGGTGCTTGAAAACGCTTTCAAACAGGGTGCCAAAGCAATACTTATATGCAATCCCTCTAACCCCAGCGGCAAAGTATTTACAAAAGAAGAACTTGAATTTATTGCCGACCTTTGCAAAAAGTACGATACCTACGCCATAATGGACGAGGTTTACGAGCATATCATTTATGAAGGTCACGTTCACACGTATATGGCCTCCCTGCCCGGTATGTGGGAGCGCACGGTGAGCTGCTCGAGCCTTTCTAAAACCTACTCGGTAACCGGATGGCGTTTAGGGTACGCCACCGCGCCCAAAAATATCATGGACAGAATAAAGCAGTACCACGATTTCAACACGGTAGGCGCTGCCTCTCCGCTTATGGAGGCGGCGGTCAAGGGACTTGAAATGCCCGACAGTTACTACAAGGAATTCGGCGACCACTACGCACATATGAAGAAACTGTTTACGGACGGGCTTCGCCGCATAGGCATACCCTTTACCGATCCGCAGGGCGCATACTTTGTGCTTGCCGATATTTCCCCCTATATAAAACCGGGACAGTCGGACGTTGAGTTCTGCGAAAAAATGGCGCGCGAGGTAGGCGTTGCCTGCGTGCCCGGCAGTTCTTTCTTTGACGAGGACATAAATCACATAGTAAGAGTGCATTTCGCAAAGAAGGACGACACCTTAAACGAAGCGCTGAACCGTTTGCAGAATATCGGCAAGATAATGAAATAAAAATTTTTTTACAGCCGGCGTACGGGATTTCCCCGTGCGCCGGTTTTGTGTTTTTAAAAAGTGTTGCTTTTTAGTTACAAATGTGTTACAATTTAGTAACCGTATTGGTAACAGTACTTAATTTTAGAAAAAAGGAGGGGCAGTGCCTTGAAGAAAATCGTATTTTTCATAACGCTTTTTGCGGTAACCGCCGCACTTTGCGCCTGTTCTGTTTTCGGAATAGTGGCAACCGCCCCCGATATAAAAGGCAACAGCGAGGGTGAGATTACCGCAACGCTTGTAACGCAGGTAAAATCCGGCGAGCAAAGCAGCGCAGCCGCTGCCGAACAGTCAGCCTCCTCTGCAGTGTCAAGCGAGGCGTCTTCCGCTGCGGACAGTTCCGCCGAGAGCGCCGAACAGAAAGAGTCTTCCGCGGCGCAGTCTTCCGAACCGGCTCCCTCCCCTGCACCGACTCCTGCACCTGCGCCGGCTCCCTCCCCTGCACCGGCGGCAACGTATTTTGACTCGGTTATAAACGAAAAGATAGCACAGGTAACCAACTCTTCGATGTCGCAGTTTGAAAAACTGAAAGCGTGTTACACCTTCCTCACCGTAGGAACAAGGTACGGCAGCTGCTTAAATTACGGCACGCATTACAGGAACGGCGGCAGTTTTTATAAAGCAATCGCTTTGGGACTTATAATAGACCGTCAGGGAATGTGCGACGCATACACCGCGGCGTTTGTTGCTTTTGCAAGGGCGCTTGGGTACGACGCGCACCATGTAGAAGGTCTTACCGGCGCTCGCGGCGGCGGAACCACCGGCCACGACTGGGCGCAGATAAATATTGACGGCGTTACCTATATTTTCGACGCACAGCTTGAAAACCAGATCTACGGCGGCGGAACGTTCAACCGCTTCTGCAAAACCGCTTCCGAAATCGGCGACACCTATATATATCAAAACACCGTATATTGATAAAAGGGCGTGTTTTTCCTTGATAACCGTTTTACTTGCAACATATAACGGCAGACGTTTTATCGGCGAGCAGCTTGACTCGCTTCTGAATCAGACATATAAAGATTTTAAAGTGCTTATACACGACGACGGCTCGACTGACGGCACTGCCGACATTATTGACGGTTACATAGCCCGTTATCCCGATAAATTTTCACGCATAGAAGCGCCCGCGACAGGCAGCGCCGCGGCAAATTTTGCTTTTCTTTTTTCAAAGTGCGACGACGATTATATAATGTTCTGCGATCAGGACGACGTTTGGATGCCCGAAAAGATAGAAAAAACGCTTGCTGCCGTAAAGGCGGCAGAGGCGGAAACGGACGCGGACGTGCCCGTGCTTGCACATTCGGATCTTGCGGTTACGGACGCGGCGCTTAATATAATAAACGATTCGTTTTTTGCAATGCAGAAACTCGATCCCGATTTTATAACGCTGCCGCATCTTCTTGTGCAAAACTGCGTTACCGGCTGCACGGTAATGATAAACCGCGCACTTAAAGAAAGAACCGGCGAAATACCCAAAGAGTGCGCCATGCACGATTGGTGGCTGGCACTTGTGGCGGCGGTGTTCGGCAAAACAGTATTTATAAACGAACCGCTTTTATACTACCGCCAGCACGGCGATAACAGCGTTGGCGCAAAATCGGCAGGCTCGCTTTCTTATATAACGGGAAAACTTAAAAACCTTGAAAATCTTAAAAGCAATTACCTTATGACATACGTTCAGGCAAGAATCCTGCGGCAGCGTTACATTAAGGAAGCCGACCCCATTTCGCAAAAAATAATAAACGCCTACTGCAATATGTCGGAACTCGGAAAACTCGGCAGAATACGGCTTATGCGGCTGTACGGCTTTCAGAAAAACACCCGCCTTCGCAGAATAGGGCAATATATAATAGTATAACAACAAAGCCGGCGGCAGAGATTTCTCTCTGCCGCCGTTGCGCTTATAGCTTATAAATCAATTTTGCAATAAATCCTTTTTAAGGTTACTTCTAATCCAATAAATTCATCCTAAATTATTTTCTAAACACAAACAAATACTCATGCGCTATGAGCAAAAAATTATACTTTACGCTATTGGTTTTCCAATATCCCGTTGCCTTACAATTATGCTGTTCTTTAATAATCAATTCTTTGAGTTTAAATCCTGCGTCTTCAAAGATACGCATTACATCAAAAGACATAGGTATCATACAGCCTTTTTGTCTTGTGTCGCCCATAAGAACTGCACAAAACTTATCTTTTTTAAGCACACGGTAGCTTTCTGCAGCTACCTTTTTCATTTCTTCAAGAAACTCTTTTACTCTAAAATGCGATAAATCTTCTTCAATATCTTCGCTGTATCTAATGATATAGAGGCGATTACGGCAAACTTATCTTTTCAGCAACACGATTAAACGTGTTGTGTTAATTGAACCAGTAAAGTACAGCTAAATAACACGTTTCTGTAAATTCCCCTAAAATTCACACCACACAGCAGACTTCTCATTTGGTTTGACAACTGCCATTTGCCTAAACTGCACCTCCCCGGGTGCAAGAACAATAATTCCCTTCTTATATTGCTCTTCGGCAATTTTCATAGCATTCTCTGCTGAATCAGCAGATATTTCAAATTCCTGAACTACCGTTTCCTCGATTGCAACGGTAAAATTTTTCGCAATTTTCATATATTCGTTACTCCCTTGTTTTAACATATCTGCCATTCCCTAAAAAATCAACAAAGCCCTTATCCCTTAACAGTTGCAATTGCTGCCGAATTTTAGGCTTTATATTGTGATTTTCTGGATGTTTAATTTGTAGTTCTGCTTCAAATAAATACATATCTTCAAGAGAAAAAACAGTCGATTCTATTCTATTCATACAATTTAAGACATCCATGAGCCAACCGCGGCTTTTTATTTGTTTAACCTCAAGCCTATCACTTTTCGCAACCCTTCCGACAACATCATCCATATCCGCTTCCTTTCCTCCGGATATGATTTCTATGCGACCTTGTTTGGGAATTTTTTCAATTAGAATATTACATCCCACCCAGTTGGCGCGTCTTGCGGTAGGTGCTAGTGGTTTTCGTTTTTCTATAATATCCGGCACAAAAAAGTGTTTCGGTACAAAAGTCAAACTATTAACACTTAAATCTTCCTTTGAATAGCTCATAAAGAAAAAATCCGGATTGTTAAAGCCGGTTATTCTCTGAATCATCGTAAAGTAGGACCCGTCGTTAACTTTCCGTCCGAGTTGTCCATCCTTGCTTTTCAATTCATACTCGCTAAAACAGCGGTCACAGTAAAAATCCGCAACGGGCCGATTATTTTCAAAACGCTTAATATGTAAATTCCCACATCGCGGACAATACATATTCTGATTCATCCAATTCTCAGTGAGAACCCTCGCTATTTGCGAACCGGAACGGTATCGTTCGGCCAGCCCTTTATCAAAAGTAAGATTCATACATCAAATCTCCTTGCTTCCCAAAATTACTGACAACGACCTTTGCACCTTTTCTATGCATATCATCAACAAAACGTGCGAGTTCAATCTGTTCCTCATCATCAAACAAGTTTTCGGTATATGCAGTAAAACTTGCCGTATCTGTAATAGGTCTGTATGGGGGATCAAAATAAACAAACGTATTTTTGTCAATAAAGTCTGCCGACTCTCTGTAATCACCGCATACTATGGTAACCCTCTGCAACTTTTCGGATACTGCTTTAAGGTTATTTTCATCACAAATCATAGGATTTTTGTATGCCCCCATGGGAACATTAAACAAACCTTTTTTGTTTACTCGGAACAGACCGTTAAAACAAGTTTTATTAAGGAAAATCATCAATGCTGCTTTTTCTATATTGATGCTTTCATTACCGTTTACTTTTAAATCATTAAAACGCTCACGCTTTTTTATATAATACGCTTTGCGATTATCCGTATTAAGCGGAACAAATTCGTTCTGCATAATGTAAAGCATTTCTATCAGCGCATCTATATCATCACGAATAATGCGATATGTATTGATAAGTTCGGCGTTGATATCACTTATATAAACTTCTTCTAAATCATATTTGCTGAGTATATCAAACAAAACGGCGCCACCCCCGACAAACGGCTCGGCATATTTTGTGATTTTTCCGTTATCAAAAGGATAGTAACGTTCAATCTCTTTAAGAAGCTGACCTTTTCCTCCTGCCCATTTAAGAAACGGTTTAACCGCTTTCTCTCCGGTTTTACTATATCGTGTACTTCTTGCGTCTATCGGTTTCGTGGCCGAAGTGGGTATAATCCACATATTACCCACCATTACAGCCTCTTTAATTCTTTGCTCAGAACATAAAACAGCCACTCTTCTTTGAGAAATGCCCCATTTGTCAGCGGCTTCTCTTGCAGACATATATTCCATAACAACCTCCGGCGTATATTAAACTCCCAATCATATGATATTATATTCTAAATCTCGAATAATAGCAATACCATTTTACAGGTTGCATTGTAAAACAATATTATGCGGTTTGGCTTTACTGTTTATATTAAATCCACCTATGTGTATACTGTTTTTCTCGCCTAAGACACAAAAACACCGCGGAAGTTTAAAACTTCCGCGGTGCTTGTTTTTTACTTTCAGCCTTTAAGGGCGCGGGCAAGCCACGTAAAGCCCAGGTCGAGCGCGTCGAAAAGATTATCTTTAACGCTTTCTTTCTGTATGCGCTTTGCCATTTCCATTTCCGTATCACTGCTTAAAAGTTTTACGGAAACCTTGTTTGCTATATCAAGTTTGCCTTCCTTTTCCGAAGAAAGTATCTCGAAAAGAATAACAAACTTATCGCTCATATCGCCGTAGTATATCTGATTGCCGCAGCGAACAAGCGGTTTTCCCTTATAGGTCAGGAACTGATTTTCTGCCATTTTAAAAACTCCGTCCGAATATTATTTCTGGGGCATTTCGCCGTAAAGATTAAGACGGAAAAGCAAGGTTTCATCTTCGGGATTTTCACAGCGAAGCGTAGCCTCACCTATCTCGGCGCTTGAAAAGATCTTTGCAAGGCCAAGCATCTGGCAAAGTTTGGATTTAAGGTTCAAAGAGTCGCCCTCGCCCGTTTCAAGATAAACATTGCCCTTGCACTGGTCTACTGCACTTATAAACTTTTCAAAATCAAGATTGTGTAACTGCAATTTTTCTTTCATAACGCAAATCTCCTTCTTTTTCATCTGTAAAAAGTATAAACTATACCAATAAATATGTCAAGGCGTAAAATCTTATGTTGTAAACAACGAACTGTTTCCGTGCTTGTTGACTTTTTGACTTTTATAATATATATTATATTTGTGAAATTTCGCCGCAAAACGCATTTTTGGATTTAAGCGCGTTTTACGGCAATACGGAAAGGTACAAAAAAATGAAAAACACGGAAAAGAGCATGGAAACTATCGTAAATCTTGCGAAAGGACGCGGCTTTGTATATCCCGGCAGCGAAATTTACGGCGGACTTGCAAACACATGGGATTACGGTCCCTTGGGTGCAGAACTTAAAAACAACATAAAAAAAGCATGGTGGAAAAAATTCGTACAGGAGAACCGCTACAATGTAGGTCTTGACGCCGCCATTCTTATGAATCCGCAGACATGGGTGGCATCGGGCCATCTTGCCGGATTTTCGGACCCGCTTATGGACTGCAGAGAGTGTCACGAGCGCTTCCGCGCCGACAAACTTATAGAAGACTGGTGCGCGGAGAACAACTTTGAACTTCCGAAACCCGTCGACGCGTTTTCGCAGGAAGAAATGAAGGCTTTTGTTGAAGAGCATGATATAAAATGCCCCACCTGCGGAAAGCATAACTTTACCGATATCCGCCAGTTTAACCTTATGTTCAAAACCTTCCAGGGCGTTACCGAGGACGCAAAGAACACCGTTTACCTCCGCCCCGAAACGGCGCAGGGTATATTTGTAAACTTCGCTTCGGTACAGCGCACATCAAGAAGAAAACTTCCTTTCGGCATAGCGCAGATAGGTAAATCTTTCCGTAACGAGATAACTCCCGGAAACTTTATATTCCGCGTGCGCGAGTTTGAGCAGATGGAACTTGAATTCTTCTGCAAGCCGGGCACCGACCTTGAATGGTTCAATTATTGGAGAAGTTTCTGCCGCGACTGGCTGCTTTCAATAGGCATTAAAGAAGAAAACCTTCGCCTGCGCGACCACGAACCCGAGGAACTCTGCTTCTATTCAAAAGCCACTACCGACTTTGAATTTATGTTCCCGTTCGGCTGGGGCGAACTTTGGGGCGTTGCCGACAGAACCGACTACGACCTTACCCAGCATCAGAACACCTCCGGCAAAGACCTTACCTATTTTGACCACCAGACCGGAGAGCATTATATTCCCTACGTTATCGAACCGAGCCTCGGTGTGGAACGCAGTTTCCTTGCCGTTCTTTGCGACGCTTACGACGAAGAAATCGTTGACGCCGAAAAGAACGATACGCGCGTGGTGCTTCGTCTGCATCCGGCGCTTGCCCCCTTTAAGGCGGCGGTTCTTCCCCTTTCCAAAAAACTGTCCGACGCGGCATTTGAAATAAAGGACGAACTTTCAAAATACTTTATGATAGACTTTGATGAAGCCGGCTCCATAGGCAAACGCTACCGCCGTCAGGACGAGATAGGCACTCCGCTTTGCATAACTTACGATTTTGACAGCCCGGAAGACGGCTGCGTTACCGTTCGCGATCGCGACACCATGCAGCAGGTAAGAATCCCGATAACCGAACTTAAAAACTATATTGCAGAAAAGATTGAGTTTTAAGAACCGGCCGGACAACAAAAGCGAACAAATCAGCCGCTTATCGGAATTGCTGCGGCCTGATTGCTTTGTCTATCGGGACATAAAATAATGACAGGGGATTATTGATGGCAACACAAATACTTTCTATGGTCGCCATGCTTTTGGGCGGACTTACGTTTTTCCTTTTCGGAATGACCGTAATGTCCGGCGGACTTGAACAAATGGCGGGCGGCGGACTTGAACGCACTCTTAAAAAGGTTACGGGAAACGATTTTCTCGGCTTTTCCGTAGGTGCCGGAATTACGGTCGCGATACAGTCTTCTTCCGCTATGACGGTAATGCTTGTAGGCCTTGTAAACTCGGGCATAATGGCTTTTGAGGATACATTCGGCATGATTATGGGCTCGCACGTGGGAACCACGCTTACGGCGTGGATACTTACCCTTAACGCAAACACCGGCAGTAATTTCTGGATGGTACTTTTAAAGCCGATGACCTTCTCGCCCATACTTGCATTTGTGGGCATTGCGCTGCGGATGTTTTCCAAAAACGAGCGCAAGCAGAAACTCGGCGACATATTCATAGGCTTTGCCGTGCTTATGGTAGGTATGAATATGATGAGCGACTCCATGGCGGACGTAAAACAGTTTTCAAGCATACTCACCCTGTTTTCAAGTTCTCCGGCGCTTGCGTTTTTGGTTTCCACCGTGTTTACGGGAATAATTCAGTCGTCGGCGGCGACCGTTGCCATGGTTCAGGCGCTCGCTTTTTCGATAGGTCTTGACTATCAGGCTGCCATTCCGCTTGTTATCGGCGCTAACATAGGTACGTGTATGACGGCGCTTATTTCAAGTATCGGTACCAACAAAAACGCCAAGCGGGTTGTTGCCATGCATATATACACAAACGCTTTAGGCGGCGTGGCGTTTATGATAATTATGTACATAGTAATGTTCTTTGCCCCCGATCTTATGACGGTGCCGATAAGCATGATAGGCGTTGCGGTGGTACATTCGCTGTTTAATATTTTAAACACCCTTGCCTTTATACCGCTTAAAAAGCCCATGATAAACCTGTGCCGCAAGACCATAAAGAAAGACAACGAAAAAACGCATACCGTTTTTCTGGACGAGCGTATTTTCAACAATACTCCCCTTGCCATATCAGAGTGTAAACGCCTTTCCGACGAAATGGCGGAACTGGCGCGTGCGTCTATTCTTGCCTCGCTTAAAATAGTAAAGGAATATAATTCCGAAGAATCGGAATACATTGTCGGCGCCGAAGATCTTATTGATAAATACGAGGATAAACTCGGCAGTTATCTTGTAAGAATAAGCAGCGCCGAGATTTCCGAAAACGGTTCGCATGCAGTGGGCAGAATGCTGCACTGCATAGGCGACTTTGAACGTATCGGAGACCATGCGCTCAACATCCGCAACACAGCGCTTGAAATACACGATAAGAAGATTGTATTCTCAAAAGAGGCTACGCACGAACTTAACGTTATCACCGCGGCGCTTTCGGAAATAATAAATCTTGCGGTTGATTCCTTCCTTTACGACGACCTTGAAACGGCTTCGCACGTTGAGCCTCTTGAGCAGGTAATAGACAAACTTAAAACCACCCTCAGGGAAGCGCACGTTGAACGCCTGCAGCACGGAGAGTGTACCGTACAGTTAGGATTTGTGTTTACCGATATTCTCACTAATATCGAGCGCGTTTCGGACCACTGTTCCAATATTGCGGTATACACCCTGCAAAGCAACGCCGCAAATGTTTACGCGCATAAGTATCTTAATAAGATAAAATCCAAAAACTCGGGCGAATTCAAAGCGGACTTTGATATGTACGAAAAGAAGTACGCGATATAATCCGACCGAAAACAATTTGCAGAACAGACAAAAACGGAGATACCGAAAGGCATCTCCGTTTATTTTTTTATAACTTATTCCCTGTTTTTCTTTTTCCTGCAATATACAAACGGGTATGTAATAAACGCAACCGCAAGCCCCGCGATAACGTCCACCGCCGCGTGCTGTTTTAAAAACATGGTCGAAGCGCATATAATAACAGCCGCCGCCGTAAAAAATATCTTCCCTGCCGCAGTTCCCAGTTTCTTTGAATTAAGAACCGCAAAAAGTCCCGCCATTGAACCGATAACATGCACCGAAGGGCAGACGTTTGTCGGAGTATCAATAGTATAAAGAAATTTCACCGCGGTAACGAAAATATTGTCCCTTTCAAAAACCGCAGGCCGCAGACTTTGCATCGATGGGAAAACAAAATATGTGATTACCGCAACCGAATAGGTTATCATGGCAAAAATGCTGAACTTTTTAAATGATTCGATATCAAAAAAGAAAATATAAATAATTATAAACGCCATATACACGAACCATAAAGCATAAGATATTATAAAATACTCGCAAAAAGGTATGTATTTATCAAGCACGGTTGCCATATCGGTATACGAAGTGCGGTTAAGTTTTTCAAGAAAAAAGAAAAAGAAACCGTAAACCGCCCAATACAGCAAATAGTAGAGGTGGCGATACTGCGGCGTGTTCAATTTAGAAAGCCTGAAGTTTTTTAAATCAAATTCCATTTTACCACTCCTGCCGGTCTGAATATTTTGTACGATTATAACACAAAACCGATTTAGTGACAATAGACAAAACTTTTTTTGCGCACAAAAAGCAAAGTCCGTATTTTGGTACACTGCGGTCATTATAATAAATATTGTCAGGACAAAGCAATCAGAATACAACGATAAAAATTATTTAAAAAAATGCTTGACAAGCGTAAATCCCTTTGATATAATGAGTTTACAGAAAACGAACATTTGTTCGGTAGGAGGAAAACACATGACTTTTGCAGACGTTTTAAAGACTTTAATAGAAATAGCGGCGGTAGTTTTTACGGTATGGGCGCTTTTCCATGAAGACCGCTTTATTGCCTTTGAAGAGAAACTGTTTGCAAAAATCCGCCGCAAAAGGTTAAGAGTGATAAAAGGCGGCGCGGCCGTTTCCCTTCACGAATGTAAACAGCGTTAAAATTTGTTTTCTTGTGTTTGTTCAGTCATTTTCTTTTTTGTCTTTTTTATCCTTTCATTTCACGAAACGGTCGTTCTTTAGGAACGGCCGTTTTGTGTCTTAAAAGCGCCGCGGAACCCACGAATTTTGTAATATTTGATAATATTTTGCTATTGTCTTTTTTATAACAAAATGATATAATAATTCCAGTATCAATTTCCGAAAGGAGTACATATATGATCATTTCAAAAGAAGTAGAGAATATGTGCCCTGTTGCCAAGGGTCCGCATCACGGTCCCGCCCCCATTCCGGAGGAAGCAAAATGGGTACAGGCCAAGGAGATCACCGATATCTCCGCCTACACGCACGGCGTAGGTTGGTGCGCTCCCCAGCAGGGCGCCTGCAAACTTTCGCTGAACGTTAAAAACGGTATTATTGAAGAGGCGCTTGTTGAAACGGTAGGCTGCTCGGGTATGACCCACTCTGCGGCTATGGCGGCGGAAATTCTCCCCGGCAAGACCGTTCTTGAAGCACTTAATACCGACCTTGTTTGCGACGCTATCAACACCGCAATGCGTGAACTTTTCCTGCAGATAGTTTACGGCAGAAGCCAGTCCGCTTTCTCTGAGGACGGCCTTTCGATAGGCGCCGGTATGGAGGACCTCGGTAAAGGTGCGCGTTCCATGGTAGGTACCATGTACGGCACAAAACTTAAGGGCGTAAGATACCTTGAAATGACCGAAGGCTACTGCACAAGAATGGCTCTTGACGAAAACAACGAAGTTATTGGTTATGAATTTGTTTCTCTCGGAAAAATGACCGACCTTATAAAGAAGGGCGTTGAACCTAACGAGGCTTACAAGCAGTCCATGGGTCATTACGGCAGATTTTCCGAAGAAGAAGGCGCGGTTAAATACATTGACCCGCGCAAGGAATAAGGAGGGGACGTACAATGGCACAGTTTGAAGGATTGGAAAGGCGCGAGGCTAAAATCCTCGGCGTACTTAAAGAATACGGCATCTCCTCTATCGACGAATGTAAAGAGATCTGCGACAAGGCAGGCGTTGACGCTTACACAATAGTTCAGGAAACCCAGCCTATATGTTTTGAAAACGCAAAATGGGCTTACACCGTAGGTTGCGCTATCGCTTTAAAGCAGGCTGAAAAGACCGGCGATAAGTCGGCTGCCACCGCTGCGGCAAACATCGGTATCGGTTTGCAGTCTTTCTGTATCCCCGGCTCGGTTGCGGAAAACAGAAAAGTAGGTCTCGGTCACGGCAACCTCGGCAAAATGCTTCTTTCGGAAGAAACCGAATGTTTCTGTTTCCTTGCAGGTCATGAGTCTTTCGCGGCTGCGGAAGGCGCTATAAAAATTGCGCTTAACGCAAACAAGGTTCGTGTAAAGCCCCTGCGCGTTATACTTAACGGTCTCGGTAAAGACGCGGCTTACATCATTTCAAGAATAAACGGCTTTACTTATGTTGAAACCGAATTTGATCCTTATGCTGAAGAAGTTAAGGTTGTAGAGGAGCGTCCCTTCTCGAAGGGTGCGCGCGCAAACGTTAAATGCTACGGCGCGGACAATGTTCCCGAAGGCGTTGCGATAATGAAACTTGAAAAGGTTGGCGTTTCCATAACCGGTAACTCCACCAACCCCACACGTTTCCAGCACCCCGTTGCAGGCACATACAAAAAGTGGTGCGTTGAAAACGGCGTTAACTACTTCTCGGTAGCGTCCGGCGGCGGCACAGGCAGAACGCTTCACCCCGATAACATGGGCGCAGGTCCTTCCAGCTACGGTATGACCGACACTATGGGTCGTATGCATTCCGACGCACAGTTTGCTGGTTCTTCATCCGTTCCGGCTCACGTTGAGATGATGGGTCTTATCGGCGCGGGCAATAACCCGATGGTAGGTATGACCGTTGCATGCGCGGTTGCGGTTCAGGAAGCGCTTAAGTAATAAAGCGCATAAATCCGCTTTTAGGTAAGTTTTAAACTTTTAAAAGCGGAATTGCACAAAAGTTAAAACTCCCGAATTTCCGACAAGGAAAAACGGGAGTTTTATTTTTGCCGCGTACAAATCAATCAGTACACAACCGCGTCGTCAGCCGTAAAACCGCCGAGCGAGTTTTCCTTAACCTGAATACAAACGAAGGTGATACCCTCGTCTGCAGCAGCGGAAAACTGACGTTTTGCAGCGGGTGCTACCCTCAGCCAATCGCCCGCGGTAAGCGCGACCTCTTCGCCGTCAAGCACAACTTTGCCGCTGCCCTCAATAACACCGTAAATTTCCTCGTTGTTTTTGTGCGAGTGAACAAACGGAACGCCGCCGCCCGCAGGTATGCGGTTTATGCTTATTTCCGCGCCTGTAAGTCCGAACGCTTCGTGAAGTTCTGTTCTGCCTTCATTACCGATGTTTGTTTTTGTGTAGTTTTTCATAATTTTTTCCTCCTTGGAACTTGAATTACAAAACAATCAAATTGTCCTGTCCTTAAATAACTTATCACGGTGTACATTCAAAAACAAGTGCGCACTTTTTTGTAACTGTATACTTTTTTCGGAACGTGTGATATAATGGCGGCAGAGGTGAAAACAAAATGAAAACAAAAGCGGAATTGCCGGCGTGTCCGGTTGCGACCGCCGTATCCCTTATCGGCGGCAAGTGGAAGTTACTTATCCTTCGCAATCTTAAAGCGCGCCCGTGGAGATTCAACGAATTGCAGAAAGACTTAGACGGCATATCGCAAAAGGTACTTACGGACAGTTTAAGGCAAATGATAGCCGATGGCCTTGTATACAGGCACGATTACAAAGAACTTCCGCCTAAAGTAGAGTACGGGATTACGGACCTCGGCTGCCGGATGCTGCCTATCATCGACGCTTTGGCGGATTTCGGAAATTATTATAAAACGGCGCTCAGCACGGCTGCCGCCCCTCAAACTTTATAGAATGTAAAAACATCCACCCTAAAAGAGTGGATGTTTTTGTTTATTTTATTTTTCTTGCTTCCACATAAAAGCGTTTATCGTTTGCGTGTCCCATTGAAAAGGTTTTTCGCGGAAGCGAACCGTCCGCCGTTACAGAGGGGAAAAGTTCCTGCTTTTCCATCCCCTTAAAGATAAAACCAACGGTGTTTTCTTTGGCGGAAAGTTTTATAAGCGACTCCTCGCCGTGGATATAATCCACTTCCATGGCGCTTTGCTCTTTATATCCGTCAAGAAATTCCTGTAACGTTCCTACCGCAAGTTTTGCCGTTCCATTTACCGATATTTCCGTCTTGCTATTTCCGTAATAACAGGCAAAATCCTGCTTTTCTCCGGTGCCGTATTCTTCGCAGTAAGCCTTAAAATCCGCTATTAGTTTTTCAGGGTCAACGCCCGATACCGTTCTGTATATCGGTTCAAAATCAAGTGCCGGATCGTGCAGGTTTACCACTTCTGCCAGGGCATAGCGCGAAAGTTCGTTTTTGTTCTTGTTATAACATTCCTTCGCGGTGGCAAGCGAGTGGTTACCGTCGCCCACGCTGAAAAGAAAACCGTTGTTTTCCGCCTGAATCTTTTTAAGCGCCGATATGATTTCTTCGGCTGTTTCGCCGTCTATAAGGCTGCCCTTTATATGACCGCCGCCCAGCATAAGTTCAAAATCGTAAAGCGGCGCAAACCTTTCCTTGCGGCTTGCGGCATATTCGGTGACCGTGCGCTTAGGGTCGTCCAAAAGCAGCATTATATGCGGCAGTTCAAGAGGTGCGTCCTCGCGTATTTTAACGCGGGGCGGTATTCTTGACACAACCGTTTTTTCGGTTGCCCTTATCGCGGCGTCGGTACGGGGGTTGTAATCGTACTCGGCAAGGTCTATCTTCCCTACTATGCCAAGCCTTACCCTGCCGTCGCTTTGAGTGCGCTCCACAAAAACAAGGGCATTTTTATACTCCTTAAAAAGTCCGCTTTCAAGGTACTGCTCCATTTTGCCGTTTATCGCGCTTATTGCCGCGCTGTTATCGGGCTTTAAGTACACTTCCGGCAAGATAAGATTCAGTGCGGACGGCGCGCCGCCGGCGTACTCCTTTACCTTTTCCCAATACTCCGGCTCTGAGGTGTACTGGTCGCAGGCGATAACCGCCCACTTTTTCATATCGCATTCGGGCAGAAGAATATCTGCCGGAGAAAAAACAAAATCCATAATAAATTCCTTAATACATTGAAATTTCAATTGCCGTTACGCAGTCGCTTTGAAGGTCAATATAAACCGTTATTCCCGAACGTTTATCCTTTGAGGATATAAAATAATCAAGATAATACTGGTTCTCGCTGACGGCATAAAAGTGCGAGGGAGTGCCCAAATACTCTATTACATCGGTAATCGCAGATTCGTTGCTGACTCCGTTTACAAAGAACTGGCCGTACACCGAATCGGACTTTAAATAAAGGTTTTCGGGTATTATCAGTTTTACTATATCGCATTTTTTAAGTTCCGTTGACTTCTTTGAAGAATTAAAAAACAGCACGGTTATCTGTTTTTTATAATCGTTTTCAAAATTTATCTTTACCGATTTGCCGGCAAGTATCTGGGCATCGGCATTGTATTCGCTGCTTTCAAGCATTTTCCACCCAAGGTCGTGCATATCGTCAAGCGAAGAAGGCAGTTCAAAGTCGCTGCCGGCATAGGTTATTTTATATTCGTACTTTTTGCCTAAATATATATCGGAATAGTTTTCTTCGTCAAACAGGCTGATATCGAAAAACGTGGGCATTTTCTCGTCGTCCGACTTGATTTCGGGTATCTTTACATCCCTATAGACCTTTGATGAAACCTTGTCCTTCACCGAAGTGCCGTATTCGGGGTCAAAAGGCGTGCAGGCTGAAAATGCGCAGGCCGTTATCAACAACAGTGCCGTTAAAAAGATTATGCGTTTTTTCATTTTGTTACCTCCGATACATCGTTTTTTATTGCCGCTTTAAGTTCTTCAAGACCCGAAAATTTGGTTTCTGCCCTTAAAAAACGTTTAAGCGAAAGGGAGAGTTTTTTGCCGTATACGCTCCCGTCGAAATCTATAATAAAGGTTTCGGCTAGGGGTGCATCGGCTTTGAAAGTCGGTCTTATGCCTATGTTTGTGACCGCCTTATATGTTTTTTCACCTAACGTAACGGAAGATTCGTAAACCCCGAAACGCGGCTTTAAAAGTTCGGGCGGCAACATCTGGTTTGCCGTGGGAAAATTTATCGTTCTGCCGCGGCGGTCGCCGTGTATAACATCGGCGGTAAAGCCGAAAGGTTTGTAAAGGTATCTGTTCGCCTGTTCAACGCAGCCCTCTTTTATAAGCGCGCGTATCCTGCTTGAGGATATCACCTCGCCGTCGGGACTTACGGGCGGAACACAATAAAATTCAATCCCGTTTTTCGCGCAGAAACGCGCAAGATATTCGGTATCGCCGGCGGCATTTTTTCCGAAGCGGTAATTGAATCCGCAGGATATCAAAGCCGGGGAATATTTATCGTTTATTTCTTTCAAAAAACGGTCGGGTCCGGTGTTTTTAACCTTTTCAAAATCAAGTTCGCATATTTCGTTTACGCCGAGATTTTTAAGCGCCGCGTTTTTATCGGCGACGGTCATAAGCATACCCTCGCCCGCAGCCGTACACTTAGGCGGAACGGCAAACGTTACCGCCACGGAATAAACTCCGACTGTTTTTTCTATTACAGCGCGGTGCCCCGCGTGAAGCCCGTCAAAAGAACCGAGCGCCACTGCCGTTTTCATTTTTTCACCTCTATACAATACATTTAACCGTAAGCAATCCCTTTTCGCCGCTTACGGCACCGAGTCCCAAAAAACCGGCGTTTGAAAATACTTTTAAAATCTCACCGTCTGCTGCGCCGTTTGTATTTACGCGCTCTAACGACAGCGCGCCGCCGTTATAAAAGCGCACGCCCTGTTTTTCGGTAACATGCACGCTTTTTAAATGCGGTAAGGCCTTTTCCGCAGGCATTATATACCTGCCTATATTCTCTGCCGTAAGCAAATCGAGCGAAACGCAGTTTTCCAAAGGAAATCCTGCGGTTTCGGTTCTTACAAGGTTTGTAAGCGTGGCGTGTGTTCCGAGTTTTTCACCGATATCGCGCACAAGACTTCTTATATATGTGCCCTTTGATACTGTTGCGGAAAACGCAAATTCACCGTTTTCATTAAGCGCCCCGGTTTCGTTTATTTCATAAATACAAACTTCGCGCGGGGGTATTTCGGTCGTGCCGCCTTTTCTTGCGATATCGTAAAGCCTTACGCCGTCCTTTTTTATGGCGCTGAACATAGGGGGCGTTTGAAGATATTTACCCTTAAAACTCTCAATCGCCGATAAAACAGCGGCATTATCAACCGTTTTGTCACTTTCTTCAAGCACATTGCCCGTAATATCGAGCGTGTCGGTAAGGATTCCGAGTTTTGCCGCGGCGGTATACTTCTTATCCGCCGAAAGCAGATAATCGGAAAGTACCGTTGCCCTGCCTACAAGTATCGGCAGAACGCCCGTTGCCATGGGGTCAAGCGTACCCGTGTGCCCCACGCGGCGTTCACCCGTCAGTCTTCTGACGGCGGCAACCGCGCCGAACGAGGTTATGCCGCCGGGCTTATTAAGCAGTAACAGTCCCTTCATCGGCTTTCTCCATTGCTGTTTTTATAACTGAAAGTATCTGTGCTTTTACTTCGTCAAGCGTACCGGTAAGCGTGGCTCCTGCAGCCGCTTTATGTCCGCCGCCGCCGAGATGTTTGCATATTTCGGAAGCGTCAAGCGGTGCGTATGTACGCAGGGATATCTTAAAGGTGTTTTCGTCCGTCTGCTTTACCGTAACGCCGCATATAACGCCTTCAACGCTTCTTGATATAACAGCCATACTTTCAAGGTCCGTACCCGAACATCCTGTTTTTTTCTGCATTTCGCTTGTAACGCAAAGTATCATACACCTGTCGTTAAAATGATATTCGGCAGTGTTTAAAACCATCTGTTCAAGCAGTAAAAGCCGTTTTGACTTT
Source organism: uncultured Eubacteriales bacterium (assembly GCA_934491515.1). Taxonomy (GTDB): domain Bacteria; phylum Bacillota; class Clostridia; order Oscillospirales; family Acutalibacteraceae; genus UBA737. The sequence continues at coordinate 38,899 of CAKSTF010000009.1, forward strand.
GTATCAAACATCAGTTTATTTATTTCGTCCGCTTTTATATTGTACTTATAAAGCCCTGCCGCTATAAGGTGGGTCTTTGCGGTAACGTTCTGATATTTAAAGCAGCCGGTATCGGTTGCAATGCCGGTATACAGCGCTTTGGCTATTATATCGTTAAGCGGCACACCCATAAGGCGTATAAGGTCGTACATTATCTCGCACACAGCCGAGGCGGAAGCGTCAAGATAAAGGTTTCTAGCGTACATTGTGTTTGAAATATGGTGATCTATGTTAAGTTCAACCCTGTCGCCGTATCTTTCTTCCAGCGAACCGAGAAGTTTTTTATCCGCAACATCCACCGCCACTATCGTGGCGCCCTCATCGCTTACCATATCGGTATTGCTCATAAAATACCGGTACTTTTCGGGTATTTTATCGGGGCAAAGCACCGCTGCGCGCTTGTTCTGCATTTTAAGCGCGTAAAAAAGCGCAAAAGCGGAACCCAGCGTGTCCCCGTCGGGAGAAGCGTGGGTAAGAATAATAAAATTATTCCTGCGCTTAAGCATACGCGCTGTTTTGCGAAGCGACAGCACGGTGCATGCGTTTGATTGAACTTCAGACATAGACTGACCTCCTTAATGCGGCGGTTTACAAACCTGCCGCGCTGTTTTGCACTACTTATCAAAAGACTCGATTATTTCGGAAATCCTTGCGCTTGTTTCTATTGAATCATCCGCCACAAATTTAAGTTCCGGAACCTTGCGAAGTTTCATACGCTGCCCTATTTCGCGGCGAAGATAACCCGCGGCGCTTTTGTTAAGCGCCTTTACGGATTCCGCTGTTTTTTCGCTGCCCTCGATCGCGCTTACATACACGGTAGCGTATGACATATCACCCGAAACATCAAGTTTAACGATACTTAAAAGTTTGCTGACCCTGGGGTCCTTTACCTCCCTTAACAGTTCGGAAAGGCAAAGCCGTATATCAGAGGTCACGCGGTTTATTTTATATCCGGGCATTACTCTCTGTACTCCTCCATAACGTAGGCTTCAAATTCGTCGCCTTCCTTGATATCGGAAAACTTTTCAAGTCCGATACCGCATTCGTAGCCCTGTGCAACTTCCTTTACGTCGTCCTTGAATCTGCGCAGGGAGGCTATTTCGTCCTCTGCCACAACTACGCCGTCGCGTACAACACGTATCTTACATGCGCGCGTAACCTTACCGTCGGTAACATAACAACCGGCAATGGTTCCGACGCTTGATATCTTATAAGTGTTTCTAACCTGTACGGTACCAAGAATATTCTCACGGAATTTAGGTGCCAGCATACCCTTCATCGCTGCTTCAATTTCTTCGATACAGTCGTAAATTACCCTGTATGTGCGGATATCAACGCCGTCGCGTTCCGCCGCCGCTTTGGCAACGGAGTCGGGTCTTACGTTAAATCCTACTATAATGGCGCCCGAAGTTCCGGCAAGCATAACGTCGGATTCGTTTACAGCGCCCACGCCGCCGTGGATAACGTTAACGCGCACTTCGTCGTTTGAAAGTTTCAAAAGACTGTCCTTAACGGCCTCAACGCTGCCCTGAACGTCGGCTTTTACAACAATATTAAGTTCCTTAAGGTCGCCCTCGCTCAAATTCTCAAACAGATTGTCAAGCGTAACCTTCTGTTTGGAAGCAAATATTTCGTTCTTGATTTTTTCCTTACGCTGTTCTACAAGTTCCCTTGCAAGGCGTTCATCGGAAACGGCGTCGAATCCGTCGCCTGCGGCGGGTGTTTCGGTAAGACCCGTAATCTCGACAGGAACGGAAGGCCCTGCCGTTTTAACCTGCTTGCCGTTTTCATCGGTCATCATACGAACACGGCCTACGGTGGTGCCGGCAACGATTATATCGCCCGTTTTAAGCGTGCCGTTCTGAACAAGAAGGGTTGCAACAGGACCTCTGCCCTTATCAAGGCGTGCCTCGATAACAACACCCTTTGCCTTACGGTCGGGATTCGCTTTAAGTTCAAGCATTTCCGCAACAAGCAACACGTTTTCAAGCAGTTTATCAATGCCGTCATGCGTTTTTGCCGATACCGGAACGCAGATTATATCGCCGCCCCATGCTTCGGGAACAAGCGAATGTTCCGTTAACTGCTGCATTATTCTGTCGGGGTTCGCGTCGGGTTTATCCATCTTGTTTATGGCAACTATTATCTGCACCTTTGCCGCCTTGGCGTGGTTTATCGCCTCAATGGTCTGGGGCATAATGCCGTCGTCCGCGGCAACAACAAGTATTGCGATATCGGTGGCCATGGCGCCGCGCTGACGCATTGCTGTAAACGCCGCGTGTCCGGGGGTGTCAAGAAAAGTAATGTCCTCTCCGTTGCACTTTACGCGGTACGCGCCTATGTGCTGGGTGATTCCGCCCGCTTCCGTATCGGTAACTGCGGTATTCCTTATCGCGTCAAGCAGGGAGGTCTTACCGTGGTCAACGTGACCCATAACGACAACTACGGGGCTGCGCGGTTTAAGATCTGCGGTGTTGTCCTCTTCGGTGTCCATAATTTTTTCTTCTATGGTAACTACAACCTGCTTCTGAATCTTTGCGCCCATTTCTGTAACGACTATCTCGGCGGTATCGTAATCTATCACCTGATTTACGGTAGCCATCATTCCGAGTTTCATAAGTTCCTTTATTACCTCAGCTGCCGTCTTTTTAAGCGCCGCAGCAAGTTCGCCTACGGTGGTTTCCTCGCCCACGGTTACGGTAATCGGGATCTTTTTAATGCGTTCTAACTGAATACGGCGCATTTTGTCCGCTTCGGTCTCGCGCTTGGCACCCTGCGGTCTTCTGTAATCCTGCGAGCGCTGTTTTATCTTCTGCTTGCGCGTAAAATTATCGCGCATGGTGTTTGCGGGTGCGATATTTTCGTACTTTTCGTTATATTTATCGATATTTATGTTAGAGGTTCTGGTATCAACGTGTTTAAGCTGAGCAGGACCCCTGTTCGGTGCGGCACCCGGTTTCTTTTCCTTTTTAGGCGGCGCCACCAACGGACCCGTGTAAACTTCCTTTTCCTGTTTCTTTTCCGCGGCGGGCTTTGCTTCAGCCGCCGGTTTTGTTTCCGCTGCCGGTTTATTTTCTTCGATTTTTGTCTTTTCGGGTTTTGCAGCCTCTGCTTTTTGTACAGGCTTTTCCGCTTCCTCTTTATGTTCGGCCTTTTCCTGAGCCGCGGCAGCTGCTTTCAACTGTTCTAATATTGCCATCTGCTCGGCAAGTTTTTTATCCTTTTCGTCCTGGCGCTTTTTCTTTGCCGCCTCGCGCGCTTCAGCGCCGGTAGCAAAATATGCGTCAAAACTTTTTACGCTGTGCGACAGCGTGATGGCGTTAAAAAGCAGTGCGACTTCTCCCTCGGTAAGGGAACCGCCCGATTTTTTCTCTTCTCCCGTAATATCCTTTATCACGGCAATTATATCCTTTGAACTTAAAAGAAAATCCTTTGCAAGTTCGCTGATTTTTATCTTTCTGGTCGTTTCTGCCATTATGTTTCCTCCTGTGATAATATAGACTGCGCGAAATTTCGGTCGTTCACCGAAAGCACACCGCATTTTCTGCCCACGGCAGACGATACGGTCTGCATATCCTCTTCAAAGACTATGTGGGGTATATTGTATTTGTTTGAGAAAAACGCCGTTTCCTTGCGGCTTTTTTCGGACACGTCGCGGCAGGCAATTATAAGTTTTGCCCTGCCCTTTTCGGCGGACGATACCGCCTCTTTGAATCCGAATGAAAGTTTGCCCGCTTTTGCGGCAAATCCTAAAAGCGTTAACTGTTTTGCGCTCATTTTGCAGCCTCCGCGGAAAGCAGCGCATAAAAATCGTCGTCGATTTTTACGCCGAAAGCCCTTTCCAACGCGCCTGCTTTTCGTGCTTTTTCAACGCACGCGGCATTTTTACAGATATATGCGCCCCTGCCGCCTGTTTTGCCGCCCTTATCAAGAAGCAGGCAGCCGTCCTTTGTGTAAACCGCGCGCATAAGTTCTTCCTTCGGTTTCATTTCCCTGCAGGCTACGCACATACGCAGCGGTATCTTTTTAGGCCCTTTCAAACAAAACGCCCCTTTGTAATCTTATTCTCCGAAAAATCCGCTTTCGGGATGAATGTCTATTTTCCAGCCGGTAAGCCGTGCCGCAAGACGCACATTCTGACCCTTATTGCCTATTGCAAGAGAAAGCTGCGATTCCGGAACGCTAACTTTGCATACTTTAGGCTCTTCGCTTTCTATTTTCACCGATACTACCTTTGCGGGAGAAAGCGCTTCGCTTATAAAGGCAACGGGATCATCGCTGTATTTAACTATATCTATCTTTTCGCCGGCAAGTTCCCCAACTATCTTGTTAACGCGCGCACCCTTGGGTCCTATGCAGGCGCCTATTGCGTCTATTTCCGGATTTTCGGAATAAACCGCTATCTTGGTTCTGGAACCTGCCTGACGGGAGATTGCCTTGATTTCAATTGTGCCGTCGAATATTTCGGGAACTTCGGTTTCAAAAAGGCGTTTTACAAGACCCGGATGCGTACGGGAAAGCATAATGCGCGGTCCGCGTTCGGTTTCCTTAACGTCAACTATATACACCTTTATGTGATCGCCCTCAAAGAGTTCCTCATCGGGTATCTGTTCAAGTTTCGGGAGGGTTGCCTCGTTATGACCTATTGTAAGCACCGCATTTCCCGTGCGCGGATCGATTCTTTCAACCACTGCGGTTATAAGTTCGCGGTTATGGCTTTGGAACTCTGCAAGTATCTGTCCCTTTTCCGCCTCACGTACGCCCTGACGGAAATTGTTTTTGGAATTCTGCGCTACGACCCTGCCGAACTTCTTAGGCTCGATAGGGATGTTTACAAAGCCCTGTTCCGCCGCTGCGGCGTCTATCTTCTCAGCGTCCTCTTTGGAAATCTGGGTGTAGGGATCGGTAACCTCGTCTACAACCTCTTTCCTTGCGTAAATTTCAAAAATTTCCTTTTCGGGGTCTATTTTGCAGGTAACTATATCGTTGCCGCCGTAGTCTTTGCGGGCAGCCACCGTTATCGCTTCCGCAATCTTTTCCGCGATAAACTCCTTCGGTATACCGCGTTCCGCCTCCATAGAAGCCAGTGCTTCAAAAAAGCCTGCTTTATCCAGCGTATCCTTCTGTACTTTCTTTCTGCTTGCCATTTTTCCGATTCCTCCGATTATTTTCAAATTATGATAATAAACATTATATTTCTTCCAAAGCGACCGCTTTTGAAAAGTCGCCCTTTGAAAGATTCAAAACGGTGCCGTCGTCCGTTTCCACAACGGGGCCGCCGTTATAGTCCTTTAAAACGCCCGTGATCTGCTTTGTGCCGTTAAGCGCTTTGTAAAGTTTTATATTCACGGTTTTACCCTTGCTTTTTAAAAAATGTTCCTCCCGCGTAAGTTCGCGCTCTATCCCGGGAGAGCAAACTTCAAGATAATACGGAACGTCTATCGGGTCCGCCGCGTCGATAACAGGGTCTATCGCGTGGGAAACACGGGTGCAGTCGTCAATCGAAATCCCCTCGTCTTTATCAATAAATACTCTCAGATAGTAGGAAGCGCCCTCTTTTAAAAAGCGAACGTCCCAAAGATCCACGCCGCATTTTTCCACCGTTTCTTTTACAAGCAAAAACACCTTTTCCGCCGTACCGGGCATGTTAAAACCTCCAAAACAAAAGTGAGTGGGAAGACCCACTCACCTTTCTGTTACAATACTTACGTTGCTATTATAACACAAATATATAAAAATACAAGTGTTTTTTTGCATTTTCTTTTCTTACTGACCGCCGCGCGTGCCGTCGTAAGAGTTTACATATATCCTGACCTTGGATTCTTCGGTAATGGTTTCGCCGTAAGCGGGCGACTGTTCTATTACAACGCCGGGATTTTTATCGGTATCGTATTTTTCCACTACTTCGATATTATCGTAAAGTATTCCGCGGCGCATAAGTTCCACCTTCGCCTCAAGTTCGGAAAGGCCCAAAAGGCTGGGCATGGTAAACTTTTCCGCACCAAGACTTATAACTACCGATATCTGTGTGCCGCTTTCGACCTGCTTATCCGGATTTACGGACTGTGAAATTATCTGACCTTTCTGGTAACTGTCGGAATAATTTTTGCCGCTTACCGTGAATTTAAAACGCGAAAATTCCGTGTTTGCGGTCACCTGCGCAAAGGTCATACCGCGCACGTCGGGCACGGCGTATGTAACCTTTGAATCAACAAGACTTGAATCATAATCACCGATAGACGCCTGACTGGGAATGGAACTTTCCGAGGAACTCGGTTCGGAAGAAACATCCGACCCGAAAAGTTTTGCTTTAAGAGGAGTAAAAAGAATTATGGCGGCAACTGCGGCAAAAACCGCTATTGTAGAGCCTGCGGTTATAAGCCACACTTTAAGGTTTCCCTTTTCGGAAGCGTCCTTTTCGGGCTTTTCGCGTTCCGCCGTTCTGGCAGTTTCTTTGTTTCCGTCCCTGCGGCGGTTTTCTTCGCGCTTTGTGTTTTCCCGCGTTTCGCCGTAAACCAGTTCGTCCCTGAATTTTTCCACCGTTTCGGTGCGGCTTGCCGGCAGAACCTTAAGGCCGTTTGCCATGGCAACAAGAACCTGGCGCGGCAGTTCGTCCGCAAAACGAGCCGGTATCGTAAGCGAAGCGCCGCTTTCAAGCCTTGTTACCGCGTCTTCCGGCACAGCACCGATAAGCACCCTGTAAAGGGTGGCGCTTATGCCGTAAACATCGGTATAGGAACCGAGTTCGCCGAGTTCGCTTTTATACTGTTCGACAGCGGCATATCCGCTGTATATCTGGGCGGTCATTTCCCTGTCCGCCCTTCTTGCGCGGCTTATAAATATATCGCGGATTCTCACCCTGCCGTCGCGGCCTACAAAAACGCTTTCGGGCGATATTCCGCCGTGTATTATGCCTGCTTTATTTAGTTCGTTTACGGTGTCTATAAGCGGCAGGAATAAGGGTCGCGCCTGCTCCCATTTAAGACTACCGCCGTTTTTGGCAAGAAAATCTTTAAGCGAAATACCCGTTACCGCATCGGTAACCGAATACGCCGTGCCGTTTTCTTCAAACACGGCATACGTTTCGGGAAGCGCCGGAAGCCCTTCACCGATCAGTTTGCGGTTAAGTTCCATAAAACTTAAAAGTCCGTCGTTAAAGACATATTCCCTGCCTTCCGCCGGCATTACCCCATAAGCCGTGCCGCGGTGCGAAATGCCCTCGGGGAAATATTCTTTTATATTTACCGTTTTCCCCGTGCTTGTGTCAAGCGCTATGTAAATAACGCTTTCGCATGAGCAGGAAATTACCCTGCCGATAACGTATCTTTTTGAAAGTATGTACCTTGTCGGCAGTTTATCGGCAGCGTTCTGCTTTGCGGAATCGTAACCGCATACGGCGCATACACCTCCGCCTTCATTGATACCCATACAACCGGGACAAATATCGTTTATATTCAAAATTAAGTACCTCCGTATACAAAAGTATATCAGTGCATTTTGTTATTTTACCACATTTATCCGCATTTTTCAAGCGTCCGCCGCCTTTGGCGGCACGGCAACAAGTTTTTTGAACACGCAGGTATGGTACTGGGTTATTACCCTGTCCTCATGCAGTGAACCGAAATACCAATGTTTGAACGTGCAGGACCTGCCTATTTCCTCAAGATAACCGTTAAGTTTATTAACGCGGTCGGGCATACCCTGGCGCATAAGCACCGCGCTTTTTACAAGCGACGGCGGTTCGTGGGTTATAATATAATCCACACGGCATCCGGCCTCGCTCAGCGTATTCACGCCTTCCGCCATTTCGGCAGGGGTTGGCTCTTCCTCGCGCCACCATCTGCCGGTAGCTACGCGCATATCCTTATCTATACTTTCTCCGCCGCCGAAGGTGAAGAAGGTGTTGCCTTCTATCGTAAATATCTGACCGCGCATAAGGTGAAGAAGATTTCCCTTTATTCGGTTCACCCTTCCGCCTTTCCAGAAGGTCGTGCGGCAGCGAAGTATCCTGTCCATATTATCGTGAGTTCCCTCTACAAAGGCTGTCACAAATTTACGGTTGGCGAAAAATTCAATGACCTTACGCTCGGTCTCGCCCCCGTCGAATATATAACCGAAATCGCCGCAGACTATAAGGGTGTCGCCCTTTTTAAGTTTGCGGAATTCCCTGTCGTAAAGCCGTTCAAGGCAGCCGTGCATATCGCCCGTTACATATACCGTAAATATCACCTCTTTAAAAACGATTTTATTTTAACTCTTTTATTTTGTCAACAATTACTGTATAATGCTTACAGTGTTTTCATTATAACATACCAAAAGGAAGATTTCCATGCTTAAAAAGACAGTTTGCATATTATTATCAATTATTACGGTAATAGGCATTACTTCAGCCGCCGCGGCATACACCCCCACGGGTTTTGAAGTAGACGCCAAAAGCGCTTTGCTTGTTTCGCTTGACACGGGCGAAGTAATGTACAAAAAGAATGAGAACAAGCGGGTTTTTCCGGCCTCCGTTACCAAAATAATGACGCTTGTTATAATGCTTGAAAGCGACCGTTTCAATCCCGACGCCGCCGTTACCATGACCGACGCGGTAGACCCTCTTATAACGGGAACCGACAGTTCGGTATCAAATCTTCAGGTGGGCGAGCAGATACGGCAGATAGACCTTGCTTACTATGTTCTTATGTCGAGTGCCGGCGACTGCGCCTATCTTGCGGCGCTTACCTACGGCGACACGGTTGAAAACTTTGTAAAGATGATGAACGACAAAGCGAAAGAACTGGGTCTTAAAGGAACGCATTACCAGAATCCCGTAGGGCTTCACGACGAACAGAACTACACCACTGCGGAGGATACCTACAAACTTGCCGTTTACGCGCTTAAAAATCCCACATTCAAAAAAATATGCGAATCTTCACGCTACACGGTGCCTGCCACAAATATGTCGGGCGAGCGCACCCTTTCCACAACGAATTTTCTTATAGACAACACCACCGACTATTACTACGTTTACGCCAAGGGCGTTAAAACGGGTTACACGGACGAGGCGGGCCGCTGTCTTGTAAGCACCGCTTCTTACAACGGATACAATTATATGTGCGTGCTTTTCGGCTGCACTGTATCGAACGACCGCCGTTACGAGTTTATCGACAGCCGCAATCTTTACCGCTGGGCGTTCAACAACTTTTCTTTCAAGCAGGTTGCCGACAGCAAAAATCCCGTTTATGAAATGCCGATTGAACTTTCAAGCAAAACCGACTATGTTTCGCTTTACGTTGAAAACGGGTTCGTTTCCGTTTTGCCGGATGATGCCGACGAATCCACCATTATAATAAAGCCGAACGTTAAAAAAGGGCAGAAGATAGACGCACCCGTTAAAAAAGGACAGGTAATAGCGACCGCCGATATAATATACGCCGAAAACGTTATCGGAACGGTAAATCTTGTGTCGCACGAAAATATTGAAAAAAGTTTCTTCCTTTCGGCTATAAGAAGCGTTAAAAACTTCTTCACTTCCCCCTATATTAAGGTGGTATACGTAATAATCGGCGCTGCGGTGCTTATATTCCTTATAATGGTAATTTTAATGAACGTAAGAAAACCGGGAAAGCGCAAGGTAAAATATGTTCCTTTCAAAGAGGAACCGCAAAAGAAAAATACCGCGCCCGATGAGTCTTCAAACACGGACGATATTGTAAACGACGGACTTGACCCATAAGGTTTTTAAACAAAAAATTTATACAAAATAACGGACGGCATTTAAAAATGCCGTCCGTTATTTCTTACCTGTTTATTTAAACCTGAAAAGTATTTTCTGGATATCTTCGTCAAACATATTTTCCCTTGTAACGGCGGTAACGGCGGTATAAACCGGGGTGGCGGGCGGATTGTCGCCGCTTAAAATATCGTCCGCATTTTTAACGCCCAGATAGCCCATCGCAAACGGATTTTGCGCGATAAGAACGCTCATTTCTCCGGTTTCAAGCATACCCACGGAAACAATATTCGTATCAAACCCTATTCCTTTGATCCTTTTTGCCGAATCGGTATTGCGTATCGCTTCGCCCACGCCCAAAGTCATCCACTCGTTGAACCCGACAAGCACATTGACCTGCGGATACTCCTCTATAACGGAAATCGCCGCGGCTTTTGCGCCGTCTGTCGTGCTGGGGGCAACTTTTTCGGTAACTATTTCCGCATTTTTTGCGGCGGATATCGCCTCTTTAAAGCCATCTACACGACGTTTTCCGTTATCCGTATCCTCGGTATAGGTTATAAGACCTATACGTATTTTTTCACCGTTTCCGTTTGAAAAAACATCCTGAACCGCGCGCCCTGCGGTGCGTCCTGCCTCGGCGCTGTCGGTTCCTATAAACAAACTTACAAGGTCGCTTGAAACACCGCTGTCAACGGTTATCACCTTAACGCCTTTTTTTACGGCGCTCTCTATCGCGGCATTGGATTTTTCATAATCTATCGCCGAAAGCACTATCGCGTCCGCGCCGTTATTTACCGCGTTTTCTATCATCCTGTTCTGCGATTCATAATCTTCTTCGCTTTCGGGGCCTTCAAAGGTGACCTTTACGTTATATTCGGTAGCGGCGGTATCTACGCCGTTTTTCATATTGCGGAAAAAATCGGAACTTACGGATTTCACTATTACGGCAACATATCTTTTTGCCGTTGCGGCATCGTTTTCGCCGCATCCGCAAAGACAGGCGAAAAGCGCAGCGCACAAAATCAGGGCAACTGTCTTTTTAAGTTTCATTCTTCCGCCTCCTTTTCAATCTTGGGGATTCTTACCGTAACGGTGGTTCCCACATCAAGTTCGCTTTCAACGGTTATTCCGTATTTTTCTCCGAAATAAATCTTCAGGCGGTCGTTTACGTTCTTAACGCCTATGCCGCTTGAATCGCTTCTTCCTTTTTCAAGAATCTTTTTACACTGTTCGGCTGTCATTCCCACGCCGTTATCCGAAACGGTTATAAGTATATCGTCGCGGCAATCGGGCGCTTCAAAAACGGAAACGCTTATTTTGCCCTCGTCCACCATACGGTCTATGCCGTGGTATATCGCATTCTCGATAAGCGGCTGAACGGTTATTTTGTTGCAAAGGTAACCGCTTAGTTTTTCGTCTGCGTCAAACGTGTAGGTGAACTGGTTTTTGTAACGATAACTTTGTATTATAAGATAACTTTTCGCATGCTGCAGTTCATCCTTTATGGGAATAAGTTCCCGTCCGCGGCTTATGCTTATTCTGAACAGCCTTGCCAGAGCGCTCACCATAGACGCCGCATCCTGCGTTTTCCCCTGTTCGCACATCCACTGTATGGAATCGAGCGTGTTATAAAGAAAATGCGGATTTATCTGTGCCTGCAGGGCCTTAAGTTCGGTCTTGCGCAGTTCGGTTTCCTCTTTGCGGACCCTTTCCATAAGATTTTTTATTTTTCGCGTCATATGCGCAAACGAAAAGTTAAGTTCGGTAAGTTCGGTAACCGCGCCGCGCTTCGGCAAATACACAAAACTGTCCGCCTGCGTTTCAAAGGCTTTCATCGCCTTTATAAGTTCCTTTACGGGACGGTTGAACGTTTTCTGATAAACGATTATCAGCACCGACGATACTGCCGCGCAGCAGAAAAACGCCGCCGTTATGCTGAAAAGTATCTGTGCTGTTTTTTCGCGTTCAAGTTCATCGGTATAACTTACGCCTATTATTTTCCATCTTCCGTCCGACGAGGGGCTTACCGAGGTTATTTTGCCCTTTTCGGTATACGTTCCGGTGGAAAGCCGGCCGCCGTTTTCTCCGTTTTCGGGTTTAAGACCCGAAAAAAGCACCTGCTGCTGCGGATGATATATGATCTTTCCGTAAACATCGGTTATATAACAGTATCCGCGCTGGCCCACGCCCACCTTGTCGATATAGTCCGAAATTCCGCTGAAACTGAAATCCACAGCGATATACACACCGTTCCCGAGAACAGGACGTTCGGGTTTTACGGCGGCTGTCACCACCCAGGGGTAACTCCCGTCAAAAACGGTTTGAACATGCGGCCGAGATATTGAAAATTCGGGTGCAGAGTCAAACAGTTCCTTATCAAAAGACAGGTCTTTATATATCCGGCTTTTAAGGGTTCTGCCGCCGCCGACACTCATGATAATTTCGCCGCCCGTGCCGTACACCGTTACGGCAATTATATCTTTTTTCACTCCGGCAAGTGCGCCTATTTTTTCCGCTGTTTCAGCATCGTTTGAAACATCTTTAAGCAATGCGGAAATACCGTTTAACTGCGAACGCATGGAACGGATGGTATTATCAACCGAAATCGCCGCCTGTTTTACGGTGCGCTCCGCATTAACTTGCGCGCTTTCGGTAAGCGCGGAACTGTAAATAGAGGCAAAGATAGCAGCCGAACACGATACCGCCGCAACCGACGCGGCAACTATTGCCGCTACCGTAAGCAGCAAAAGACTTATTGATATTCTGTGTTTATTCTTCATTGCTTTCAGTCCTCGATTGCCTTAACTTGTTAGGCGATTCGCCGTAAAACTTTTTGAAACAGTAACTGAAATAATGCTGATCGCTGTATCCGCACATTTCGGATATCTGGAGCATTTTCATATTTGAACAGGTTATCATATCGTAAGCCGCCTGCATACGCTTTTCGGTAAGCAGGGTTATAAAGTTCTTTTTCTTTACCTTCTTTATAAGCGCGCTTAAATAATTAGGGCTTACCGCAAGGCGGTTGCTCACGCCGGTAAGGGAAAGTTTTTCATCTCCGTAGTCCTCGTTTATTATTTCTATAACACGGTCGCACAGCACTTCGCTGTCGCGTTTCTGGGAATTTTCAATTATGGATTTTGCGCTTGAGCACAGTTTGAACACTTCGGATTTTATTGCCGCTTCGCTTCCGTGGGAGGTTATTCTTGAAAACATCGGGTTTTCCGAAACAAGTTTCATAAGTCCGCCTTTTTCACTTACGGCGCTTACTACGCGGTAAACGGTAGTTATTATCTGCATAACAAGCAGATTTGCGTTTTCCGGCGTGTTCTGTTCGTATATACCGTTTATAAAATCGTCAAGTTCCTGAGCATTTCCCACTTTAAGGAGCTGTTCAAGATTTGCCGCCGTTTTTTCGGCGCGGTCAAATTCAAACTGTTCGTCATGTTCCTGGTCGTTTATAAAACGCACTTCGCCTGCGCCGTCCGAAGTGTAGCGCCGTGCGGTGACCGCCTGAAAATATGCGTCCGAACAGGCCGAAAGTTCGAAAAATTCACGGCTTACACCTATTGTGCAGCCCTGATTGAGCAGTCTTTTTGCGGTTTGCACCGTTTCCTTAAGCGGCAGTTCAAGAAGGTTTGAAAGTTCGCCGCTTTCGGGCAGCACCGCCAGCGTTACCGCCCTGCCGTAAACAATAAATGTTCTGCACGGGAAATACTTCATAATAACGTTTTCGGTAAACTCCGCATGCTTTTCCGAGGTACAGGATCTTTTTTCGGCATCCCTAAATTTTGAAATCAAAACGCAAAAACGCGGTCTTTCATCGGTTTTTCCGATTATTCCAAGTTCCCTTGCTTCCCTTTTAAGCGTCTCTTCATCGGAACGGTCCTCGTTACCGCCGAGCATAAGCGGCAAAAGGAATTTTTCCGTTTCCGCCCTTTTAAGCCTGATACTCAGGTCGTTGTTCGCCGGAGTTACCACTCCGCCTACCTTTTCATCCATACGGCGGTGAATTTCAAAAAGTTCTTCCGACATTTCCGCCGATGAAATAGGTTTTAAAAGATAACTTATTATGTTGTAGTCAATGGCGGTGCGGGCATATTCAAAACTGTCATATCCGCTTAAAATAACTATCTGGGTGGCAGGCCGCAGTTCGCGCACGGTTTTGGCAAGTTCAAGCCCTGATATCATCGGCATTTTAATATCCGTTATTATAAGGTCGGGTTCAAGCGTTTCGGTAAGTTCTATCGCCTCTACACCGTTTTCCGCTTCGCCCACAACTTCAAATCCGGCGGACTCCCAGTCCACACGCTCGACAAGCGCGTGCCGAAGTTCCGGCTCGTCGTCTACTACCAAAACGCTGTACTTCATAAAAATTCCTCCGGATAAGAATATCTGGCGGACGTTATGTGTTTTCCTGTCCGCCGGAATGATTTACTGTATTATTTTATCACGGCACGCGGATAAACGCAATAAAAAGGTCAGTCGGGAAAGCATTGCGGCATGCTTTCCCGACCGACCTAAAGAGGGGAGGTTATTTAAAAAAGAGATTGTCAAAATCAGTTCAGGTGACCTTTTCCCACTTGGCGTAAAGCGTCATACTGCCGGTAACGGGTTCATTTTCTTCCCATTTTTCGGTACATGCCTCATCCTTATACCATCCTGCAAACCGATATCCCTCTTTTACGGGGGTTTCGGTGCTCTTTACGGTATCCGAATGATTAAGTTTTACGCTTTCTATGCGGGAACCGCCGTCTGTATCGAATTTAACCGTAAATCCGGCATTTTTAACTATTATAACGGTTACTGCCACAAGCAGTACCGCCAGCACGGTTACCATGATATTGGCGGTTTTAACGGACATTTTTACCTTGGCGTAAAGTCCGCCGTTTTTCTTGCCGTTTGCAATTCTCACATTTTCGTTTTCCGACATTTTGTCACCTTTGGAAGAGGTTACTTGCGCGCAAGATACTTTCTCATATCAATAGCGCAGGCAACGAGTATTATAAGACCCTTTATGATGTAGAGCATATTTGCGTCTACCGAAAGGAAGTTAAGACCTACGAATATTATCTGAAGCAGGAACACGCCTATAACGATACCGCTTATTTTACCGGTACCGCCTACAAACGATACGCCGCCGATAACGCACGCTGCTATGGCGTCGGACTCGTAGTTAAGACCGGTATTTGCCGAGCAGGAGGCGATACGTGCGCCCTCTATAAAGCCCGTAATACCGTACATTGCGCCGGCAAGTACGAAAACGAGCACTATAGTCATAAACACGTTAACGCCCGATACATTTGCCGCTTCTTCGTTAGAGCCGACTGCAAACATATTTTTGCCGAACTTCGTCTTATTCCATATTACCCACATTATAACCGTAAGTATCACGGAATACAACACATATTTCGGAACCGCCACGTTGCCTATCTTAAAGAGAGTTCCGCGTATGAATTCCGTGTAGGAAGAGTCAAG
Organism: uncultured Eubacteriales bacterium; assembly: GCA_934491515.1. Classification (GTDB taxonomy): domain Bacteria; phylum Bacillota; class Clostridia; order Oscillospirales; family Acutalibacteraceae; genus UBA737. The sequence continues at coordinate 54,137 of CAKSTF010000009.1, forward strand.
TCCCGAAAGGGTCTGACCGTTATTGCTTCCCATCATCAGGTACATAAGCACTACGCCGAACACGATAAGCTGCGTAGAAAGGGTAACTATAAACGGATGCAGTTTGAACTTTGCAACAAAGAAACCGTTAACAAAACCGATAAGCGCGCCTACCGCTATAACGGCAAGAAGCACAAGCCACAGCGGAGTTACGCCGATATTCGGGAAAAGTTTTTTTGCATAATCTGTTTTCTGCAAAAGCGACGCTGCGATACACGCGGTAAGACCAACGCAGCGGCCGGCGGATATATCCGTACCGGTAAGCACTATCGCACCGCCGATTCCGAGCGCTATCGGAAGTTTTGCCGCGGTAAGTGAAATAATATTTACAATGGATGATGTTGAAACAAACGCAGGTACGCGAATCGCTATATAGATTATCGCCGCTGCGATAATAATGTACATTGCGTTGTTAAAAATGATATCGCTTATCATTCTGCGCTTGTCGGGGCCGGAGGCGTTTGAAAACTTGTCCCTCCATGCGCCGAAGCGACTTCTTTTCTTTAAAACTTCAGCAGACATTTATTCATTCCTCCGTTTAAACATATTTTGCCGCAAGCGTCATAATTTCTTCCTGAGAAGTGGTTGCGGCGTCAACTTCGCCTGCAAGGCGACCGCCCGACATTACAAGTATTCTGTCGCAAACGCCCAGAAGTTCCGGCATTTCCGAAGATACCATAATAACGGTCTTGCCCTTTTCCGCAAGGTCGATTATAAGCTGGTAAATTTCATACTTGGCGCCTACGTCGATACCCCTTGTAGGTTCGTCAAGAAGCAGTACCGTAGGATCGGTAAGCAGCCAACGCCCTAAAATTACCTTTTGCTGATTGCCGCCCGAAAGCGAACGAATCTTGGTTTCCTGATTGGGCGTTTTAACACTCATGGCGCTTATACACCAATCGGTGTTCTTTTTCTGCTTTTCCTTGCTTATAAACGGCCCTTTGCGGCACTTATCAAGGCTTGCTATGGTCGTGTTTTCACGGATATTAAGTATTCCGAAGATTCCGGTCGCGCGGCGTTCCTCCGTAAGCAGCGAAAAGCCGTTTTTGATGGATTCGCGCGAATTGCGGTTCTTTACCCGCTTGCCGTTTAATTTTATCTCGCCGCTTTTACGGGTGCAAATGCCGAAAATATTCTCAAGCAATTCGCTTCTGCCCGAACCGTCAAGACCGGCAACGCCGATTATCTCGCCCTTTCTTGCCTTAAAGGAAACGTCCGTAAGTTTTGAATACATAGCCGAAAGATTATCGATCTCCAAAAGCACGTCGCCTACCTTGTTGGTTTTGGGCGGATATATGTTGGTAAGTTCACGGCCTACCATAAGTTTGATTATCTCGTCCGTGGTAAGATCTTTCGCTTCCCGTGTGGCTATCCATTTGCCGTCGCGCATAATGGTAACCTCATCGGAAATACGCAGAATCTCGTTCATTTTGTGTGATATATAAATTATACCGCACCCCTGATCGCGCAGCATATTGATAATTTTGAAAAGGTGTTCAACCTCCTCCTCGGTAAGGGAGGACGTGGGTTCGTCAAACACGATCACCTTTGAATTATAGGAGACTGCTTTGGCTATCTCCACCATCTGCCTTTGCGAAACGGGCATTTTGCTCATGACCGTTTTGGGGTTTACGTTTATTTCCAATTTATCGAAAATCTCTTTCGTGGCTTTATACATTTTCTTTTCGCTGGTGATGGGCACTCCCTTAGCCACGGTGGGAAATCTGCCCAGCCACATATTATCCATAACGTTGCGTTTAAGCGCCTGGTTGAGTTCCTGATGCACCATCGCAACACCGTTTTCAAGGGCTTCCTTGGAATTTTTAAAATTCACTTCGCGCCCTTCAAGATATATATTGCCGCTGTCTTTATTGTAAACGCCGAAAAGACATTTCATAAGCGTTGATTTTCCGGCGCCGTTTTCACCCATAAGAGCGTGCACCGTTCCTGCTTTTACCGTAAGGTTTACCTTATCGAGCGCTTTTACGCCCGGAAAGGACTTTTCGATATTTTCCATACGCAGAAGAACGGGCGCCCCGGAGTTTCCGCGGTTATTTTCCAAAGCCGCATTATTCGTCATAATTAAACCTCCGCCTGTTCCGATTGCCTTGTGCAGGGGGCGGTAAACGCCGCCCCCTGCTTGATTTTAAGTTTATTCCGATTATTTGCCCGTATAGGTAGCATAGGGGATATTAACTCTCCACTTGCCTACTACGTCGTCGGAATTAACGTCGCTGAATACATCCTTACCGTCAAGGAAGTTGCCTGCGATAGTGGTTATAACCTTTGCCATACCTTCAGCGTCCTGTTTGATGGAGCCTACCATCGTTCCGTTCTTGATAGCCGCCTGAGCAGCCTCGGTAGCGTCTACGCCGAATACGGGGATAACCTTTTCGGTTGCGCCCTCTTTGTTGTAGCCTGCCGCCTGAAGTGCGGATATAGCGCCGAGTGCCATTTCATCGTTGTTGGCTATAACAAGTTCTACCATGTTCTTGTTTGCCTCGCTGTACTGAGCAAGGATAGTGGACATATAGTTGGTAGCCGCTGCGGAAGACCACTGACCATCCTGGTCAACAAGATACTTATCAGTGTTGGAAGCATCATAGAAAGAAAGTTTTTCTCTGCTGTTTTCGGTGAGGATCTTGTCTGCGTCTTCAACGCCGTACTGTGTACGTGCAATGGCTTCCATGTTGCCTTCCTGACCCTTGAACATTACGTAGCTGATTTTGCCGTCGCCGTTAAGGTCAACCTTGCCGAAGTTTTCAACAAGATATTTACCTATCATTTCGCCCTGCATGTGACCTGCCATCTCATAATCTGTACCTACAAATACGCACTTTTCGTAACTTGTAACTACGGATTCATCAACCGAACGGTTGAAGAAGATAACGGGAATATCTTTTTCTTTTGCAAGGTTTACGATGTTCTGAGCCGCGTCGTTAGAGCCTGTATCAACAACGTTTACGATAAGCGCTTTAGAGCCCTTGGCAATAGCCGTTGTTACCTGCTCTGTCTGGGTTGTCTGGTTGCCGTTGGCATCGTAGTTCTGGTATTTTATGCCTGCGTCCTTAAGGAACTTGTCCATATTGCTGCGAACGCTGGAAATATAGGTATCCGAATAGGTGTAATAGAACACCGAAACTTCGCCTTTATCCGAGCCGCCCGAGCCACCGCCGCAAGCAGTAAGCCCCAAAACAAGTACTAAAGCCAAGAGTAAGGTTACAATTTTTTTCATCGTGTTTTTTCCTCCTTTTTTTACGACGGTTTGTCGTTGTTACCATTATAGGACGGCACCGTAAATATTTAAATGCAATTTTTTACCCTGATTGTACAAAAAATTATCATTTTTGCACAATTTCGCGATACCGACCCGTAATATTTTACCCATTTTTACACGCTTTTTTTATTGAATAAAACGATTTGCTGTGTTAATATAATATATATTTTTCGAAAGGCGTGTTTTTTCATGCGCATAGTAATAAAACTCGGTACTTCCACACTGACCCATAAATCGGGTCATTATAATATCCTCCGCGTAGAACACCTCTGCCGCGTGTTCAGCGACCTTAAAAACGCAGGTCACGAACTTATTATAGTTTCCTCCGGCGCGATAGCGATGGGAGTGGGAAAACTGTCCCTTAAAGAAAAACCGAGCGACATACCTACAAAGCAGGCGGCAGCCGCGGTGGGCCAGTGCGAACTTATGTACATATACGATAAACTTTTCGGCGAGTACAATCACACCGTAGCACAGATACTTGTTACAAGCGACGATATCAACTGCGAGAAACGCGCGGCGAATTTCCGTAATTCGCTTTCAAGGCTTATGGAACTGGGCGTTATCCCGATAATAAACGAAAATGACACCATAAGCACCGACGAAATAGTTATAGGCGACAACGACACCTTAGGCGCCATAGTGGCAAAAACGGTGGGCGCCGATATGCTGATACTGCTTTCGGATATCGACGGTCTTTACACAAGCGACCCGCGTAAAAATGCGGACGCAAAACTTATAAACGTTGTAGACTGTATAACGGATGAAATAAAACAAGGCGCGGGCGACGCCGGCACCAGAAGAGGTACCGGCGGTATGCAGACGAAAATTTCCGCCGCCGAAATAGCGACCGACGCCGGCGTTACCATGATTATTACAAACGGCGACCGCCCCGATGATATTTACGGGATTGTTGAAGGCAAGCCCATCGGCACACGCTTTACCGCAAAGGAGAAAAGCAATGACAACACTTGAAATACTGAAAAAAGCGAAAGAAGCCTCAAAATCGGCGCTTTTGCTTGACAGCGATACAAAAAACAAAGCGCTTTTATATATGGCGGACGCCATACTTGAAAACGCAAAAGAAATAATAGAAGTCAACACAAGCGACTGCATAAATGCCGCGGGAAAAATAAGCGACGTTATGCTTGACCGCCTTATGCTTGACGAAAAAAGAATAAACTCTATGGCAAACGGAATACGCGAGGTAGCCGAACTTCCCGATCCCGTAGGCCGTGTTCTCGCAAGAGAAGTAAATAAAGACGGACTTAAAATCGAGAAAATATCCGTACCCCTAGGCGTTACGGCGATAATTTACGAAAGCAGACCCAACGTTACTTCCGACGCGGCGGCGCTTTGTCTTAAATCGGGCAATGCCTGCGTTCTGCGTTCGGGTAAGGAGGCGTTTGCAACCTCCCACGCGATAATAAAGGCAATGAAATCCGGCCTTAAAAAAGCCGGCGTTGACGAAGATTTTATAAATATTGTAGACGATCCCACAAGGCAGAGCGCCACGGAAATTATGAAAGCAAAAGGTCTTGTTGACCTGCTTATACCGCGCGGCGGCGCAGGGCTTATACGCGCCTGCGTTGAAAACGCGGATGTTCCCTGCATAGAAACAGGCACAGGTATATGCCATGTGTATGTTGATGCCTCTGCCGATTTTGATATGGCGCTCAACATTGTTGAAAATGCAAAGGCAAGCCGCCCCTCGGTATGCAATTCGGAAGAAGTTCTGCTTGTGGATGAAAAGGTTGCCGACAAGTTTTTACCTCTTTTAAAGGAACGTCTTTGCGGCGACGGCGCAAAGCACAAGATAGAACTCCGCCCCGATAAAAGGGCAGCGGAAATTTTAGGCCTGCCCGAAGGCACGGCGGCGGATTTTGATACCGAATTTCTCGATTACATTCTGGCGGTAGGCGTTGTAAACGGCGTTGACGCTGCGATAGAGCATATAGCAAAACATTCTACCCACCACAGCGACGCCATTGTAACAAAAACGCCCGAAAATGCCCGAAAGTTTACAAGCCTTGTAGACAGCGCTGCGGTTTATGTAAACGCTTCCACAAGATTTACCGACGGCGGCGTGTTCGGACTTGGCTGCGAAATGGGCATTTCCACACAAAAACTCCACGCGAGAGGACCTATGGGGCTTAACGAACTGAACACATACAAATATGTAGTAACCGGTAACGGTCAGATAAGGGAGTAATATAATGAAAATAGGTTTTATAGGTGCCGGAAATATGGGTTCTGCCCTGGCTTCTGCCGCGGCAAAAACGCAAAACCGCATATTTATTGCCGACCATTTAAGCGAGAAAGCGGCAGCCCTTGCCGAAAAAATCGGCGGAAACACTGCCGATAACAAGACCATTGCCGCCGGCTGCGATATGATTTTTTTGGCGGTAAAACCGCAGATTCTGCCCTTGGTAATCGAAGAAATAAAGAGCACGCTTAAAGGCAGAAGCGGCGCCACACTCGTTTCCATGGCGGCAGGCGTTTCCACCAAGACCCTGCTTTCATATCTGGGATTTGATTTTCCCGTTATAAGGATAATGCCCAACACTCCGGCGGCTGTGGGCGAGGGTATGATACTTTACACGGCGCGCGGCGCAGATGAAGCCGCAACAGACGCGTTTTGCAAATGTATGGAAAAAGCGGGCGTGCTTAAACAGTTACCCGAGGAACTCATAGACGCGGCGACAGCCGTTTCGGGCAGCGGTCCCGCGTTTGTTTATATGTTTATCGATTCCCTTGCGATGGGCGGCGTAAAATGCGGTCTTACCTACGATACGGCGCTTTCTCTTGCTGTGCAGACGGTGATCGGCTCGGCAAAAATGATAAAAGAAGGACTCGGAACACCCGAAGAACTTAAAGTTACGGTGTGCAGTCCTGCCGGCACGACTATCGAGGGCGTTTGTGCTTTACAGAAAAACGGCTTTGAAAACGCCGTTACCGACGCCGTCGACAAAACCTTTAAAAGAGCAAAAGAACTTGGCAAAAAATAAAACAATAAAAAACACGCCGAACCATTTGGCACGGCGTGTTTTTTTATACTTCTTTTCTTTATGTTACTTCCTTACCCTTACGGTAAATTCGGCAGAGCATTTCGGGCATACGGTCTTATGCTTTCCCACCCTTCGCGGCAGCCTTAATACTGCGCCGCACCGCGGACATTTTCTGTATACGTGTGCATAATCGGATCTGCGTGCACGTGCAGTTTCCCGCTTTTGTTTAAGTTTCTGCGAGAGGTTTGCAAAAGGACGGTTTTCTTTCTGTCTTGCCGCAATGTTGCGTGACATCACCCTTAAAAACGCCAAAACAACAAGAACGTAAACCGCCGCCTGGATATAAATATTTCTTAAAAAACAGTTTAAAAAAGACAGCGCCGCCGCAACGCCGAATATCAAATAAAAAAGCGTATCTATTCCGTATCTGCCGCTTAAAAAGCGTGCAAGTCTGTATCTGAAGTTCACGTCGACACCTCCTTTTTTATTATTATAGCCGTATATTTTTATTAAATTGTTAACAACCGATTAAATATTATTGTAAAAATCGCGCTTTTTTGATATAATTACCGTATACTGACAGTTATTCTTTCAATTTCGCTTTTTCGGTATTTCAGGGGGCGGCACTATGTTTTCCATGGTTAAAAGCGTAGGCATTTTCGGTATAGATTCTTATATGATAGAGGTTGAGGCAGATGTTTCCGGCGGTCTGCCTTCCTTTGATGTTGTCGGACTCCCCGACACCGCGGTAAAAGAATCGCGCGACCGCGTGCGCGCGGCGGTAAAAAACTGCGGATTTAAATTTCCTACGGGCAGAATAACCGTGAACCTTGCGCCGGCAAACCGCAAAAAAGAGGGCGCCGCTTACGACCTGCCCATATTGCTTGCCGTGCTTAAGGCTTCCAAACAGATAGATTTTCCCGAAGACGACGTATTTATAGGCGAAGTTTCTTTAGACGGCGCGGTAAGACCTGTAAACGGCGTGCTTGCCATGTGCATAACCGCCGCCCAAAACGGAATTAAAAACATATTTGTCCCTGCGGACAACGCTGCCGAAGCGGCGAATGCCAAGGGAATTTCCGCATACGGCGTAAATTCGGTAACCGAACTTTTAAACCATTTATCGGGCAGGATAAATCTTGCGCCGGCAGTTCCTCTGCCGGAAGCGCCGCAAACAGCGGCGCAGACGCTCGACTTCAGTGAAGTAAAAGGTCAGACTGCGGCAAAAAAGGCGCTTGAAATAGCGGCGGCAGGCGGTCATAACGTGCTGCTTATCGGCCCTCCTGGGTCGGGCAAAAGTATGCTTGCAAAGCGCCTGCCCACCATTCTTCCGGAAATGACCGAAGAAGAAATGATAGAGACAACAAAGATATATTCGGTAGCGGGACTTCTTGACAAAAACCGTCCGCTTATTAAAAAGCGCCCCTTCAGGGCGCCGCATCATACCATTTCCGCCGCCGGACTCACGGGAGGAGGCACCGTACCCAAACCCGGCGAAATATCCCTTTCCCACAGCGGCGTTCTGTTTTTGGACGAACTGCCGGAATTTCACCGCGACGCAATGGAAGCACTGCGCGCACCGCTTGAAAACGGCTGTGTTACGGTATCAAGGGTGGCAGGCAGCGTGACGTATCCGAGCCGCTTTACCCTTGTCGCGGCGATGAATCCGTGCCCGTGCGGTTTTTACGGACATCCCACAAAGCAGTGCATATGCTCGCTCAATTCGGTTCGCAGATATTTAAACCGCGTGTCCGGCCCTATGCTTGACCGTCTTGACCTTCATGTGGAAGTTCCTCCCGTTGATTATACGGCTCTGAGCGACAAAGCGCCTGCGGAAACCTCTGCCGAAATAAGAAGCCGTGTAAACCGTGCACGAAAGATTCAACAGCAGCGTTACCGCGGCACGGGAATCGCCTGCAACGCGGAACTTACCCCCGCGCTGCTTAAAAAATACTGCGTTTTAACAAGTGACGCGGCAGAAGTGCTTAAAAACAGTTTTGATAAACTCGGTCTTTCCGCCCGCGCATACGACCGCATTTTGAAGGTTGCACGCACCATAGCCGACCTTTCGGGGCAGGAAATGATACAAAAAGAAAATATTTTTTCAGCAATTCGCTTCAGAACACTTGACAGAAAATACTGGAACGGTTAAAATAGTATTCGGTCCACACCGAACCGTGGGGGTGTAGCTCAGCTGGGAGAGCGTACGGTTCGCATC
>CAKSTF010000010.1 GCA_934491515.1 uncultured Eubacteriales bacterium
TCCGAGTGACAAGACTTGAACTTGCGGCCTCTTGACCCCCAGTCAAGCGCGCTACCAGCTGCGCCACACCCGGATAACAGGCATAATGTTGCCTGACCGAAACATTATACATCAGTCAGGCACATTTGTCAATGCTTTTTAAGATATATTAGTCGGAAAATCCGGATTCCACAAGTTCTACAAGGCCGTTAAGGGCTTCCTGCTCGTCGCTGCCGTCAACAATAATCTTAATAGTGGCACCGCCGACAATTCCGAGAGAAAGAACGCCCAAAAGACTTTTGGCGTTAACCTTACGCTCGTCCTTTTCAACCCAAATAGAGGACTTATATTCGTTGGCTTTCTGTATAAAAAAGGTTGCGGGGCGTGCGTGCAAGCCCACCTGATTCTTTATTACAACATCTTTAACGACCATACATATTCTCCTTATGAAGTTATTACAGTGATAATTATACCACATAAAATGCGACCGTCAACCATTTGTTAAAAAGTTCTAAACTTTATCCAAGTTTTTGTGCAAGTCAACTGTCGCATTTGGTCAAAATGATAGACAAAAATTAGATAAGTTAATCTGTTTTGTCATCGCGCCTTCTGCGATGCTTTTTATCCCAAAGACCGAGCGCCTTAAGATCGTCGCGGTCAAGTTCTATCTTTTCATACATGTCGGGGCGGCGTTCTTTTGTTATAAGCAGCGCCTCTTTACGGCGCCATTTGTTTATTTCCGCATGATTGCCCGAAAGCAGAACGTCCGGTACGGATTTTCCGTGCCATACAGCCGGACGGGTATATTGCGGATATTCAAGCACCCCTGCAAAATGGCTTTCATCGGTAAAGCACAGGTCGTCCGACAAAACGCCGGGAAGCATACGGCAAACGGCGTCCGTAAGGGTAAGCGCAGGGAGTTCGCCGCCTGTCAGAACATAATCGCCCACGGATATTTCTTCATCTACTATTTCCTCAATTACGCGTTCGTCAATGCCTTCGTAATGACCGCACAAAATCGCGATTCGCGGAAGTTTCGCAAGTTCTGTCACTCTTTTTTGAGTAAGCGTTTTACCTTTCGGAGACATATATATAAGATGCGGTTTTTCTTCCGTATCACGGTCATAAAGGCTTTCAAAACACTCAAATATCGGGTTTGCCGCCATTACCATACCCATTCCGCCGCCGTAGGGCATATCGTCAACTTTATTATGCTTATTTCCGGCAAAATCCCTTATGTTATGGCAAACAACATCGGTTTTTCCCGCCTTTTGCGCTCTTCCTATAATGCTTTCCGAAAGCACCCTTTCGCACATTTCGGGGAAAAGGGTTAAAATATCAATCCTCATCGTCAAATATCCCCTTTAAAGGAGTAATTGTAATTTTATTGGTTTCTATATCCACAACGGCGTTTATATCGGGTATTACAGGGACCAGACGGTCTTTCCCGTCCGTGGATATCTGCCAAACGTCATTCGCTCCGGTTTTAAAAACGTCTGTTAAAACGCCCAAAACAGCGCCGGTTTCTCTGTTTATCACTTCGGCACCGATGATTTCATCAATAAAATAACGGTTTTCAGGCAGGGGAGCATCGCTGCGTTTTATATATAGTACCGAATTGCGCAATGTTTCCGCTGCCGGAATATCGTTAATGCCCTCAACCGCGGCAATGCAAACATTGCCGTGAGGGGTGATTTTGCTTAAAGTCAAAAGGCGTTTTTCATCGCCGGCGTAAAAGTTTTTAAAATTTTTAAGGTAAGCGCCGTCGTCCGCCCAAGGGTCTATCCGCACCATACCGCGCACGCCGTGAGTTCCGACGATTTTACCTATGGCAAGAAATTCTTTTTTCATAAATATTCCTCTATTTAAAGGCGGAAAATCCGCCGTAATTTCAGATAAAAAAGATTTAAAGCCTGCAAAAGGGCAGTACCACACTTGCAGGCTTTTAAATTCAGTCGATTTCGACCGCTATCTTCTGTTCGCTGCGATTTGCCGCGGCGCGCATAACAGTGCGTATCGCTTTCGCGATTCTGCCCTGTTTGCCGATAACACGACCCATGTCGTCCTCGGCAACATGAAGATGATAAACGATAACGCCTTCTTCATTAGGTTCGTCAACGCTTACATTAACTGCCGCAGGGTCTTCAACAAGACCCGAAGCAATTGCTATAAGAAGTTCGTTCATAAAAAATCTCCCGGTTCTTTTAGGATTGATTAAATAATACCGTTCTTTTTAAGAAGAGCCTTTACGGTATCGGTGGGCTGAGCGCCGTTTCCGATCCACTTCTTAGCCTTTTCTGCGTCAACCGAAACTACTGCCGGCTCCTTAGTGGGGTCATAGTAACCTATTTCCTCTATAAAGCGGCCGTCGCGCGGGTAGCGTGAGTCGGCAACAACAACACGATAAAAGGGAGCCTTTTTAGCACCTATTCTGCGAAGTCTGATTTTTACTGCCACAATAAAACACCTCCAACATAAAATAATTATTTTTTAAAAGTGAAAAACTTTTTAAAAACCGAAATTTCCCGGGCCCATACCGCCCATTCCCGACATTCCGCCCATACTGCGCATAAGTTTTTTCTTTCCGCCCTTTGTGTTCATGGTTTTGAACATTTTTTTCATCTGTTCATACTGTTTCATAAGGCGGTTAACGTCCTCAACCTTCGTGCCGCTGCCTGCGGCTATTCTTCTGCGACAGGACGCGTTTATAACATCGGGATGCTCGCGTTCTTTCTTTGTCATAGACTTGATTATAGCCTCAACCCGCAGCATCTGGCGGTCGTCAATATCAACATTTTTTATTTGCTTATCCATTCCTGGGATCATTGAAAGCAGGCTTTTTAAACTGCCCATCTTTTTGATCTGACCGAATTGTTCCAACAGATCGTTCATATCAAAGCGGTTTTCCTGCAGTCGCTTAGCCGCCTGTTCCGCTTTTTTCTCGTCAACTTCTGTTTCTACACGCTCTATAAGGGAAAGAACGTCGCCCATACCGAGTATTCGGGTCGCCATACGGTCGGGGTGGAATTCGTCAAGCTGGTCAAGTTTTTCGCCAACGCCCGCGAACATAATCGGTTTGCCGGTAACAGCACGCAGTGACAGCGCCGCGCCGCCCCTTGTATCGCCGTCAAGTTTTGTAAGTATAATGCCGTCAATCGGTAATGTGTCGTTAAACACCTTTGCAACGTTTACGGCGTCCTGACCTACCATGGCGTCCACTACAAGAAGAATATCGTTCACCTCTACCGCTTCCGTAATGCGGCGGAGTTCGTCCATAAGTTCGGTATCAACATGCAAACGGCCGGCGGTATCAAGGATAACGTAATCGTAACCGTGATCCCTTGCAAGGCTTATTGCCTCTTTAGCCGTTTTTTCGGGCTTCTGGGTTCCTTTTTCAAAAACGGGAACATCTACCTGAGAACCCACAACCTTTAACTGTTCTATCGCCGCGGGGCGGTAGATATCGCAGGCAACAAGCAAAGGGCGGCTGCCTTTCGATTTTAAAAGCCGCGCAAGTTTTGCGGCATGGGTGGTTTTGCCCGAACCCTGCAGGCCGCAAAGCATAATTACGGTGGGTATTCTTGAAGATGTTTTAAGGCGCGCTTGTTCGCTGCCCATAAGCGCCGTAAGTTCTTCGCGCACGATTTTTATTACCATTTGCGGGGCTGTAAGGCTTTCCATAACGTTCTGCCCGATACATTTTTCCGCAACCGTATTGGTAAATTCTTTTGCTACTTTATAGTTAACGTCCGCCTCCAAAAGGGCAAGGCGAACTTCACGCATGGCCTCTTTAACGTCGCTTTCGGTGATTCTGCCGCGGCTGCGCAGTTTTTTGAAAACAGCCGATAATTTATCCGATAAATTGTCAAATGCCATACGCCGGCACTCCTTCCTACAAAGTGTCTATAATTTTCTTTATTTCCGCTTCGTTTTTACGGCAGTCGAAAGAAAGAACTTTAAGTTTTCTGAACTTTTCGTAATAACCGCACTTTTCTTCGTAGTTTTCAAGCAAAACAGCGGCGCGGTGTATTATATCGCGCGCGCCCTGACGGGTGATACCCTCGTTTTCGGCAATTTCGGAAAGCGAGAGATCGTCGTTATAATAATGCTCTGTAAGCGTTCGCTGTTTATCGCTTAAAAAAACGCCGTAAACATCCAGAAGCGCCCCTATGCGCAGGTCTTTTGCCATAAAAGCACTCCCCATCGGTTTTCTACCAAAGAATAATACCACAAACAGAAGAGTATGTCAAGTTTTTTTCTTTACAGTATAAAAGTTTTTCGGTGTTGAAAAAATGCGGAAATTATTCTATAATATCTTTAAATGTTTTACGTTATGTATGGGGAAATGAAAATGAAGTTAATTAAAAGGTGCACGGCGTTTTTTTTGCTTGCCGCAATAGTTTTTTCCTGCGCGGCATGCGGCAGCAAAAGCAGCAATGCCACAATATATTTTGAACTTACGGAAAAACCGCAGAACATAGATCCGCAGATTGCTTCAAGCGACAGCGAACTGATAATAGTACGCAACCTTTTCGAGGGACTTTTAAGAAAAGACGGGCAGGGGAATATAAAGCCCGGCGCGTGCGAGGCTTACGAAAAAAAAGGCCTTACATACACTTTTCAACTTAAAAAAGGACTTAAATGGAGCGACGGCACGGCGCTTACGGCAAATGATTTTGCCTACGGCATTAAAAGGGCGGTGGCTAAAGAAACCGGTTCTCCCTATGCCGTGCGTCTTTTTGCAATAAAAAACGCAAGGTCGGTAAATTCCGGCAGTGCGGATGTTTCGGCGCTTGGTGTCAGCGCCGGTGCCGAAACGGTGAAAATTGAACTTGAATACGAAGACCCCGCTTTTGAAGAGGCGCTTACAACCTCCGTGGCGATGCCGTGTAACGAAAAGTACTTTATTAAAACCGAAGGCCTTTACGGAAAAAATGCCAAAAACATTCTCTGCAACGGCAGTTATGATATTTTTAAGTGGAATACCGAAACTTTCGGCATAAAACTCTATAAAAACGAAAATTATAAGGGTGATTTCCCCGCAAAAAACGGCGGCGTCTACTTTTCCTGCGTAGAGGAAACGGCACAAAGCGAGCGCCTTGCAAGCAACGCAAGCGATATGGCGTTTGTGCCCTCCTCCGAAACGGAGGACGTGAAAAACGCCGGAATGAAATTTTCCACGGTAGAAAATATATGCTGGTTTTTAACTTTAGGGGATTGTTATGACAGCGATGCAAAGGCGGCGCTTAAAGCGGCCTTTTCGAGTGAGGTTTATAAAGAAAATCTGCAGGGCGGTTTCCGCGCGGCGGATTCGATTTATCCGGCTGTTTTAAATGCGGGTGAAACAAACGGCGCAGGGATGCCCGTGTATGATATTGACCTTGCAACGGCGCACTTTAACCGCGCGCTTTCAAGAACAGAAGATAAAAAGTTTGAAAATTCAACCCTTTATTACTACGGTACCGACGGCGCAAAAGATATAATTACGGCGGTTATCGGGCACTGGCAGAAGAATTTAAGCGCTTTTGTGAATATAAAGGAAAGTTCCTCGATCGAAGCATTGCAAAGCGAACTTAAAACGCGCAGCCTGCAATTTGCGTTTTTCCCCGTAACGGCGCACGGTATGTCGCTTTCGGAGTATCTTGCAAACTTCGGTGTGTCCGGCGGCGCGCAGGAAGCGCAGCAGGCGCTGCTGGCGGCGGATAATATCATTCCGGTAGCCTTCCAAAGCACTCAGATAGCCTATAATCCCGAACTTTCGGGTGTTTTTGCAGATGACGGCAACGGATATATAGATTTCGCTTTTATACTTAAAAAAGAATAGAAATATTCATCTAAAGCAGAAAAAACTGCCATCCGTAAGGATGGCAGTTTTGCATTTGCGGTACTGTTTATTTCGTCATAAGGTCGCACACAAGCATGCTGTGTGCGGCAGGGTCGTCAATCGCCTTGCCGGAAATAAGGCACGCTTCGTCGTAAAGCAGTTTTGAATATTTTGAAAGCGCTTCTTTGTCGGTTTCGTAAAGTGATTTCAGTTTTTCGGCTATTTTATGTCCGCTGTTTATTTCAAGCACTATCTGCGCTTTAACGGGGGCGCCGCTGCCGCCGGGCATGGCGTTTATGGTTTTTTCCATCTCTATGGAAACTCCGCCTTCGGTGTTAAGGCATACGGGATGGCTTGAAAGTTTGTTCGTAAATCTTACCGTGGCTACCTTGTCGTTTAACGCCTCTTTCATGGCAGAAAGCATTTCGGCATACTTTTCATTTTCCGCTTTAAGTTTTTCTTTCTCCTCTTCTGTCCCGAGGTCCAAACTTTCGTCGCAGACATTAACGAACTTTTTACCGTCGTATTCCTGCATCATTTTAAGGGCAAATTCGTCAATGTTTTCGGTAAGATAAAGAATTTCGTAACCCTTTTTGTTTACTGCCTCGCACTGGGGGAGCAGGGCAATTTTATCTGCGGTCTCTCCGCAGGCATAGTATATTGCATCCTGACCTTCTGCCAGTCGGTCGCAGTACTCTTTAAGCGTTACATATTTCTTTTCTTTTGAGGAAACAAACAAAAGCAGGTCTTTCAGTAAATCTTTGTTTGCGCCGTATCCCTCATACACGCCGAACTTAAGCTGTATTCCGAACGCTTTGAAAAATTCTTCGTATTTTGCACGCTCGTTTTTAAGCATTTTTTCAAGTTCGCTTTTAATCTTCTTTTCAAGAGTCTTTGCAATAAGTTTAAGCTGTGCGTCATGCTGTAAAACTTCACGCGATATATTAAGCGAAAGGTCCTCGCTGTCCACAAGACCTTTAACAAAACTGAAATAATCAGGCAAAAGTTCAGCGCACTTATCGGTTATAAGCACACCTCTTGAATAGAGTTGAAGTCCCTTTTCAAAGTCCTTTGTATAATAATCAAAAGGCGGATGTTTAGGTATAAACAGCAGTGCTTTGTATGTTGCCTGACCCTCGGTAGAGGTATGTATTACAAGCGCGGGGTCCTCAAAATCAAAGAATTTTTCCTTGTAAAAAGCGTTATACTGTTCGGGTTTTACCTGTGATCTTGATTTTCTCCAAAGCGGCACCATACTGTTAAGGGTGCGTTCTTCAGTTATTTCCTCAAATTCGCCTTGCTTGCCCTCAACGGGTTTTCTTTCCGTAAAGTTCATAACTATCGGGTGGCGGATATAATCCGAATATTTTTTAACAAGCGAACTGATTTTGTACTGGTCCAAAAACTCGCTGTAATTTTCGGTGTCGGTATCGGGCTTTATGTGCATGATAATTTCGGTGCCGGCATCCGATTTTTCGCAAGGATATATCGTGTATCCGTCAGCACCCGACGATTCCCAGCAAAACGCTTCGTTGCTGCCGAAAGCCTTTGACTTAACGGTCACCTTGTCGCTTACCATAAAAGCAGAATAAAACCCTACGCCGAACTGACCGATAACCTCAACGCCCTTCGTTTTTTCGGTTTCGTTTCTGAAATCAAGCGAACCGCTTTTGGCTATCGTGCCGAGGTTTTTGTCAAGTTCCTCTTCAGTCATACCGCAGCCGTTATCGGATACGGTGATCGTGCGGTTTTCTTTATCAAGCGATATGCGTATTTTAAAGTCCTTTTGTTTTATGCCTACGCTGTCGTCGGTAAGGGAACGGAAGTACAGTTTGTCCAGTGCATCGGATGCGTTTGATATTATCTCACGCAGAAAAATTTCCTTGTGGGTATAGATAGAGTTTATCATCATATCCATAAGTTTTTTTGATTCTGATTTAAATTGTTTTGTGCGCATTGAATGTCACCTTGATATAAGAATTTGTGTTATCGTGCATTAAAGCCCGATAACACATTCATTATACCACTTTTCAGGCGTTGTGACAATTAAAAAAACGTTTGGTTTCTTTTCCGACTTCGGGACTCAGAAATAAAAGCGCCGTAAGATTCGGGAGCGCCATAAGTCCGTTCAGCGCGTCCGATATTTCCCACATTATCCTGCCGCTGCCAACGGCGCCTACAATGCAGAAAGCGGCAAATACCGTTTTATATAAAGTTTGTGCCGCCTTGTTTTCGCACGTTAAAAACGCAAGGCAGCGCTGACCGTAGTAACTCCACCCGAGCAGCGACGTAAATGCGAACAGAATAATACTTATCCGTATAACGGCGGTGCCGATACCGCCCGGCAGTGCCGTGTCAAACAGCCGCGCCGTAATTTCGCCGTAAGAAATACCGCTTTGCAAAGTAACTTCAGGCAGTGACACAAGTACTGCAAACGCCGTCATACTGCATATAAGTACCGTGTCGCAAAAAACTTCAAAAACGCCCCACAAAGCCTGCATACATGGCTCATCAGTGTCGGCGGCGGCGTGCGCTATCGGCGCGGAGCCGAGTCCCGCCTCGTTTGAAAACACACCCCTTGAAAAACCCTCTTTAAGCGCGGCGGTTATGCCGTAACCGAAAAGCCCGCCGCCTAAGGATTTAAAGGAAAAAGCGGATTTTAAAATGTTTACGGCAACCGATGGCAGCGCTTTAAAATTTATCGTTATTACCGCAAGTGCGCAAAAAATATAAAAAAGCGACATAAACGGTACCAGAGCCGCTGCCGTTTTGCCGATGCGTTCTGCGCCGCCGAATGAAATTACCGCGCACAAAACCGCAAGTATTATCCCCGTAAGCAATGGCTTTGCACCTAAAAGACCATGCGCCGCGCCTGCAATTTCACTTGCCTGCGCAATGTTTCCTATCCCGAAACTGGCAGCCGTTCCGAAAACGGCAAACAGCACAGAGAGCAGCCTGCAGCTTTTATCAAGACCGTCCCTTATGTAATACATAGGACCGCCGTAAAATTTGCCGTTTTTGTCCTTTCGTCGGTACTTAACCGCAAGCAGTATTTCGGCATATTTTGTGCACATTCCGAAAAAAGCCGATACCCACATCCAAAAAACGGCGCCCGGTCCGCCTGCAAGTACGGCGCCTGTGACACCTGCAATATTTCCCGTTCCTACCGTACCGCCGAGCGCGGTGGACACGGCTTCAAAAGGGGAAATTCCGTTTTTGTGCGGCTTGTTTTTTCTTTTGAAAAGCGTACCTATCGTGTTTTTAAATATAAAGGGAATTTTTCTTATTTGTATGAACCGTGTTATAAAGGTAAGGTAAATACCCGTGCATATAAGCAAGGCGAGCATAACGGGTCCCCACGCAAAACTGTTTACGGCGCCTATTATTTTAAGCAGGATTTCGTTTATCTTCAAAAATATCGCCCCCTGTATATGTTATATAAAAAACGGCAAAAAAATAACGCCTTTCCAAACGGAAAGGCGTTATAATCAAGTGATTTTTACTTTTCTTCTTTCGGAATATTTATTTTTATCGCAAGGTCGTTTAACTGGGCTTCGTCAACATTTGCCGGCGCGCCCGACATAAGTTCAGCGCTTGTCTGTACTTTCGGGAAAGCAATAACATCGCGCAAAGACTCGGACTCGGTCATTATCATACAAAGTCTGTCAAGACCGATGCCCATACCGCCGTGCGGAGGTGCGCCGTAACGGAACGCACCGGTAAGGAATCCGAATTTCTGTTCCGCTTCTTCATCGGTAAGGCCAAGCGCCCTGAACATGTGCGCCTGAAGTTCCGGATCGGTTATCCTGAGCGAACCGCTTGAAAGTTCGGTGCCGTTAAGAACAAGGTCGTAAGCGTTTGCGTAAACCTTTTCGGGGTCGCTGTCAAGGTAGGGGATACATTCGTCAAGCGGAGCCGTAAACGGATGGTGCATGGCATCATAGTGACCTGTTTCCTCGTTATATTCAAAGAACGGGAATTCGGTTATCCAAAGGAAATTGTACTGCTTGGGTATTATATCAAGCCGTTTTGCAACCGTAAGACGAAGCGCGCCCAGTACCGACAGCGCAAGGTTTTTCTTATCCGCCACGATAAACACAACGTCGCCCTTTTCGGCGTTTGTACGTTCAAGAATAGCCTGCATTTCCTCAGGTTTCAGGAATTTTGCAAAGGTGCAGGTTGGTTCTTCATCGGTCCAGCGGATAAATGCAAGTCCTTTTGCGCCTATACCTTTGGCGGTTTCGGTAAGTTTGTCTATCTCTTTTCTTGTGTAGGTATCAGCCGCCGCTTTAGCCGTTATGGCGCGTACGGTGCCGCCGTTTTTAACCGTGTCGGCAAAAACGCCGAATCCGCAGTTTTCAACGATATCGGATATATCCTTTATCTTCATATCAAAACGCGTGTCGGGCTTATCAGAGCCGTAGTCGTTCATGGCGTCTACATATTTCATCTGCTTAAAAGGCGTTTCGATTTCCACTCCAAGCACTTCTTTGAAAAGGCGCTTCATGTAGCCCTCTGCAATGGCAAAAACATCATCGCGCTCGATAAACGACATTTCGATATCTACCTGTGTAAATTCGGGCTGACGGTCGGCGCGGAGGTCCTCATCGCGGTAGCAGCGCGCAAGCTGCATATATCTGTCAAATCCGGAAAGCATAAGCAGCTGCTTATACATCTGCGGACTTTGCGGCAGGGCAAAGAAACTGCCCTTGTGTATACGGGACGGCACAAGATAGTCGCGTGCGCCCTCGGGCGTGGATTTTATAAGGGTGGGAGTCTCTATCTCGATAAATCCGTTATCGTCAAAATAATCTCTTGTAACCTTCGCTATTTTATGGCGCATTATTATGTTGCGCTGCAGATTGCTTCTTCTAAGATCAAGATAGCGGTATTTAAGGCGAAGTTCTTCCTTAGCGCCGGTATCGGGGGTGATATCGAACGGGGGAGTTTGTGCCTCGCCCAAAATTTTAAGAACTTTTACTTCAACCTCTATATCGCCGGTGGGGATTTCCGTGTTAACCGAAGAACGTTTTCTTACAACGCCCTGCGCCATACAAACAAATTCACTTTTAAGAAGAGCCGCTTTTTCAAAAACTTCCTTTTCGGTATTTTCGTCAAACGCAAGCTGTACTATACCCGTGCGGTCGCGAAGATCCGCAAAAATAAGTCCGCCAAGGTCGCGCTGGCGCTGTATCCAGCCGCAAACCGTTACGGTTTTGCCGATATCGCCGTCACGCAAAGTGCCGCAATAGTCGGTGCGTTTCATACCGTTCATTCTGTCAAGTTTCAATTTAAACACCATCCGTTTTAAATCCGCAAAAATCGGAATAATTTATATGTTTTATGACCCAAAAGCCGTATTTTCAATGTCCTTAAACGCCGCTTCGCACTTTATTTCCATAAGGCGGTCGGAAACGGACGACAGGGAAACATCGAAAATATCGCCGGTTTTCATATCTTTAAGTTTAGCGGAATCAGCCGCGATTTCATCGTCGCCCAGCACCATGCTGTACAAAGCACCGATTTTATCGGCGTATTTCATCTGCGCCTTAAGTCCTCTGCCGCAGATATCGCACTGCGCCTCAAATCCGTCAAGCCGCAGCAGCGCACAAAGTTGCGTGGCTTTCTTTTCTGCCGCCGCGCCCAAAGCCGCTATGTAAATATCGCACGCCGTATCGTCGGGGAACTGCGCACCGCTGTTTTGCAGCGTAAGCATAAGGCGTTCAACACCCATCGCAAAACCAAGAGCCGGAACATCCTGTCCGCCCATACTTTTAATAAGCCCGTCGTATCTGCCGCCGCCGCATACAGTGCTTTGCGCGCCGATACAGCCGGAAACAAATTCAAAAACGGTTTTTGTGTAATAATCAAGACCCCTTACGATATGCGGATCTACTTCATACCTGATTCCCGCCGCGTCAAGATGGCTTTTAACGTCCTCAAAGTGTTCTTTACATTCATCGCACAAATAGTCAAGAACCACGGGTGCCTTTGAAGCGATTTCCGAACAAACGGGGGACTTGCAGTCAAGTATACGCATAGGGTTGCGCGTAAGGCGGTCCTTACAGGTATCGCAAAGCGAGTCAATGTGTGCCGAAAAATACTCTTTAAGCGCGGCGCTGTACTTCTTGCGGCATTCGGGACAACCTATCGAATTGATTTTAAGGGCAATGTCCTTAATACCTATTTCGTCAAGTATCTGGCGTGCAAGAGCAATCATTTCGGCATCGGCGGCAGGTTTGGCCGCACCGTAACATTCCGCGCCGAATTGATGAAATTCGCGAAGTCTGCCCGCCTGTGGTTTTTCGTAACGGTAGCAGCCGCCTAAATAACATACTTTAAGGGGCAGCGCGCCGTTTAAAAGGCCGTGTTCTATAACGCTTCTTGCCGTGCCTGCCGTAAGTTCGGGGCGAAGGGTAATGCTTCTGCCGCCCTTGTCCTCAAAGGTGTACATTTCTTTCTGAACCACGTCCGTGGTATCGCCTACGTTGCGGCTGAACACCTCGGTATGTTCAAAAACGGGGACGCGAATTTCCTTAAAACCGTAAAGCGCGGCGGTTTCAAAGGACTTGTCCTCAATGAATTTGTATTTATACGATTCCGACGGCAAAATATCGTTGGTGCCTTTAACGGCACGGTTTATTTCTGACATATATAAAAACTCCGAACCAAAATTATGAATTCTTTAAAATTTCGCGCCATTCAAGGTCGCCGCGTTCAAGACCGTGTATCAGAACTTCGGCCGTGGCAATGTTCGTTGCAACGGGTATGTTGTGAACATCGCAAAGGCGCAGAAGCGATACCTCGTCCGGCTCGTTCGGCTTGGGATTAAGCGGATCGCGGAAAAGTAGTAACAGATCTATTTCATCGCAGCCTATTCTCGACGCTATCTGCTGTGAGCCGCCCTGACTGCCGGCAAGAAATTTTGTAATATTAAGTCCCGTGGCCTCCGCCACGGCTTTGCCCGTAGTGCCGGTTGCCACAATATCATGTCTGCTCAGTATGCCGCAGTATGCGATACAAAACTGCACCATAAGTTCTTTTTTTGCGTCATGTGCAATAAGCGCAATAGTCATAAAAACACTCCTTGTAAATATATGTGGTCTGCAAACGCAGAAAATTTAAATGCTGTCGGGGCGCGGCAGGGGAACGTCGTTGCCCGAAAGACGTTTTGCTATTCTTAAAAGCGCGGCGTATGCACGCGATTTTTTGCTGAGTTTGTGGGAAAGCGGCAATGTAAGCAGGTCGGCGCTTATCGGCACCAGCCCTAAAAGCCGCATACCCGTGCGGTCTATTGCCGAGTCCACATTGCCGTAAAGCCCGTCTTTTATATAACGTACGTCAAACTTGTTTATTATAAGCCGCGGCGCGTTTTTTGCATCAGGCAGCAGTTCCGGCAGCACGGCGGCGTCGCGCGTGGAAACCGGATCCATGTTGGTGACCGCAATAAACTGTATATCTTTCCCGAGTGCCGCAAAACCGCCGAAGTCAACGCCTGCAGGGAAATCAAATATAACGGCGTCGTAACGGTTTTTTATTCTTTCGCAGAATACGGAAAGATTTACATAGTTAACGCTGCCTGCGGTAAGAGGCGCCGGTATTATTTTAAGATTTTCATAAAAAGCGCTTTTATAGGATGCCGCGTCCGGATCGCCGCCCGAAAGCACGTCGGAAAGGTCGTACACAACTTCGTCCTCAATGCCTGCCATAAGGTCAAGACATCGAAGTCCCTCGTCAAGGTCCACTAAAAGGACGCTTTTGTTAAGGTTTGCAAAAGCCGCACCGAGACCTAAAGCCACGGTGGATTTCCCCGTTCCGCCTTTTCCGGAAACTATGCCCAATAAAATGCCCATATTCGCCACCCTTTGAGAGATTATTTTATCATAAAAGCAAAAAACTGTCAATAAATCGGAAATATTTGACCTTTATTTTAAAACCGTATACGGCGCGGTAGCGTTCGTATCGTTTTCGGTGGGGAAGAAGTACTGATCCAGTATGTCCTTGGCTATCTGCATCGCAAGGGTGCCGCTGTTTCCGTGTTCAAGAACAACGGAAATGGCAATCTTCGGGTTGTCGTAAGGGGCGAACGCCACGAAAATATTGTGGTCGGCGCCGTCGTCACACTGGGAAGTACCCGTTTTACCGCCCATTTTTATGGGGTAGTTTGAAAACATATAACTGCCGGTTCCGTCCGCCGTAACGGCAAGCATGCCTTCTTTTATGGCGCTTATGGTCGAGTCTTTCATCTTAACCTCGTTAAGCACCTGCGGCTTGTTTTCGCTGTAAACCTTTGAAAGGTCATAGGAAACGGTTTTGTCTATAAGGGTCGCCTTGTAACGTTTTCCGCCGTTTGCAAAGGTGCCTATATAGTTTGCAACCTGAAGCGGAGTAAAGGCGTTTAACTGACCTATTGATATCTGAAGCGTGTTTCCGCCGAGTCCGTCGCTTTCGGGTTCGTCAAGAATAGCCGAGCTGTCGTCAACCTCAACGCCGGTTGCAACGCCTAAACCGAATTGCTTAAAGTATTCGGTAAGGGTTACGGCACCTACGCGCTTTCCGAGTTCAAAGAAGAAGTAGTTGCAGCTTACCGCAAGCGCCCGCCTTAGGTCCGTTGTGCCGTGCGTAAACATACACGAAGGCTGATAATCGCTGAAATAGCGGTATGTGTGGAGGCATGTAACGGTTTCTCCTAACTGGTAATTTCCCGTTTCAAGCGCCGCTACCGCCACGGCCGGTTTTATTGTAGAACCTATTGGGTACACGCCCTGAAAGGCGCGGTCGGTAAGCGGATGTGAGGGGTCGGAACTCAATGCCTCGTAATTTTCCGCAAGTTTTGAAACATCGTATGTTGGGTAGTTTGCGCCGCACAGTATTTTTCCCGTGGCTATTTCGGTAACCACTGCAGAACCTGCCACAACGGGGCTTCCTTTCTTTTGCTGTTCCGAAATGTCGCGCGAAAGGGATGCCTGCGCCGTTTGCTGTATCTTTCTGTCAAGGGTCAGCATAACGGTTTTGCCGGGAATAGGCTCTTTGGTAATTTCGGTATCAACAATGCCGCCTTCGGCGTTTATATAGTATGTTATTTCGCCGTCGGTGCCGTGCAATGATTCTTCGGCATATTCCTCTATGCCGCCTTTGCCCACTTTATCGTTATATTGGTATCCCTTTTCCTTGTACTTGGCGCCGGTTTCCCAGTCCTCTTCATAAATGGGACCCACCGTACCTATAAGGTTTACCGCAAGGGTGGTGTCAACATACTGCCTGAAGGGTACAACGTCAACCGTAACGCCCGAAAGCAGGAATCCCGATTCGCAGATCCTGCGCATAAGTTCCGTGGGGATATCCTCGGCAAAAGTGTAGGGGTAGGATATTGAAAAATCAGCGATTTCCATACTGTACCGAACACCCATTATTTTACGCTGCTGCTCTTCCGGGTATCCTTTAAGGTCATATTTTTTAACCATCTGGTTAAAGCAGTTTTCAGCCGTTGCATATTTTGCAAGCCCTAAAACCGAAATAAGTTTGGAGGTATCTTTGCCATCCTCGTAAGAAAAGGGCGCGGATTTTGTTATAGGCAGATTATCTGTATACTTTACGTTGCTTGAATCAAGCAGATCGCAAAGCGCCGATATAACATCGTTAAGATCGTCCTTAACGTACGCCTTATTGAAAACGATGTTATAACCGTCGCGGTTTACTGCAATTTCTCTGCCGTAGCGGTCAAGTATTTCGCCCCTGGGCGCTTTAAGGCGCGCTGTTCTGACGGACGTGCTGCCGTTTACCGCAGAGGAGTATTTTTTTCGGTTTATCACCTGTACCGAATAAAGCCGCGCGGCATAAAGGATTATAAGCAAAGCAAGAAAACCCGCAAGTATTTTAAGCGCAGTGTTTTGTTTTTTTGTAAAAGGCATCAAATCACCTCGTATAGTACCTGTTGAAAAGCCATTTGTAGAAAAAGTAGATCGGTATCACAAGAACCGAAGTGTATATCACCGAGGGAAGAGCATATTGCATCAGATAACCCACGGAATCCTCCGCACCGTTTTTCGGCACGCAGAATAAAAACCGCAAAAGATAATAAAGCAGACTGCCGCATATTCCGATAACCGCCGCCGAACGCACGTTGTTGTTGAAAACATAGCGTACCGTAAGGGCGACAGAAAGGGAAAACAGCATAAATACAATCGTGTGAAAATATGCCGGCGTTGACGCGGCGCTGTCGGTTACAATACCGATAAAAAGCGATGTGATAACGCCTGTTACCTCGCCCGAAAGCATTGAAAAAGCAAGGCATATGCAAAGCGGAAGCATCGGGTTTGCGCCGCCTATTCTTACCGTAAATGTGCCGTTGTACTGTATTATCATGGCAAGCAGAACGGCAAGCGCGTTTAGTCCCCAAAAAATGAGCGACTGTTTTTTAACCTTCATACCGTTCACCGTTTGCCGACGGAAATTCCGCCTTTGCCCTCAAAATCGGTTATTACCATAACGCCTTTGATTTCGGAAAAATCGGTAAAAGGCTTAATTTCGGCGTATATAGAAGCGTTGTATTTATCGCTGCCTATGTTTTCAACCGTGCCGATAAGCAGACCTTCGGGGAAAATGCCCTCGCCCGATGTTTTTATGTAGTCGCCTATTGCAACAGAGCAGTTTCTCGAAAGGTTGGAAAGTTTGCAAAGTCCCTTCTTTGCAAGTTTAAGTTCACCCGTAACTATTCCCGAATCGTTTGTTCTTACTCCAAGCGCGCCGAGCGTCAGGTCGGGACACAGCAGGGTAGTAACCTTTGAAGTTGTGATTCCCACCTCGGAAACGTAGCCCGCAAGTCCAGCACCGGTTATTACGGGGTCGTATTTGTGTATGCCGGCGGCGGAACCCTTATTTATCGTAAACGAGCCGTACGGGTCGTCGCTGTCACGCGATACAAGATATGCTTCGGTAAGATTGAAATCGGGGTTGTCCTCTTTAAGACCCAAAAAACTCTTGTAAAATTCGTTTTGTGTTTCAAGACCGGTCTCTTTTGATATTTCTGCCCTTAGTTTTTCAATTTCGGCTTTAAGTTCGGCATTTTCTATAAGCAGGTCATTATTGCTTTTTACCGAAGTAAAGAAATTTTTTACAGATCCCGAAATATCGGTCGCAACCTCCCTTATCGGGGCTGTCACCGTGCCGATAAGGCTGGCGCCCGGCGACATATGCGAACCGGTGATTCCGAAAATCAGTGATATAAGTACCACGGCAAGAAAAACAGAAACAATTATTCTGAATTGCCTGCTGCGAAAGAAAAATCGCATTTCAAAATCTCCTGTTAAACGTAATATCAGATCAGCGGAAACGTTTTCCTCTGCGGAAAACATAATTATCAAAACCGCTGTCGGCTTCAAGGCGTTTTGCGGTGCCCAAAACCACGCAGTCAAGCGGATTTGCGGCAACGTTTACGGGCATGCCCGTTTCTTCGGCTATAAGTTCGGCAAGGCCGCGAAGCAGCGCGCCGCCGCCTGTAAGGGTTATTCCCGTGTCTATTATATCCGCCGAAAGTTCGGGCGGCGTCTTTTCAAGGGTCAGCCTTACGGCGTCTATTATATCCCTTATCGGTTTTGCCATTGCGTCACGCACTTCTTTTGAAGAAATCGTAATGTTTTTCGGCAGACCGTCAACAAGGTTTCTGCCGCGTATTTCCATGGTGGTCTCGCCCTCGTAAGGCTTTGCCGAACCAATGTCTATTTTTATCTGTTCGGCGGTGCGTTCGCCGATAAGCAGATTGTGCTTTTTCTTTATGTAGTTGATTATCGCCTCGTCAAGGTCGTCGCCCGCTATACGCACGGACTGCGCCGTTACAATATCACCGAGCGATATTACGGCAACTTCGCTTGTGCCGCCGCCTATATCGACTACCATATTTCCCGAAGCGTCCCAAACGGGAAGTCCGGCGCCGACTGCCGCCGCCATCGGTTCTTCCACAAGGTCAACATCGGTGGCGCCTGCCTGCTTTGCCGCATCGTAAACGGCGCGGCTTTCAACCTCGGTTACGCCTGCAGGTATGCAAATTACCATACGCACACGCGAAAAGAAAGAGCCTTTAAGCGCCTGGCGGATAAATCTTTTAAGCATTGCTGCGGTTACGTCAAAGTCTGCGATAACGCCGTCTTTCAAAGGGCGTACCGCAACAATGGAGCCGGGAGTTCTTCCCATCATTTCCTTTGCTTCCGTTCCTACGGCTCTTACCGCGTCGCTTCTGACATCGTAAGCCACTACCGATGGCTCACGCATTATAATTCCTTTTCCTTTAACACAAACAAGCGTATTGGCGGTACCGAGGTCAACGCCGATATCAGTTGTAAACATCTGCACAAATCTCCTTTAAACTACTTATCTGTTCTGCATTCTGCGGCACTATAAAGTGTATCGCAGAAGGTATATTTTCTATAATCGTGGTTTCAAGTCCGGGGGCGTATTCGCCGTCAAGCGTCCATGAAAGGCCGTCGCCGCCCGTTACCGTCAGTTTTTTGGTGTGCAGGAACACAATGCCTTCGCGGTCAAGGTCCTGCTTTAAAATTCCGTCTATAACAGGTTGCAATTTTGCAATATTGGCAGGCTTTTTGATAAGGACTACTTCAAAAAGTCCGTCGTTCAGTTTTACCACTGTTTCTTTAAACTTAACAATACCGCCAACCGACATTGAATTGGATACCGCGCCGAAGAGGAAATCGTCCTCAACGGTACAGTCGTCGGTTTCAAAGCGAAGATGTATCGGTTTTATGTTGGCGATACTTTTTATTCCCTGAAAGAAGTATGCTGCCTGTCCGAGAACGTTTTTAACGTCCTGCGAGGCAGAGTACGACGCGTCCGTAAAAGCGCCGAATGACGCCGTGTAGGAAAAGAATCTGTCATTGAATTTTCCTATATCCAGCGGAACGGCAACGCCGGACGCAGCGTCTTCCGCGGCTTTCGGTATATTTCTTGATATTTTAAGTCCCGATGACCATTCGTTAAGCGTTCCGGCAGGTATATAACCGAGGTCGCACTTAACGCCGGTGTTCATAAGTCCCGTTATCACTTCATTTAAGGTGCCGTCGCCGCCTGCGACAACTATTCGGTCAAACTCGTCCTGCTTTACTTCCCGCGTCCTTCTTGTGGCGTCGGCGCGTTCTTTTGTTGGGTAAACGGTAACCTCGTAATCGGCGGCGGAGAAAGTTGCCACCGCATTTAAAAGTTCGGTGCGCATTTTTGCCTTGCCCGAACACGGATTAACAATAAAAAGAAGTTTTTTCATAAAATCACTCCGTTTTAAGTTAGTTTTAAAATTTATTTTTCCCGCGTTTAAAATCTTTACACGGGAGGATTTTCTATTCAATCGGCAGCGTTGCGACTGCGTTAAGCGTGTCGTCCGCCGTGTTTCCGCTTAAAAATTCGTAATAGCCCTGTACGGCTACCATGGCGGCGTTGTCGCCGCAGTATTTAAGTTCGGGGCAGTAAAATTTCATTCCCCGCGCCTCGGCGCCCGATAAAAGCCTTGCGCGCAGTTCGGAATTTGCCGAAACTCCGCCCGCCGCGACAAGCGTTTTGTATCCGCCCGACTCCGCCGCGCGGAATGTTTTTTCTGTCAGTATATCGCAGACCTTTTTTCTTAAGGTTGCGGCAAGAACGGGAACGTCGGGTTCCTCGCCCTTTTGTTTTAAATTGTGGATAAGATTTATAACCGCCGTTTTAAGTCCCGAAAAACTGAAATCGTACTCGTTTTCGGTGTGCGGCACCGGCAGGGGATAGCGCTTTTCATCCGGTACGGAGGCAATTTTATCAAGATTTACTCCGCCCGGGTACGGCAGACCCAAAGCACGCGCAGTTTTATCAAAACATTCGCCTGCGGCATCGTCAACCGTGCCGCCTATTTTTTTAAAGACCGTATAATCCGCAACCTCGGTAATAACGGTGTTGCCGCCCGATACCGTAAGGCACAAAAACGGGGGTTTCAGTTCCTCGCACTCAATATAGTTTGCCGCTATGTGCGAACGCAGGTGATGAACGGGAATAAGCGGAACGTTAAGCGCCGCCGCAAGCCCCTTTGCAAAATTAACGCCCACAAGCAGCGCCCCTATAAGTCCGGGGGCAAAAGTGACCGCTACCGCGTCTATATCGCGGTAGGTAATGCCTGCCGCTGCAAGCGCTTCTTCGCATACGGCGCTTATGGCCTCGGTATGCATGCGTGATGCCACTTCCGGCACAACGCCGCCGTATATTCGGTGTTCGGCTATCTGTGTTGCAACTATGTTGGAAAGTACATGTCTTCCTTCGCAGACCGCCGCGGCGGTCTCGTCGCACGAAGACTCAATACCCAGTATTATCATCTTTAAACCTTCTTGTCATAATAAGCGCGTCCTCTTTGGGCGCAGTGTAAAAATTGCGGCGAAGCCCCTCGTTTTTAAAACCCAGTTTTGAGTAAAGATTTATCGCCGCCTCGTTTGAGGGGCGCACTTCAAGCGATACAAACGCAAGACGGCGTTCCCTTGCCGTGCCGAGCGCTTTAAGCATTAAAAGCGTTCCCGTTCCCTTGCTGCGGTGTTCTTTGAACACTGCGATATTTGTAATATACCCCTCGTCCGCCGCGATGCTGAGTCCTATATATCCGATAAGTTCTCTGCCGCATACGGCTTTGAAAAAAAGCGTGTTTGCAGACATTGAATCGGTTATTGCTTTCGCACTCCAGGGGGCGGAAGAGGTCTGAATTTCAAGTTCCGCAATGCGCGCCGCATCCGAAAACTCCGCCGCGGACACGGTTATAGGAAGTATCGCGCCGCAAAACAGCATTTCGTCTATTGCGGCAAAAATCGCGTCGCGGCACCTGCGGTAAACCGAAACATCACCGCCGAACGGGTCGGGAATTTCGCGGGGCATAACAAAAACTTTTTCCCTCGGCGCGCCTGCAGATAAAAGCACCTCTGCGTGACGTTTTGTCATACAGATAAACATATCGGCGCCGGTATCTTCGGCGCAAAGGGTTTTTGAAACGTGATTTAAAGTATCAATGCCGGCTTCTTCCATTACAGCGGCTGCGTTTTTTGAAATGCCCTCGCCGTTCGCCGCAAGACCTCGGCTTAAAACGGTAATTCCCGGCAACTTAAGCGATTTAAGGTAACCTTCCGCCATGGGGCTGCGGCAGGTGTTGCCCGTGCAGATAAAAACTATTTTCATAAGGTTGTTCGTATTTTCACGCCGACGTCCGGTATTATACGCTGAATCTGCTGTGCGGCGGTGCGGCAATCGTTTTGCCGTTTACGCTGAAAAACAGGGTTTCGTCGGTCGGGTTATCAATGTAAGTATCGTCAAACTTTGCTTTGCGCATGGCCGTAATGTAATCGTAAATTTCTATGTTGGTAGCGTACCAAACGCCCTTGCGGTTTGAAATCGTTTTACAAAAGTTTTCAAACCATTCAAAGCGCGGACAGTCAAGAATATCCCATCTGCCGTCGCGTTCAAAGTGTTCTTCGTCAAGTTCGTAACTGTGTCCCCAAACGTCAAGAAGAGGCAGCGGTTTTTCGGTTGCAAAAAACTCGTTTATTAACTGCTTGCCCTCTTCGGTTGCAAAAAAAGCAAAGTGCGGGCAGGGCTCCCAGTGCAGGAAATCCGCGGGCGCTTCAAGCGAACGGTTTTTAACTACAAGTCGGTTATAACAAATACCGTTTTCGCGTAAAATTTCGGTTATGCGCTCGTCGTTACGTCCGTAGGGCGCCGCATACCCCCTTATTTTACAGTCGAATGCCTTTTCAAGCGCCGCCTTGTCGGCTTCTATCTCAAACCGGCATTCATCGTCGGGCAGTTCGTTAATTTTAGGATGCGTGTAGGAGTGCAGGGCAATTTCGTGTCCTCTGTACAGGAGGCGCAGTTCCTCGCTGCCGTCCCAAAGTTTGGCGCCGTCCTTTTCCACCGCAAAACGCGGATTTCTTGCCTTGCCGCCGTTAAGGTTGAACGTCGCTTTAAGATTGTAAGTGTTAAAAATGGCAATTATCTTTTCGTCAAAAACAGTGCCGTCGTCAAAACTAAGCGTAACGGCGCGTTCGTTTCCGTTTTTGTAAAGCGGTTTTACCATGAAAATTACTCCTTTGCCAAAAGCCATGTTTTTCCCGAATGGGCGTCGGCTTTCAAATTTACTTTAAGGTGTACGGCGTTCTCCATTTCTTCTTTAAGAATTTTGCAGGCGGTCGCGGCGTCGCTTTCGGCGCACTCAACTATAAGTTCGTCGTGTACCTGCAAAATAAGTTTTGCGTCCGGCAGTTCGGTTTTCAGGCGGTTTGCAACCTTTATCATCGCAAGTTTTATAATGTCTGCCGCCGTCCCTTGTATGGGGGCGTTTCTTGCAACGCGCTCACCGAAAGCGCGCAGCATACCGTTTTTCTCCTTTAGTTCCGGAACGTAACGCCTTCTGCCGAAAAGGGTGGTTACAAAGCCGTCCTGCTTTGCTTTTTCTATAACATTGTCCATATAAGAGGCAACGCCCTTATATGTGGCAAGGTAATTTTTGATATATCGGTCGGCCTCCGCGCGGGAAACGCCTATATCTTTCCCGAGTGAAAATGCGCCTATGCCGTAAACTATTCCGAAATTTACCGCCTTTGCGCGGCTGCGCATAACGGGAGGAACCATATCGACCGGAATCCCGAACACCTGGGAGGCGGTAACCGTGTGGATATCAACGCCGCTTTCAAATGCGTTTATCATGGTGTCGTCACCGGCGGCGGAGGCTAAAACGCGCAGTTCTATCTGCGAATAGTCGGCGTCGCACAGGGTGCGTCCTTCGGGCGATGTAAAGAAAGCGCGCAGTTTGCGGCCTTCTTCCGTCCTTACGGGAATGTTCTGCAAATTCGGCTCAAGCGAACTTATCCTGCCCGTGCGCGTTTCGGTCTGGTTAAAGGTTGTGTGTATTCTGCCGTCGGGCGATACGGCGGCAAGCAGACCGTCGCAGTATGTGGATTTAAGTTTTGCGGTTTTGCGGTAGTTTAAAATAAGTTCCACTATCGGGAAATCGTACCGCAGCGATTCAAGCACTTCCGCATTTGTGCTGTATCCGCTTTTTGTCTTCTTTTTGGCGGGAAGTCCAAGTTTTTCAAAAAGCACTTCGCCTAACTGTTTGGGCGAGTTTATATTAAACTCGCACCCTGCCATATTGTAAATGTCGCTTTGCAGTCCCGCGATGCGGCGTGAAAGTTCTTCGCCCTCGGTTTTAAGACCGTCGGCGTCTACAAGAAATCCCACACATTCCATTTCGTAAAGCACACGGGAAAGCGGCAGTTCAATCGTTTTGAAAAGTTCGTACTGACCGGTTTTTTGAAGTTCTTCCGTAAGTGCGTCGCAGCAGAGCGAAAAAAGCGCCGCCTGCTTTAGATTTTCGTCATCAATGTCGGGCGGCGTTATGCCGTATTCCGCGGCAATGCGCTCAAGCGAATAGTCCTTTGCGGAAGGATTGCATACATACGCCGCAAGTATAAGATCAAAGGTCACGCCGGAAAAACTGCCGTGTTTGTGGTAAAGCGATTTGCTGTCGTAAACGCGCTTCTTTATTTGCGGATTTCCGAGTATATTTTCAAGCGCTTCTTCGCTGAGCAAAAATACGCTTTCTCCCGATACGGCAGTGTTTTCGTAAATATCGGCCGTTTTAAGTTCCGCCGGTATATCGCAAACGGTAAAATTCGCCTGCGGTTTCGTTTGCGCCGCCTGCTGTTTTACGGCAACGGGGGAAAGTCCCATACGTTTCATAATCGAAAACAGTTCAAGGTCGGTCATAAAAGCGGCAAGCGCCTCGTTGTCCGCAGGGCGCGTTTTGTATGTTTCAAGATTTCGCTCTATCGGCACCGTACGGCATATAGTTCCGAGTTCGCGGCTTAAAAACGCGCTTTCTCTGCCGTTTTTAAGTTTTTCTTTAAGCGAATCGCGGATTTCAAGCGAATCGATATTTTCGTATATGCGGTCGATGCTGCCGTATTTCAAAACAAGGTCGGTGGCGGTTTTCTGCCCTACGCCCGCAACACCCGGAATATTATCGGAAGAGTCGCCCATAAGCGCTTTAAGTTCAATCATTTCGTCAGGCGCAAGACCGTATTTTTCTTTTAAAACCTCTTTTGTGTAGTCGGTGATTTCGGGATGTCCCGCCTTTGTTGCGGCAAGCAAAACATGCGTTTTATCGGATATTAACTGCAGAGAATCGCGGTCGCCCGTTGCAATAACACATTCGTTGCCGGATTTTTCGGCGGCATCGGCAAGGGTGCCTAAAATATCGTCCGCTTCAAACCCCTCGCATTCAATGCAGGTGTATCCCGAAAGCGTAAGCCATTTTTTAAGATAGGCAAACTGCTCAAACAGTTCTTCGGGCATAGGT
This sequence comes from uncultured Eubacteriales bacterium, assembly GCA_934491515.1. Taxonomy (GTDB): domain Bacteria; phylum Bacillota; class Clostridia; order Oscillospirales; family Acutalibacteraceae; genus UBA737. The sequence continues at coordinate 24,168 of CAKSTF010000010.1, forward strand.
TTTCTTCCGGCTTTGTATTCGGCGTATACCTTGTGGCGGAAGGTGGGCGCTTTAAGATCAAAAGCGACGGCAATTCCGTCCGGCGTCGATTGTTCACACAGTCGGTTTAAAATGTTTATAAACCCGAAAAGGGCATTTGTATGCCGCCCGTCTTTGGTGGTAAGCGGTCTTACACCGTAGAAAGCGCGGTTAATTATACTGTTGCCGTCTATGGCAAGAAGTTTCAAAGGGGGTCACCTCGCGATGGCGCTGACAGCGCACGGAAAGATAATTCAAAAATTATCATAAAAATAATTATATATATAATACCATAAAAGGACGGTTTTGTCATCCCCGAATTTTAAATTTGACAGATATTTTTTATCTGTGTTATAATCCCTTTTATGAAACTGAAAAATTTAGATGTACGCGGTTTTGCGGCGCTTGCCCCCATGGCAGGCGTTGCCGACCGCGCTATGAGAGAAATTTGCGTATCAAAAGGCGCCTGCCTTACCGTGGGCGAACTTGCAAGCGCCAAAGGAATAGTTATGGGCGACCCGAAATCGCGGCGGTATCTTGAAGTTTCGGAAAAGTTCGGCATGAACGGTCCTCAACTTTTCGGCAGCGAACCTGCGGTTATGGCGGAAGCGGCGAAAATTGCCGAGCAAAACGCGCCTGATTTTATTGATATCAATATGGGGTGCCCTGCGCCCAAAATTGCCGGAAACGGCGGCGGAAGCGCGCTTATGAAAGACCCAGACCTTGCAGGGGAGATAGTAAACGCGGTGGTAAACGCCGTTTCGGTTCCCGTTACCGTTAAAATGCGCACGGGGTACGACAGCGCGCACATCAATGCCGTTTTGCTTGCAAAAGTATGTGAATCGGCAGGCGCGGCGGCTGTTACCGTGCACGGCAGAACGCGCGAGCAGATGTATGCGCCGCCCGTTGATTACGAAACGATAAAAGCGGTAAAATCCGCCGTTAAAATCCCCGTTGTGGCGAACGGAGACATAACCGACGGCAAAACGGCTGAGTATGTTTACAAATACACGGGCTGCGACCTTGTATCGGTAGGCAGGGCAGCAAGGGGAAACCCTTTTGTTTTTGAGGAAATAAACGCCTTTTTAAGCGGAAGGCCGTATATGCCTCCTCCGCTTGAAGAACGTTTGTCGCTTTGCCTTTTGCAGGCGGAAAAAATGATAGAATATAAGGGCGCGCATATCGGGGCACTTGAGGCAAGAAAGCATACCGCGTGGTATATTTCGGGACTTAAGGGCGCGGCAAAACTGCGGCGTCTCTGCGGTGAAATCAATTGCCTTGACGATGTAAAACGCATATGCGACGCGGCACTTGACCTTTTGGTTTGACAAAAGCGTAGCAAAGGGTTATAATACTAAGGTTAAAATTCTCGAAGGGATGTATACGGATGTCAGGACATTCTAAATGGAACAATATCAAACGCAAGAAGGAAAAAACCGATGCTGCCAAAGCGAAAGTTTTTACTAAGATAGGCAGGGAAATAGCCGTTATAGTTAAACAGGGCGGACCTAATCCCCAGGAAAACAGCAGGCTTAAAGACGCCATTGCCAAAGCGAAGGCGGCAAACGTGCCTAACGATAATATCGAGCGTGTTATCAAAAAGGCAGCCGGCGAGGACGGCGGCGCCGAGTATGAAGAACTTATTTACGAGGGCTACGGTCCCTGCGGCATTGCCGTGGTTGTGGAAACGCTTACCGATAACCGCAACAGAACGGCAGGCGATATCCGCCATTATTTTGATAAGTGCGGCGGTAATCTGGGCCAGTCGGGTTCGGTCACCTTTATGTTTGACAGAAAAGGTATTATCGAAATAGAAGGCGAAGGTCACGACGAGGACGAAGTTATGGAAGCAGCGCTTGAAGCCGGCGCGGAGGACTTCAATTTCGACGGCGACGTATTCGAGATATCCACCTCACCGGCGGATCTCGGCACTGTGCGCGATGCACTTGAAGAAAAGGGTTATTCTTTCCTTTCGGCGGAGGTTCAGTATGTGCCCCAGACCATGACGGAAATAGAAGATCCCGCAATGTGCGAGAAAATGGAAAAACTTATAGATATGCTTGAAGAAAACGATGATGTTCAGGAAATCTGGCACAACTGGGAAATGCCCGAAGAATAATTAAATACAGCAAATTTTCGGACGAACCGTAAGGTTCGTCCTTTTTTTGTTCTATAAAGGGGCGTGTCCTCATAGATTAGGCATAGAGAGCAGACAAAGCAATCGGGATGCAACGCTTCGTGACGCGCGGCTAATTCGTCTGCTTTTATTGTCCCGTCGCTTGAAATACGCCGGTATTCCTGCGCTACTCGACTTCAAAAGCAAAAAAATCGTCGTATCCCGATTGTTTTGTCTATGTCCGAAAAGGTGTGAGAAAAACGAAAAAACTTGATACGGTGCTTGAAAAACTGCCCGAAAAAGCAGCGAAAACAATAGCCTTTTTGCCCGAAGAAAAGAAGGGACAGATAAGGGAAATACGCCTTAGGGCAAACTGCCCGATGTGCCTTACCACCGACAAAGGCACCGAATTTTTACCAAAATCGGGCGGCACTTCAAAACAGTTTACGGAAGATTGCGTTGCCCTTACCGAAACGGAGGTAAACGACTGTTTTATGGCGCTTTGCAACCGTTCCGTATATGCCCACGCAGAAGAGATACGCGAGGGTTATCTCAGCCTGCCGTACGGCTTCAGGGCAGGACTTTGCGGCAGATTTTTTGAAGGCCGCGCGGTGTATGTGACATCGGTAAACATAAGGGTTCCGCACGCGGTTTTCGGGTGCGCCGACTATCTTTTGCCCTACTGTGAAAACGGACTTTTGATAGCGGGTCCCCCCGGCAGCGGAAAAACGACCGTTTTACGCGAACTTATAAGGCTTGTTTCAAACAGCGGAAAAGCGGTCTGTGCCATTGACTCAAGGGAGGAACTTACCTGCGGATTCGACGTGGGAAAATGCACGGATATTTTACTTACAAAGGACAAGGCAAAAGGCCTTGAAACGGCAGTCAGAACAATGTCGCCGCATACGGTGGCGTTTGATGAAATAGGTTCACCGGAGGAACTTTCGGGCGTTATGTATTCCTTTAATTCCGGCGTTTCGGTAATAACCACCGTACATGCTTCTTCGGTGCGCGAAATGAAACAGCGCGAAATAATAAGAAAACTTCTTTTATCGGGCGCGGTAAAATACGCCGCGCTGCTTGACGGGAACATAGGAAAAAAAGCGCGGATATTTTCCGCGGAAGAGATACTGCGTTATGAAGTTGCTTAAAACAGTAGGTATTCTTACGGTGCTTGCCGTATGCTCGCTTGCGGGGTTTTATATGGCGGGAAAACTGAAAAACCGTGCCTGCGCGTTACGGAAAATATGTATTGATATTAAAAAACTCAGTGAAAAAATAGCCTGCGGCGGCAGAGAACTTTCCGCCGTTTTACCCGAAAGTTTTTCGGACTGCGGTTTTCTTGAATTTGACGGTTCGTGCGTTAAAATACACGATTCGCCGCTTTCTGCCGAGGATACGGAGATTTTAAACGAATTTTTTGCGGAACTCGGCAAGGGCGAAATAAGCGATGAACTTAAAAGGTCAGAACTTTATTACGGTATTTTTAAGAGCCGAAGCGATGCTGCTTTTGAAGAATACGGCGCAAAAAACAAAATATACGCCGTTACGGGCGTTTGTACGGGAATCGCGGCGGCGGTGCTGTTTATTTGACGGGAACGGAGGAAAAGTCCGATGGATGTTGATTTTATTTTCAAGATAGCGGCAATAGGAATAATAGTTACGGTTTTAAATCAATTGCTTGTGCGTTCCGGCAGGGAAGAACAGGCGATGCTTACAACCCTCGCGGGTCTTGTGGTAGTGCTTCTGATGGTGGTAAACGCCATATCCGACCTGTTTTCAAGCGTAAAAGGACTTTTCGGTCTGTAAAAAACACAATTTACAGGTTTGAAAGCGAGGTAACAAACAAGTGTCGGTCTTTGTAAAAATACTCGGCGTTCTGCTGGTTGCGGCGGTTTTTGCGGCGGTAATTAAAAGCAACCGACCGGAATTTTCGTTTTTGATTGCCCTTTCCGCCGTTTGTGCGGCGGCGGTTTATGCCTTTGTTTCGGTAGCGCCGTCGCTTGAAAAACTGCAGGAGGTAATTGCCGAAAACAATGTTCCCGCAGGATATTTTAAAACGGCGCTTAAAGCGCTGTTTATAGCCTTTACCGCCGAGACCGTTGCGGATACGTGCAGGGATTTCGGGCAAAGTGCGATGGCGTCAAAAGCGGAACTTGCCGGTAAATGTCTTATATTCGTGCTGACCGTTCCGCTGTTTTGCAGTATCGTGGATGTTGCACTGTCGTTTTTAGAGTTATGAAAAAAATATTGATTGTTTTTTCGGCGGTTTTTCTGCTTTTCGGCTTCGGGATAAACGTAAGGGCGGCCGCCGAGTATACGGAAGATTACGGGTCCGTTCTGGGAGGCAGTCTTGACGACCTTTTGGACGGCGAAACAAAGCAGATTTTAGAGGACGGCGGCATAGACCCCGAAAAAGAAAACTGGGTAAATGAAATAAGCGCTCAGGGCGTTTTCGGATTTATTGCCTCCGCTGTTAAAAACAGTATTAAAAAACCGCTTAAAGCGTTGTTTTCGGTTATCTTTACGGTGCTTATCTGCGCGGCTGCGGATACTTTTTCAAATCCGCGTTACGCCGATACTGCACGGATAGCCGCAACGGCGGCGGTAGCGCTTTTACTGTCTGCGGATGTTTTTTCCTGCGTTACGGATTCCGCACAGACCGTAAAAGCATGCGCGGCGTTTATGGTTGGCTTTATACCTGTGTTTACGGGGCTTGTTTCGGCGTCGGGCGGAGCGATTACGGCAACCGCGGCAGGCGCGTCGCTGTTGGTTTCCGCAAACGCGGTTTCAAGTTTTGCCGCATTTGCCGCAGTGCCTTTTACGGGCGGATATTTAAGCGTAAGTATTGCTGCGGGCGTTTCGCCGCTTGCGGCGGAATCGGGACTTGCCGAGTTTATAAAACGTATAACGCTTTGGATTCTTTCCCTTGTTTCAAGCGTGTTTTTGGGGGTGCTTTCGGTGCAAACGGCTGTAAACAGCGCCGCGGACGGCGTTGCTGTAAAAACGGCAAAGTTTATATTGGGAACCTCTGTGCCGGTGGCGGGCGGTGTGCTTTCGGAAGCGGTATCGACCGTTTCTTCGTCCCTTTCCCTTTTAAAAAGTTCGGTAGGAATATATGCCGTATGCGCCGTATGCGCCTTGATGCTGCCCTGTATAATACGTATTCTGCTGTGGCGTGCCGCTTTTGCGGCGGCGGTGGCGCTCAGCGCGCTTTTCGGGCAAAAGCGAACGGGTGCGCTTTTAAAAGCGGTGGACGGCGTGTTTGCCTGTCTTTTAGGATTCACAGTACTGACGGCGGTTTTGTTCATTATTTCCCTTACGGTTCTGGTATCGGCAGGCGGTGCGCAATGACAGGCGGCATAAAAGCGTTTTTAGGTGCGTTTTGCGTGGTTTCCGCAATGATGGGTGCGCTTTTTATGCTGATACCGAACGGGAAACTTTCAAAATGCGTGAAATATGCGTTTTCGCTCTGCTTTTTGTGCGCGGTCTTATCCGTTTTTTCGCTGCGCGGAGGCTTTAAAACCGAACTTCAAACCGGCGCCGAAGTTTCGGAAAACGGCCAGATTTCGGCAGCCGCCGCGGAACTTGTTTTTAAAACCGCGCTGAGCAAAGCGGGAATTTCTTACAGCGACCTCGAAGTTTTAACGTCTAAGGACTCTTCGGGCGGCATAGATATTATTGAGGTTGTTGTTTATTCGGAATGCAGTGCCGATGAAATAATCGCCGCAATCGGCGGCGACAGTTACGGAGTGAGTATTGTAAATGAATGACGCCTTGAAAAACTTCAAAAAACTTGCCGAAAAGGTGAAAAAACCGAAATTTTTGGTGGCTGCGGGTATTCTCGGTATAGCGCTTCTTTTTCTGTCGTCCGTTTTGCCGGCCGATAAAAAAACCGATTCCGCCGAAAAAGGGATCTCGGGCGAGGAGTATCGGGAACAGATAACCAAAAGTGTAAAACAAATAGTTAAAAGCATAAGCGGCGACAGTTCGCCCACGGTGGTGGTTACCCTTGAAAGCGGAGTAAGATACACTTATGCCGACAGCGGCGAATCCGACACGGTAAGCACTTCGGGCAGCGCTGCCAAGGAAAGCCGCAGCAGCAAACGCTCGTACGTTACGGTAAAGGACGCTTCCGGCGGCGAGAAAGCACTTGTAATAACCGAAAATATGCCGGAGATACGCGGCGTCGCGGTAATCTGCCGCGGCGGCGAGACGGAGGAAACGGCAGAAAGCATAAAAAACGCCGTCACGGCGGCGCTTAATATAACATCAAAGCGAGTTTTCGTATCGGGAGGAACATACTGATGAAAAAAGGAAAAATAGTTACAAAAGGACAAATAGCGGTTTTTCTTATGGTGGCGGCGCTCGGTGCGGCGGTCTGGCTTAACGTTAAATACTCCGGCGGAGAAAAATATTTAGGGCAGGCGACCTATGTGGATAACCGTACCAAAACTTCGGACGCTGCAAAAACATCCGCAAAAGTAAAAGAAACCGACGAGGATTATTTTACCACGGCTAAAAAAGAACGCGAAGCCGCTTTTTCGGAAGCACAGGAGGCGGTTGAGGAAACACTTAAATCCTCAACGCTTACGGAAAGCGAAAAAGAAGAGGCAAAGGAAAGCATTAAAAAACTTTCCAACAGAATAGCCTCCGCCCAGAATATCGAATCGCTTTTGAAAGCAAAAGGCTTTAAACAGGCGGTTGCGGTAATAGGCGACGATAATATAAGCATTGTGGTATCAAGCGACGGACTCACCACCCAGCAAACGGTGCAGATACAGGATATAGTTACCGCGCAGACCGACGTATCGCTCTCTAAAATTAAAATAGTTACGGTTAAATAATACTGCACTTGCGAAAGCGGAATTTGTGTGTTATAATATCGTTAGTAATTTTCCGAAAACGGAGGAAACGATATGCTGGATAATAAAGTTGAGTTATCTGTAAGCACGGAAGTGCTTGAAAAAATGGCTGAGATTGCCGCCTGTGAAATAGAGGGCGTTGCAGGTCTTTCCAAACGTGCGGTAGACCTTAAGGACGCTATCCGTAACCGCAGTGCATTCAAGGGCGTTAAGGTTGAGAATATAAACGGAACCGTAAATATAACCGTTTATATCTGCATAAAACAGGGCGTTTCCGCAAGAGAAACGGCCGAGGCGGTTCAGGCAAACGTTAAGGATAAAATACAGACCATGACCGGCACCGTAGTTACTAAGGTGAATGTTAAGGTTGCTGACCTTGAGGTTGCCGCAGAGGGCTCTGCCGAACAGTAATTCAGAAAACAAAATAAAACGGACGGTTTTCACCGTCCGTTTTATTTTGCCGTTTAAGCGGCGTCCCCGCCCAATAAACGGCGCGCCGCTTTACGGATTATATTTTGCTTAAAAACTCGTTTACGTCGGCTTCGGTATCAAAGTCGGGATTTGCGGGCGCTTTTGTAAGCGTCCAGCGTTCCCTTTGCGAAACAGTCTCTCCGGGACCTGCTTTTTTTACGGGGCTGAGCGACTCGATTTCAAGGAAGTTTTCGTTTGTGTAGGTTTCAAAGGAGCAGCCGCCGTCGGGATAGGGAAGACCCTCGCGGTGATGCACTTCAAAACTCTTGCAGAACACATCTTCGCCCAAAGCGTAGAAAACGGAACCGCACTCAAGGTCAAAACCTATCTTTATCGGGCGCGGAGAATCTTTGCTTTGCTTAAGAACAAAATTCTTATCAAAGAACTTTATGCGCTTATCTGAAAGGTCGGTGTAAGGCCATACGGATATTACCCGGTTTGCAAGAAGTCCCGTGTCGGTAACGTTCATCGGCGCTGTAAGAACGCCGCCTTTCTCGGCAACCGTAATGCCCCATACCGAAAACTCTTTTACGCTTTCCGTCGTGTTTTTGATGCGATTGATAACGCCTACGGTGGCGTCGTCGGGATCCATTATTATTTCAAGCTGTTTCTGAAGACCGGTAGGTTCGGGCTTTTGTGTAAGAATAACGCCGTTTTCTGTGAGTTCGTAAAGCACGGGTTCATCGTCGGGGTTGTATGTTTCGGGGAATACTTCGGGCGTTGCCCAAATCCTGTGGCCGCCGAAATTTTCCCAGTGTTTTCCCTTGCCCCAGAGAGATTCGTATCTCTCATCCGTCTGACATTCAAAATCCGAACGGTTGTCGTTAAGGATGTTCTGACCACCCACAAAACCGAAACGGATTATACGAAGCCCTATGTCAAGCGTGGCATAAAGTTCAACAACGCCGTTTGAAAGTTCCAAAACCTTTCCGTAATCCTTGTAACTTTCAATAATTCTGCTTTTAATCATTGGAATGTTCCTCCGTTTTAATAAATTTCTGTTTATACTCATCACCGCAGGCGCGGGGATGCGAATATGCAAGTGCGTAAAAGTCGGTCGCTCTGCATTCACTTTCAAAAAGGTGCTTGCAGTCGCCGTCAAGTTTTTCAATATCGGCGGCTTTTACCACCACCGGATTTAAGGATACCGTTTTCTTTAGCTGCGATATTCCGCCTGCGGAAGCCCCCAGAACACGGGTGTACGGCGGCACCTTCATAAAGAAAGAACGGTCAAAACCTATCGCCGCCGAAAGTACAAGTCGCCGCACGCGTGCCAGTGTGTAGCGTTTTGTTTTTACGGCGCTGCAAAGTTCTTCGAAATTTGCAGTTTCCCTTACGGCGGAGTAAAGACGGTTTTCTATGCCCTCGCTTATATCGGGCAGGTTTTTAAAGTCCGGTTCGGGTCTTGTGCGCAAAAGGGCGATTATCGCACGGTCTGTGCGCTGCAGGTCGGCAATGTTTTCTGCTTTTATGTATTCGTGAAGATAAGGCGGTATGTATTTTTTTGCGGATTCGTAATCGCCGCATTTAAGCAGTTCCCTTATGTGTGTTGCGCTTGCAAAAATGCCGTTTGCCGCGGTGCTGTCGTGCAGAACGCCCTGTCGGTTTATACACTCAAAATCAATATTAAGCCGCAGATTAAGCGCAGCTACCATATATTCAACGCCTAAATTATCGTTGGGATTTTTAAATATTTCGGTATCTGCGCCGCATTCGCCGGCGGCAAGTTCCCGGGCTGCCGCAAAGGTTATGCCGCTTTTCATTTTTTCGGCGGCAAGTCGGGCAAAGCGGTCGCTTGTAAGTATACGCGCCGCAGCGCGCAGCTTTTCAATGTTTCCGCTTTCGGAACCGAAAACGATTTTTTCGCACCCCATATTGTAAAGCTGCCAAACGCCGCAAAGCGCAAAGTTCTGCGCGGTAGACATACTGTAACAGCAGGGCATTTCAACAACTATGTCCGCCCCCGCTTTTAAGCAGCATTCGGTGCGTACCCGTTTTGAAAAAACGGCTGCGTCGCCGCGCTGAACAAAGTTGCCGCTTAAGGCGCATATAACGGTGTTTCCGCCGCGTTTTAAGGATTTAATAAGATACTCGTGCCCGTTGTGGAAAGGGTTGAATTCCGCAATAATGCCGCAAAGTGCCATTAAAATCCCCCTTTCGGCAAAAAACCACTTGAAAACAAAAACAAAATAATATATGATATTCTGTGATAATAAAGTTTACCATACATTTTCAAGGTATTCAATCTTTAATTTTTCTGGAGGAACAGTAATGAAAATTTTTGTAGTCAACGCAGGCAGTTCTACCCTTAAGTATCAGGTTCTTGATATGGAAAACGAAACGGTAATCTGCAAAGGAATATGCGAACGAATCGGCGCTAAGGACGGAAGCCTCGGCACCATAACGCACAAACTTCCCGACGGAAGAAAGATCTATGACGAAGTTCCCATGCCCACCCATGCAGAGGCTTTTGTAGAAGTTATAAAGGAAATGACCGAGGGCGAACTTAAGGTTCTTGACTCGTTTGACGAAATCGCGGCGATAGGTCACCGCATAGTACAGGGCGGCAGCATATTCAAGGATTCCTGCCTTGTTACAAAGAAGGTTCGCGACGATATTGCGGAACTCGGAGAGCTGGCACCCCTTCACAATCCGGCGCACGTTCTGGCAATCGACGCCTGCACCGAAATAGTAGGCGACAGAATTCCTCAGGTAGCCGTTTTCGACACATCTTTCCACCAGACGCTTGAACCCCGTGCTTATATGTACGGTCTGCCGTATGAATACTACGAAAAATATAAAATCCGCCGTTACGGCGCTCACGGCACTTCACATAAATATGTAAGCGACCGTCTTGCCGAAATGACCGGCAGGGACAAAAAGGATATGAAGATAATCACCTGCCATCTGGGTTCAGGTTGTTCCATATCCGCTATAAAAGACGGCAAGTGCTTCGATACTTCCATGGGCTTTACTCCGCTTGACGGCTTTATGATGGGCACCCGCTGCGGAACGATGGATCCTTCCGTTCTTACCTTTATAGCGAAGAAAGAAAATCTTACTCCGGACGATATAAACACTATCTGCAATAAGAAATCCGGCGTTCTCGGCGTGTCCGGCATAACCGACGATAACCGCGACCTTGTGGACCTTTCGGCTGCCGGCAACGAGCGTGCTAAACTTGCCCTTGATATGCAGACATATCAGATTATCAAGTTTATCGGTTCTTACATTGCCGCAATGGACGGCGTTGACGCAATAGTATTTGCCGGCGGTATAGGCGAAAACAACCCCGAACTGCGCCAGAATATAATTGACAATTTCCACTACCTCGGAATCAAACTTGACGACGCCAAGAACCACACCCGCGGCGAAGAAATCAAGATATCTACCGAGGACTCGGGCGTAGAGGTATATATTATACCCACAAATGAAGAACTTGCCATTGCGCGCGACACCGAAAGAATAGTAGGAGAAATGAAATGAACGCTCACGAACTTAAAGCAAAAATAGATTCCGGCGCTTTTGACGCTGACTTTAAAATGCTTTACGGGGAATGTGAAAATGCGGCAAAACGGTATAAAAAGGCGATAGACGGGTTTGTCTCGGTGTTCGGAGACGGAAACGGGTTAAGGCTTTTCTCCGCCCCCGGCAGAACGGAGGTGGGCGGTAATCATACCGACCACCAGCACGGCTGCGTGCTTGCGGGCGCGGTTAACCTTGACGTTATAGCCGTTGTAAACCAGACAGGCGGTAAACGCATCCGTATAAAGTCGGAAGGCTTTGAAATGGATACGGTGGACGCCGCCGTGCTTGAACCGCAGCAAAAGGAAAACAACCGTTCAGCAGCGCTTATACGCGGCGTTGCGGCAGGTTTCGGAAAAATGGGATACGATATAGGCGGATTCGACGCTTACACAACCTCGAATGTGCTTAAAGGTTCGGGTCTTTCTTCCTCCGCTGCCTTTGAGGTGCTTGTTTCAAACATAGTCAATACTCTTTTCTGCAACTCTGCGGCGGACGCCGTTCAGATAGCAAAGATATCGCAGTCGGCGGAACGCGATTATTTCGGCAAACCCTGCGGTCTGCTTGACCAGATGGCAAGTTCCGTTGGCGGATTTACATACGCCGATTTTAACGATCCGTCAAATCCCGAAGTGAGAAAGACGTCGGTCGATCTTACAAAATCCGGCTGCACGCTCTGCGTTGTGGATACGGGCGGCAATCATTCCAATCTTACGGGTGATTATGCCGATATTACCATTGAATGCAAAAAGATAAGCAATGCGCTGGGCGTAGAGTTTCTGCGCGACGCGGATGAGGAAAAGTTTTATAAAGATATGGCTTCGCTGCGGATTTCCTGCGGTGACCGCGCAGTGCTTCGCGCTTTCCATTTCTTCAATGAAAACCGCCGCGTCGGGCTTCAGAAAGCGGCGCTTGAAAAGGGCGATTTTGCGGAATTTTTCCGCCTTGTAAACGAATCGGGCGATTCTTCTTACAAGTATCTTCAAAACGTGTATTCAAACCATGCCGCAAACGAGCAGGGTATATCCCTTGCACTGGCGGTTACAAGCCGATTTTTAGGCAACAGCGGCGCCTGCCGTGTACACGGCGGCGGTTTTGCCGGCACCATACAGTGCTACGTTCCGGACAGCAGGCTTTCCGAATATGTGAAAACCATTGAATGGGTGTTCGGAAAAGGTTCCTGCCATCCGCTGCACATAAGGCCTATCGGCGGGTATGAACTTACAGAAAAATAATCCCTGTTAAGGTGATAAAAAGCAAGTCGCGCTTCGGTTCGGCTTGCTTTTCTTTTGCCCGATTATCCTCGGCGGTATAATGCCGTTTTATTATGAGTTTAAAGCAATGTGTTATGAGTTCAAATCAACAAAACCGATGTCCGTGCCGCACCTGCAAAAAAATCCGTTACACCTTGATTATTTTGTATAACTGTTTTTTGTGAAGTTTCAACAAAGATAGCAAAAAACGAATAATTTTGTAGATTTTTTAACAATTATGTGTTATTATAATCACAAGCATATTATTTTGATGGGTACAACATATAATCGTTTATCGAACGCTGTAGTTTGCACCCTGAAAAATCCAAAATTCGGAGGTTTGCTATGAATAAAATTACCGTTATCGGAACAGGTTCCGTAGGCTCTACAATTGCCTACACGCTCACAATTATGGGTCTGGCGTCTGAAATTGTTATGATAGACGTCAACAACGAAAAGGCTTTGGGTGAAGCGCTTGATATCCGCCAGGGAACGCCGTTCTGCGGTCCTTGCGAGGTATATGCGGGCGATTACCGTGACGCCGAGGGTTCGGACATAGTAATAGTATCTTCGGGAATTGCGAGAAGAGAAGGGCAGACGCGTCTTGAACTTGCCCAGACAAACGTAAACATTATGAAGGCGATCGCGCCGGAAATTACCAAATACGCGCCCAACGCGGTGTACATAATAGTAAGCAATCCGGTCGATATTTTAACCTACACATTCAATAAGGTGTCCGGTATGTCGGAATCCAGAATAATAGGCTCCGGTACGGTGCTTGATACTTCAAGACTCCGCGCAAGACTTGCCGAATACTATAATATAAACCAGACCAACGTTCACGCTTATGTTTTGGGCGAGCACGGCGATTCATCGTTTATCCCGTGGTCGGTGGAGAACATTTCAAACGTTCCCGTAACAAAATGTCACGAACTTATAAAACGGTCGGACCTTGAAAGCCCCGAACTTGATTTTGCGGAAATCGAACAGTATGTAAGAAAATCCGGCGGCAAGGTCATTTCAAGAAAAGGTGCTACATTCTACGCCGTGTCGATATCCGTGGCACATATATGCAGGTGCATATTAAACGGTATTGATACAACCATGACCGTATCGACCATGATGCACGGCGAGTACGGAATCGACGATGTATGCTTAAGCACGGTAAATCTTATCGGGGACGGCGGAATACGCGGAAAAGTAAACGTTCCGCTTACCGATGATGAGATTAAAAAACTGCAATTCAGCGCAGACACGCTTAAATCAGTAATAAAAACACTTGATATATAAGAAAGGTGAATGAAATGGAATACCGTATTGAACATGACTCTATGGGTGAAGTAAAAGTCCCCGCCGACAAACTTTGGGCGGCGCAGACACAGCGCAGCCACGAAAACTTTAAAATAGGCGTAGACATTGAAACAATGCCCCGTGAAATAACCCACGCTTTCGGTATTTTGAAAAAGGCGGCGGCTCTTGCAAACGCGGAACTCAAGCCCGAAAAGATGACTGCGGAAAAACTTGAAGCAATCTCGCTTGCCTGCGATGAAGTAATTGCCGGTAAACTTAATGACAATTTTCCCCTCGTTGTATGGCAGACAGGTTCGGGCACGCAGTCCAATATGAACGCGAACGAGGTAATCGCGAACCGCGCAAACGCCATAGCGGGCAAAAAACTCTGCCACCCGAACGACGATATAAATATGAGTCAGTCCTCAAACGATACATTCCCCACGGCGATGCACATTTCCGCGGTGATTATAATCGAGGATAAACTTATTCCGGCGCTTGAACTGCTTATAGGCACTTTCAAAAGGCTTGAAGCGGAGAACGAGGGTATTGTTAAATCGGGCAGAACTCACCTTCAGGACGCTACCCCCATCAAGTTCAGCCAGGAAATATCCGGCTGGCGTTCAAGCCTTGAGCGCGATGTTGAACTGCTTAAACTTGCCGTAAAACCGCTTCATGAATTGGCTCTCGGCGGCACGGCGGTAGGTACGGGTCTTAACGCGCCCAAAGGATTTTCCGAACTTGTTGCAGCAAAGGTTTCCGAACTTACGGGCAAACCTTTTGTTACGGCTGAAAATAAATTCCATGCGCTTACTTCAAAAGATGAACTTGTATTCGCACACGGCGCGATAAAGGCCGCCGCCTGCGATATGATGAAGATAGCAAACGACGTTCGCTGGCTGGCTTCCGGTCCGCGCGACGGTTTGGGCGAAATACATATCCCCGAAAACGAACCCGGATCTTCAATTATGCCCGGTAAGGTAAACCCCACCCAGTGCGAGGCGGTTACCATGGTTGCCGTACAGGTTATGGGCAACGATGTTGCGGTAGGCATTGCGGCGTCGCAGGGCAATTTTGAACTTAACGTGTTTATGCCGGTTGCAATGTACAATTTCCTTCAGTCGGCAAGACTTCTTGCCGAGGCTACGGTTTCGTTTAACAACAACTGCGCAGTGGGCATTACCGCGAATAAAGAAAAGATGTATCACAATCTTCATAATTCGCTTATGCTTGTTACGGCGCTTAATCCTTACATAGGTTATGAAAACGCCGCAAAAACCGCCAAAAAGGCGTTTAAAGACAATATTTCGCTTAAAGAAGCCTGCGTTGAACTCGGCTTCCTTACGGCTGAAAAATTCGACGAGGTATTCCACCCCGAACAGATGGTTTAAACTGTGAAACGCCGCTTTAAAGCGGCAGAAGGAGATAGAAAATGAAAGTCAGTTATTTTCCGGGTTGCACTTTGCGTACAAAGGCAAAGGAACTTGACTTTTACGCCAGAAAGTGCGCGGAAGTTTTAGGCGCCGAACTTTGCGAGATTGAAGATTGGCAGTGCTGCGGTGCCGTGTTCGGCAGCGCTTCGGATGAGATCGCTTCAAAACTCCCGTCGGTGCGTGCGCTTATTGCAGCCGAAAAGGAACAAAGACCGCTTGTTACGGTTTGTTCCGCCTGCTATAACGTTATAAAGCAGACAAACAACGCTTTTTTGCAGGATAAAGAGTTTTCCGATAAAGTGAACCGTTATCTTGCGCAGGATACAGAACCTTCACAGTACTGCGGTACTGCCGAGGTAATTCATTACCTTGAACTTCTGCGCGATAAAATAGGTTTTGATAAAGTAAAAGCAGCGGTAAAAAATCCGCTTACCGGCAGAAAGATTGCCGCATATTACGGATGTATGCTTCTGCGCCCTTCAAAGGTGTTAGGTCTTGACGACCCCGAGAATCCTTCCGTTATGGAGGATTTCATACGCGCTTTGGGCGCCGAACCGGTAATATATCCGCAAAGGAACGAATGCTGCGGCGGATATGTTGTGCTTGAAGACGCCGCTGCCGCAAAGAAAAACAGCCGCAGGGTAAGCGACAGCGCAGCCGCATGCGGCGCCGAACTTATGGTAACGGCGTGCCCGCTTTGCAAATATAATCTTGTAAAAGCGGAAAGCCCCGTGCCGGTGGTTTATTTTACCGAACTTCTTGCCGAGGCTCTCGGCGTTAAGGAGGAACAGTAATGCAGAGCAAAAACGAACTTAAAAAAGAACAGATTCTGCGCATAAGCGGCGTAAATCCGCTTAAATGTATGCGCTGCGGCAAATGCTCCGCAACCTGTCCTTCGTATGATGAAATGGAATATCATCCGCACCAGTTTGTATATATGGTTGAAACAGGGGATATAGAGCCGCTTCTTAAATCCGAGTCGCTCTACAAATGCCTTTCCTGCTTTGCCTGCGTGGACAGATGTCCGCGCGGAGTAGAACCTGCAAAGCTTATCGAAGCGGTAAGGCTTTGCGTTATACGCGAAAAGGGCGGCGCAAGGCTTTCGCCAGATGATATTCCCGCGCTTCTTGATGATGATATACCCGGTCAGGCTCTTATGAGCGCGCTCAGAAAATATTCAAAGTAAGGAGAAAACGTAAAATGCAGAAAATCGGAGTTTTCGTATGCCACTGCGGTACCAACATTGCCGGAACAGTGGATGTTAAAAGAGTTGCCGAAGCATTATCGCACGAGCCGGGCGTGGCGTTCTCCACCGACTACCAGTATATGTGCTCTCAGGCAGGTCAGGATATGATAAAGCAGGCAATAGCCGATAACGGTCTTACCGGTATCGTTGTTTGTTCCTGCTCGCCCCGTATGCATGAAGCAACCTTCCGCAAGACAGCGGCTGCGGCGGGCATCAACCCCTATATGGTGGAGATTGCCAACATCCGCGAGCAGTGCTCATGGGTACATAAGGACGTTCCGACCGGCACCGAAAAGGCTATAATACTTGCAAAGGCTGCTGTGGCGAAGGTAAAACTTAACGCACCCCTTACACCGGGGGAAAGTCCCGTTGTAAAACGTGCGCTGGTAATAGGCGGCGGTATCGCCGGTATTCAGACGGCACTCGATATCGCGGACGCAGGTTTTCCTGTGGACATAGTTGAAAAGAAACCCACGATAGGCGGCAAAATGGCGCAGCTTGATAAAACTTTCCCGACGCTTGACTGTGCCGCGTGTATTCTTACGCCTAAAATGGTTGATGTTGCCCAGAACGAAAATATACGCATATTCTCTTATTCCGAGGTGACAAAGGTAGGCGGATTTGTAGGTAATTTCGAGGTTACGATAAAACGCAAGGCACGTTACGTTAAAGAGGACATTTGCACCGGCTGCGGACTTTGCACCGAAAAATGCCCTATGAAGAAAGTGCCTAATGAATTCAACCTCGGAATGGATAATCGCAGCGCTATCTATATTCCGTTTGCGCAGGCAGTGCCGAAGGTTGCCACTATCGACCCCGAACACTGCAACATGCTTAAAAACGGCAAGTGCGGTCTTTGCTCCAAGATATGCGCCGCAGGCGCTATCGACTATAACGCAAAGGACGAATTTATAGAAGAAAAATACGGCGCGATTGTTGTTGCAACCGGTTTTAATCCCATTTCAATGGATAAGTTCGACGAATTTGCGTATTCCCAGTCAAAAGACGTTATAACCTCGCTTGAACTTGAGCGCCTTATGAACGCCGCAGGTCCTACCGGCGGTACGCTTTTAAGACCCTCGGACCATGAACATCCGCATACGATAGTGTTTGTACAGTGCGTAGGTTCAAGGTGTGAAAAATGCGCCGAAAAAGGCAAGGAGTATTGCTCCAAAATATGCTGTATGTACACGGCGAAGCACGCAATGCTTATAAGGGACAAATATCCCGATACCGAGGTTTACGTTTTCTATATAGACGTGAGAACCCCCGGTAAAAACTTTGACGAGTTTTACCGCCGCGCCGTTGAAGAATACGGTGTACACTACATAAAAGGTATGGTAGGCAAGGTTTCTCCGGAAGGCGGAAAACTCAAGGTTCAGGCATCCGACCTTATTTACGGCAGACAACTTCACATAGACGCCGATCTTGTGGTGCTTGCCGCCGCGATAGAACCTGATAAATCCGCCCGTCCGCTTGCAACAATGCTTACGGCAAGTATGGACACAAATGACTTCTTTACCGAGGCTCACCCGAAGCTCCGCCCCGTGGAAAGCCCCACGGCCGGCGTGTTCCTTTCGGGAACCTGCCAGGGACCCAAGGATATACCCGAAACGGTTTCTCAGGCAGGCGCTGCCGCTTCAAAGGTAATAGGTCTTTTATGCAAGGATAAACTTACAGGTAACCCGTGCGTTGCCCACTCCGACGAAATGATGTGCAACGGCTGTTCCACCTGCGAAAAGGTTTGCCCGTACGGTGCTATCACTTATGAAAACAAAGAATTCAGAATGCCGGACAGAACCACAAAGGTACGCCGCGTGGCGGTCGTAAACGAAGCGGTCTGCCAGGGCTGCGGCGCTTGTACCGTTGCGTGTATGTCGGGCGCTATGGACCTTAAAGGCTTTATGAATAAACAGATTATGGCGGAGGTAGATGCGATATGCAAGTAAACGATTATAAACCGCTTATAGTGGCGTTTTGCTGCAACTGGTGCTCTTACGCAGGCGCAGACCTTGCCGGCAATAACCGCCTTAACTATCCGGCGGATGTAAAAATAATCCGCGTGCCCTGTTCGTGCAGGGTAAACCCCACCTTTATACTCCGCGCGTTTCAGCGCGGTGCCGACGGGGTGATAATCTGCGGCTGCCATCCCGGCGACTGTCATTACACATCGGGCAACTATTACACACGCCGCCGTATGGCACTGCTGTTCTCTATGCTTGATTATTTGGGTATCGAGAAAGAACGTACGCGCGTTGAGTGGGTGAGTGCTGCGGAAGGCGCAAAGTTTGCAGAAACTATGAATGATTTTGTAAGTACGGTTGCCGCACTCGGCAAAAACCGCAGATTGGAGGATTTGCGATGCAGGAAATAAAACGTGACGCTATCCTTGAAACAGCGAAAAAACTTTTTGAAAACGGCACCGTAAACAGTGCCCTGGGCTGGAAAACGGGCGAGTTTGATTATGACGTTACGCCGGCGGTTTTCACCTCTTATGAAAATCTTGAAAAGGATTTCCTTTGGAACGATTTTTGCGGCGCAAACTTTTCAAAGTATCTTATTAAAGAAACCGCAAAGACCGATAAAAAGGTTTTGGTGTTCTTAAAGCCGTGCGATACATACAGTTTCAATCAGCTTCTTACCGAGCACCGCTTTGACCGCGAAAAGGTTTACGCAGTAGGTGTTCCCTGCAGCGGTATGCTGGACGCGGGAAAGATAAAAGCCGCGGCAGAGGGAATAAAGAGTGTTACCGATTGCGGCGACACCGTAAAGATTGAAACCCTTTACGACGGCGAGACTGTTTTAAAACGCGAAGAACTTTTGCCCGACAGATGCTTAAACTGCAAGTCGAAACGCCACGTTGCCTACGACGAACTTTTGGGCGCCGACGGCGAGGTTTTGGATTCGAACCGTTTTGACGAAGTGAAGCGTCTTGAAAAGATGACCGCGGAAGAGCGTTTTGAATTCTGGCAGGGCGAACTTTCGCGCTGTATCAGATGTAACGCCTGCAGAGACGTATGCCCCGCGTGCACCTGCGAAAAATGCGTTTTCGATAACCCCGCTTCGGGCGTTGAAAACAAGGCTGCGGCGGACTCTTTTGAAGAAAATATGTTCCACGTTATACGCGCTTTCCATGTGGCGGGCCGCTGCACCGACTGCGGCGAATGTTCAAGGGTATGTCCCCAGCATATACCGCTTCATCTTTTAAACCGCAAGTTTATAAAGGATATCGATTCTTTCTACGGTGATTACCAGGCCGGCGCGGAGGTAGGCTCCAGAGCGCCTATAGTTAATTACACCATCGAAGACATAGAACCCAAAGACGCTGTGAGGGGAGGCGCGCATGATGCGTAAAATAGCACTTTCAGCGATAGATTCTCTTTTTGAAAAGATTGCATCCTCGGCTGCGCTTTATATGCCTGTGGATACAAAGACCGGCGCCGAATATAAAAAGTGGGAAAAAGGCACTCTGCTTTCCGATAAACTCAATACGGTAAGAAGCGCCAAGGACTTTTTCTTCCCCCAAACCGAAAATCTTATGGATTTTAAGGTTGAAGGAAAAACGATAGAAATAAAAGACACAAGAACCGAATCGGAAGACTTTGTTGTTTTCGGCGTTCGCGGCTGCGATGTAAAAAGTTTTGAGGTGCTTGACAGGGTATTCCTTGCAGAACCCGTTGACACTTACTACAAAAACCGACGTGAACACGGCGTTATAGTGTCGCTTGCCTGCAACAAGCCGCACGAAACCTGTTTTTGCGGAACTTTCGGTATCGACGCCGCAAAACCGCAGGGCGATGTGACCGCCGTTAAGACCGGCGATACTCTTTATCTTGAGGCGCTTACCGAAAAGGGCGAGCAGCTGCTTAAATCGGTGGAATCCGTTACCGAGGAATGTGACGGCGCCGCTGCCGAGGAACAGCGCAATACCATAAGCGACAGGCTTTCCAAACTGCCTCTTGCGACCCTTTCGGCGGACGCTTTCGGCAAGGATAAGACTTCTGAATTTTTCGGCGCTCCCGAATGGGCGGAACTTTCCGAAAGCTGCCTTGGCTGCGGTACTTGTACCTTTGTTTGCCCGACCTGTCAGTGCTATGATATCAAGGATTTTGATACAGGTCACGGTATAAAGCGTTTCCGCTGCTGGGATTCATGTATGTATTCCGAATTTACAAGAATGTCGGCAGGTCAGCCGCGTCTTACCCAACTTGAGCGTTTCCGTCAGCGGTTTATGCACAAGCTTGTGTATTATCCCACCAATAACGACGGTTTGTTCTCCTGCGTGGGCTGCGGACGCTGCATAAACAAATGTCCCATACAGATGAATATAGTAAAGGTTATGAGAAAGTTAGGGGGTAGGGAAAATGCCTGAAATTAAAGAACCTCTTATACCTACGGTAGGAGTAGTTACCGATATCAGGATAGATACGCCCGATGTAAAAACATTCCGCGTTGTAACTCCCGACGGTAAGAAGGCTTTCGAACATAAACCCGGTCAGTGTGCCATGCTGTCCATCCCCGGCGTGGGCGAGGCGATGTTTTCCATAACTTCTTCTCCCACAAATACCGAGTTTATGGAGTTTTCCATTAAAAAGTGCGGCTGCGTTACCGATTGGCTTCACTCTATGGAGGTTGGCCAGCAGATAACCATACGCGGGCCTTACGGCAACGGTTTCCCCGTTGATACCGCTTTTGCCGGCAAGGATATGCTGTTTATTGCAGGCGGTATAGGTCTGGCTCCGCTTCGTTCGGTCATCAACTATTGCCGCCACTACCGCGACCGTTACGGTAAAATAGATATTGTTTACGGTTCGCGCAGTATGCAGGATTTGGTCGACTATAAGGAAATTATAGACGAATGGTCGAAAGATACCGGCGTTAACGTTTACCTTACCATAGACCGCGAGCAGCCCGAATGGGACGGACACGTTGGGTTTGTTCCTAATTATGTCAAGGAACTCGGATTTTCAACCGATAAGACCGCCGTTCTGTGCGGTCCTCCGATAATGATTAAGTTTACCCTTGCGGGACTTCAGGAACTCGGTTTTGAAAAAACGCAGGTATATACTACCATGGAACTTCGTATGAAATGCGGTATCGGCAAGTGCGGCAGGTGCAACATAGGTGCTAAATACGTCTGCAAAGACGGCCCTGTGTTCCGCTGCGACCAGCTTGACGAATTGCCTGACGAATACTGATAAGGAGAGATATTTATGGAAAAGACGGTAAACATTTACCTGTTCGGCAAACAGTATGCAGTGCCGGACAATCTTACCATTATGTGCGCTATGGAATATGCGGGTTATCAACTTGTGCGCGGCTGCGGCTGCCGCGGCGGATTTTGCGGTGCCTGCGCCACAATATACCGCGTAAAGGGCAGCAGCGAACTTAAAACCTGCCTTGCCTGCCAGACCAAGGTTGAAGAGGGTATGTACATAGCAACCCTGCCTTTCTTCCCGCTTGT
Source organism: uncultured Eubacteriales bacterium (assembly GCA_934491515.1). GTDB lineage: Bacteria > Bacillota > Clostridia > Oscillospirales > Acutalibacteraceae > UBA737. The sequence goes on from CAKSTF010000010.1 coordinate 45,849, forward strand.
AAAACAGGTTTACGATATAGAAAAGGTAAAGCCCACCGAACAGATAATGATGCAGCTTTACCCCGAAATATACGCCTGCGTAGGCTGTAACGCCTGCACAAAGAACTGCACGCAGGGTCTTAACGTAATGCAGTACATAGCCTATGCGCAGCGCGGCGAGTTCGAAAAGTGCGCCGAAGAATCGTTCGACTGCGTAATGTGCGGCGTGTGTTCAACACGCTGCCCTGCAGGAATATCGCATCCGCAGGTAGCAATGCTTGCGCGCCGCCTTAACGGTAAGTACTTAGCGCCGCGTACGGAACATCTTGAAAACCGCGTTAAAGAAATAGAAAACGGTACTTTTACGGAACTTATAGAAGCGCTTATGGGCAAACCCGTTGAAGAACTGAAAGAACTTTATAACAACCGCGAGATAGAGAAGTAAGGAGGAACCGTTTTATGTATTCAAAAGAATTTTCAGAATCGCTTAAGGCGGTTGAAGCCGCGCGCGAAAAGAACGTTGCTTACGAACCCGCGCGTATGACTGCGGACGAAAAGGATGCGCTTTTAAGCAAATATCATCCCGATTATAAAAAGAGCGAATTTACCGAACTTAAGATAGGTCCCAACAAGGGTGAATCCGTTCCTCACGAGCTGTGCGATATTCTGCAGGCAAAAAGCCGCATAAACCCCGACGATATAGACCTTGACAACGTTGCTTACGATGTTGATGTTCTTATAATCGGCGGCGGCGGTGCAGGCGCTGCTGCCGCTATCGAGGCAAACAGTGCCGGCGCCAACACCATGATAGTTACAAAACTTCGTATGGGCGACGCCAACACCATGATGGCTGAAGGCGGCATTCAGGCTGCCGATAAGCCCAACGATTCGCCGGCTATCCACTTTGTAGACGCATTCGGCGGCGGCCACTATGCCGCAAAGCGCGAACTGCTTGCAAAACTTGTGTGCGATGCACCCGGTGCTATAAAGTGGCTTAACGAATTGGGCGTTGAATTTGATAAAGCGCCCGACGGCACGATGATTACCACCCACGGCGGCGGTACTTCAAGAAAAAGAATGCACGCCGCTAAGGACTATTCCGGCGCAGAAATAATGCGCACATTGCGCGATGAGGTACTTAACCGCAACATTCCTGTTGTTGATTTTACTTCGGCTGTTGAACTTATCCTTGATGAGAACGGAAAGGCTGCAGGCGCCGTACTTATGAATATGGAAACGGGCGAACTGCTTGTGGCGCGCGCAAAAACGGTTATAATCGCAACCGGCGGCGCCGGCCGTATGCACTATCAGGGATTCCCGACCTCCAACCACTACGGTGCTACGGCGGACGGTCTTGTGCTCGGTTACCGTGCAGGCGCTAAACTTCTGTATGCCGATACATTGCAGTATCACCCAACGGGCGCGGCGTATCCGCAGCAGATATTCGGCTCTCTCGTTACCGAAAAGGTGCGTTCTTTGGGAGCTAAACTTGTAAACCGCGACGGCGAGGTATTTATGCATCCGCTTGAAACGCGCGACGTAGCCGCCGCTTCGATAATCCGTGAATGTTCGGACAGAAGCGAAGGCGTTGACACCGGAAGCGGCAAAGCGGTTTGGCTTGACACACCTATGATAGAAATGATAGGCGGCGAGGGCACGATAGAAAAGCGCATCCCGGCAATGATGCGTATGTTTGCCAATTACGATATTGATATCCGCAAGGAACCCATCCTTGTTTATCCGACCCTTCACTATCAGAACGGCGGACTTGACATCAATGTGAACGGTATGACCACAAACGTTGAAAACCTGTTTGTTGCGGGCGAGGCCGTAGGCGGAATACACGGCAGAAACCGCCTTATGGGCAACTCGCTTCTGGACGTAGTTGTATTCGGCAGAAACGCCGGTATAAACGCAGCGGCAAAAGCAAAAGAAACCGAATGCGGTAAACTTACCCTTTCGCACGTAAAGGCATTCGACGCCGAACGTGAGGCAGCCGGTATAAAGACCGATATGGTATCGCCGCGACTTCTTCCCGATTACAGAAGAAAAGTTTGATTTAAACGGGGCAGACGAAAAATTTCGTCCGCCCCCTTTTAAATTCGGTAAAAATATTATATAATACAAAAAAAGGGGGAGAACGAATGACCTACGAGGAAATAAAAAACGATTCTGCCATTAAAACTTATATATCAAAAGCCGACGAATCCCTTGCGGAACTCGGATTTACCGAGCACAGTTTTGCGCACGTTACTTCGGTTGCGGAAAAAGCGGGTTATATACTTAAAACCATGGGATATCCCGACCGCACGGTTGAACTTGCAAAAATTGCAGGTTATATACACGATATAGGCAATATAGTAAACCGTATCGAGCATAGCCAAAGCGGTGCCGTTATGGCGTTCCGTATTCTTGATAATATGGGATTTTCCGCAGATGAGATTGCAATAATAGTGTCTGCAATAGGCAATCATGACGAAGGCACGGGCGTGCCCGTAAGTCCGGTTGCCGCGGCGCTTATACTTGCTGATAAGTCGGACGTTCGCCGCAGCCGCGTGCGCAATACCGACATTTCAAATTTTGATAAGCACGACAGGGTGAACTATTCCGTTACCAAGGCGGAACTTAAAATAAATGAAGCCCATACGCTTATAAAACTGAAACTCAGCGTAGATACGCACATGGTATCGGTAATGGATTACTTTGAAATTTTCCTTGAGCGTATGATTCTTTGCCGCAAGGCCGCCGAAAAACTGGGCCTTCAGTTCAGACTTATGATAAACGAACAGTCGCTTATGTAAAAAATAAGAGGTGCCGAAGGCACCTCTGTTTTTTTATTTGCCGTCAGGTTATTCGCTAACCTGCGGTTTTCTTTTTATAAGGTAAAGTATGAGTCCCAAAACAAGACCTATTGCCGCGGGGCATATCCAACCGAGTCCCAGTTTTGAAAGCGGCAGCACGCCGCCTACCGCTTTTATAAAGCCGTCAAGATGCAGCAAAGCGCGCAGATTTTCGGGAAGCGTTCTTAAAAGGTCGTATATCGCGGCAATCAGTGTGAAGCCTACCGTGAAGGCGTAAACCTTGCGGTCGTTTTCGAAAAGTTTGCCGAAAAGCGCTAAAAGTATAAGCACTATTGCAAGCGGGTAAAGGAACATAAGCACGGGAACGGCGTAATCAATGATGGCGCTTAGTCCCAGGTTTGCAAATCCGAATGATACAAGGGTAAAAATAATTGCCCATATTTTGTAGGAAGGACCGTTTTTAAACAGTCCGGCAAAGGTTTCCGCACAACTTGTTATAAGGCCTACGGCGGTCTTTAAGCAGGCAAGCGTAACCGTAGCGGCAAGTATAATAAGTCCCGCAGTACCAAGGTAGTGCCGTGCAATCTTTGCAAGCGCCACGCCGCCGTTTTCGGCTTCGGCAAACAGTCCGCGGCTTTGTGTTCCCACTATTGTTACCGCTATGTAGATAACAGCCATTATAAGGCAGCTGAATATTCCCGAAAACACAGTGCTTTTGGCTATATCGGAAGGCTCTTTCAAGCCGAGATCTTTGATAACGTTAACAACAACAATACCGAAAGCAAGGCTTGCAAGTGCGTCCATGGTATTATATCCTTCAAGAAATCCCGTAAAGAAAGGCTTGGTTACATAGTCGCCTGCCGGAGAAACTTCCGAAATATGCGCGGTGGGCGAGGAGAGTGCCACCGCGATAAGCAGACCTAAAAACACAAGAAAACAGGGGTTCAGTATTTTGCCTATCCATGTGAGTATCTTCCCGGGACGCAGCGAAAAGAAAAGCGCCGCCACGAAGAAAAGCAGTGAAAAAACAAGCAGGAAAAGTTTCTCATGACCTGCCGGCAATATCTGCTCAAACCCTACCGTATAAGAGGTTGTGGCGCAGCGCGGAATTGCGAAAAACGGTCCTATTGTAAGGTAAAGCGCACAGGTAAAAAATATACCGTAAGGTTTACCGGCTTTGCCCGATAACTCAAAAAGTCCGTTGCTGCGGCTTATTCCGAGAGCCGCAACACCCAAAAGCGGCAATCCGACGCCGGTTATCAGAAGACCGATCGTTGCTGCCCAGACGTTGCTGCCCGCATTTCTGCCGAGCGCTATCGGAAAAATAAGGTTTCCGGCGCCGAAAAACATACCGAACAGCATGCTCGCAATATACAAATACTCTTTAAAACTTAAACTTTTTTTCATATTATAATACCTTTCATACTTGTGGTGCGTCCGATTTCCTCTATCGGGCGCACCATTTAAAAACAGTATAACACGGTCACGCCGTAAAGTCAAATTTACATAGATTTTACATTACAGCGCTGTTTGATTTTACAGCAGTATGATATATTTTTTACAAAAGAAAAAAATAATGTTTTAAGAGGTGCTTGCAGTGAGTTTTTTTGATTTTCTGAATCTTCTCGGCGGACTGTGCTTGTTCCTGTTCGGAATGAACGTTATGGGCGAAGCGCTTGAAAGCCGCGCCGGCAGCAAACTGAAAACCATACTCGGCAAAATGACCTCCGGCAGGGTGGCCGGATTTTTAACGGGTTGCGGCGTTACTTCAATAATACAAAGTTCTTCCGCCACCACGGTAATGGTAGTGGGATTTGTAAATTCGGGACTTATGACCCTGCGCCAGGCGATAAACGTTATAATGGGCGCAAACGTGGGTACTACCGTTACCAGCTGGATATTGTCACTCGGTGGGATAAGCGGCAGCAGTTTTTTTGTAAAAATGCTTAAACCCTCTTCCTTTACCCCGATACTGGCGCTTGTCGGAATAATACTTTATATGTTCTCAAAGGCTGCCAAAAAACGTGATACCGGAACAATCTTTTTGGGTTTTGCCGTGCTTATGTTCGGTATGGAAACGATGACTGCCGCGGTAAGCGGTCTTGCCGACGTCCCGGCATTCAGGCAGGCGTTTCTTATGTTTAAAAATCCTGTTCTCGGCGTGCTTGCAGGTGCGGTACTTACCGCAATAATACAGTCAAGCTCGGCTTCTGTGGGTATATTACAGGCGCTTGCCGTAACGGGTCAGGTATCGCACGGTGCGGCAATACCCATTATAATGGGTCAGAATATCGGCACTTGTATCACGGCGATACTTTCCTCCGCAGGCGCTAACAAAAACGCAAAACGCGCGGCTTTTGTGCATTTGTCCTTTAACGTTATAGGCACCGCGGTAATGCTTACCGTTTTCTCGGTCGTAAAATTCATTTTTGCACCTTCAATACTTGACGAACCCACCTCGCGCGTGGGGATCGCTATATGTCATTCGGCGTTTAATATACTTTGCGTTCTGATACTTATGCCCATGGCGGGACTTCTTGAAAAAGCGGCAAACCGTGTTATTAAGGATTCCAAAATGGACGAAAAAGTATGCGAACTTGATGAGCGCCTGCTCCAGACTCCGGCAGTGGCGCTTGAACAGTGCAAAAAGGTTACATACGATATGGCGGATACGGCGGTGGCAGCATTTGAACTTGCCCTTTCGTGCATAAAAGAATACAGCGCCGAAAAGGCAGCAGAGATACGCCGCGCGGAACGCACATGCGACCGTTATGAGGATACGATAAGCACCTATCTTATTAAATTAAGCGCCCAGAAGATGGACGATTCGGTAAGCGAACAAAGCGCCGAACTTCTTAAAACGGTCGGCGATTTTGAACGCATATCCGACCACGCCGTGAATGTTCTTGAATCCTTTGAGGAGTTAAAGGAGAAGAAACTTTCCTTTACAAAGGCTGCCGAAAAAGAATATGCCGTTATATCCGCAGCGCTTTGCGAAATATTGGGTAAATCGCTTACGGCTTTCAAAAACTCCGACCGCGGCATTGCGATAACCGTTGAGCCTCTTGAACAGGTAATAGACGGCCTTAAAGAGCAATTAAGAACACGGCATATTATCCGTATGCAAAACGAGTTGTGCAGCCCCGAAGTAGGATTTGTATGGTCCGACCTGCTTACAAATCTTGAAAGGGCTTCCGACCACTGTTCCAACATAGCAGGCTGCGTTATAGATACGGCGGACCATAACCTCAATCTCCACGAAACCCTGCACGCAGTGCGTCGCGACAGCGAAAACTATAAAGAACATTTCGGCGAATTCGCAAGAAAGTACGCACTGCCGTAAGGACAAAACAATTAAAAACCGCCTGTAAAACAGAGAAGAATTATAAATTACGGAATCTGTCAGGCAGGACTTACAGCAAAACAGACAGCACCCAACCTATGTTGAATGCTGTCTGTCTTTATTTATTCTCGTTGATATAAAACAGAATTTTTGTTATTATGTATTTGTGTGCTGCGCAAATTTGCCGCGGCGGAAGAAATGCAGATTTTATATGAATCGGAGGAGGGCTTAAATGGTACGTATTGCAACCGTGCAGGACGCGGAACAATTGGAGATTCTGAACGGCGAATTTAACGGGGAGGGCGAAACCGCTGCGGATTACATTAAAAACTCCCTTGTCGATAATAAGCAGGAGGTGGTTGTTGTCGACGAACAAAACGGAGAACTGACGGGATTCGTATGCGTTCAACTTAAAAAATCTTTCTGTTATGATTGCTGTATGCCGGAAATTACCGAAGTTTATGTAAAACCGCGGTACAGGCGGGGCGGTATCGCGCGGTCTATGATTATTTATGCCGAGGAATACTGTAAAGCCCGTTATCCGCTTTATAAATTTGAACTGCTTACCGGTACGGATAATATCGACGCCCAAAGCGTGTATGCAAAACTCGGTTATGCCAAAGACGGTGAGTTACATTTAGTAAAAAAGATTGCGGGCGAATAAAATATACGGAAATGCTGCTTTTTAGGGCAGATAAACACATCTCTTCTATTTGGCAATATTTGTTTATACCGCCGATTGACGGCAGGGCATATAGGCGGTATAATGATATTGAGAGTTGAAAGAATTGTGAAATACGACATTATAAATTTTGAGGCCTTGGGCGAGGAAAACGCACATCTCGGTGAAGAATTTGAAAGGGCGAAGAAAGCAGGTCTTTTACCGCCGGACTTTAATTATTTTATTACTCCGCTTACATTGCAGGAGTATATTAAAGAAAATCCGCAAACCGAACTTCCCGAACTTATTACTACAAAAACCCATTCGGTTTTGCCGCAGGATTACTTAAACGGCAGCCATAAGAGCATAATAACCAGAAGCGCCGGATACGACCATTTTGAACATTTAGCCGACAAAGCAAATATAACATCGCTTAGAAAGTACTGCGTAAACGCCGTGGCGCAAACCGCGATAAAACTGCTTTACTGCACCGCCGGATATCTTAATCAGTATGAACAGAACACCCTAACGTTTGAACGCAACCGCGCAACCTCCTTTACGGAACTTGAAGCGTGCAGAACCGCGACGGTTTTCGGCGTTGGAAAGATAGGGAAAAGGATATATGAACTTTGCAAGGCAAACGGCCTTACCGTGCAGGCGGTGGACATAAGGGAAAGCGAACTTTCCGCCGCTTACGGCGACAGCGTGAAATTTGTTTCAAAAGAGCAGGCGATAAAGAACTCCGATGTAATAATAAATGCCAAGAACCTTACAAGAAACAGCAAAAGCAGATTTTTTAATGCAGGATATTTTTCGGAAGAGTATTTAAGTCTTGCCGAAAAACCGCTTATCTTCATAAATGTAACAAGGGGAGAGATAGCGCCCGAACATATTCTGCTTAAACTGTATGAAAGCGGAAAAATTTACGGAATCGGCACGGATGTATTTTCCGATGAAGAGGGATTTTCCGCGGCGCTGCGCACAAACGGCGATTTTGATACCGCCGATAAGGCTGCGGCAAAGGAAATGCTTGAAAGGTCGATAGCGCGCAGCGCAAATATTTACGTTCAGCCGCACCAGGCGTTCAATTCGGATATCGCAGCAACCGAAAAAGCAAAAGAGACGATAAAACACGTTATTGCATGGTATAAAAACGGCAAACAGAATTTTGACGAACAATTACCTTATTATGTGGGATAAAAAACATCTCCGCCTAAAACGGCGGAGATGTTTTTTTATTTGCAGGCAGGGGATTACACCCTGTCTGCTATTTCTTTTTTAAGCGAATCGATGAATTCCTGCGGCGTGAGGGTGGTTGTTTCGTCCGTATCGCGGTTTCTTACCGAAATAACGCCGTTTTCAATCTCCTTAGCGCCTACTATTACCATATAGGGTACGCGGTCTACCTGACGTGCCTCTCTTATCTTATAACCTATTTTTTCGTTGCGGTTGTCAAATTCAACACGCACACGTTCGGCAAGCAGTTTTTCGTATATTCCCCTGGCGTAAGATTCGTCGGTGCCCGGAAGGGTCATAACTTTAACCTGCGTGGGTGCAAGCCATGTCGGGAACTTGCCCGCAAAATGTTCGGTAAGAATACCGATAAAGCGCTCGATAGAGCCGTAGCAAACACGATGGATCATAATGGGCCTTTGCTTTTCGCCGTTTTCATCAACGTAAGTAAGGTCAAAATTTTGGGGCATCTGGAAGTCAAGCTGGATTGTGCCGCACTGCCATGTTCTGCCTATGCTGTCGCGGAGGTGGAAGTCTATCTTCGGTCCGTAAAATGCACCGTCGCCCTCGTTTATAATGTAGGGCAGACCTATTTTTTCAAGCGCCGTCTTAAGTCCGTTTGTTGCGGCCTCCCAGTCGGCGTCGCTGCCCATGCTGTCCTCGGGTCTTGTAGAAAGTTCCACAAAGTATTCAAAGCCGAATTTTGTGTATACCTTATTTATAAGATTTACAACGCCGATTATTTCATCGGTTATCTGCTCGCGGGTCATAAAGATGTGCGCGTCGTCCTGCGTGAAGCAGCGAACGCGGAAAAGACCGTGAAGCGCGCCTTTAAGTTCGTGGCGGTGAACAATACCGAGTTCGCCCACGCGCATCGGAAGTTCACGGTAACTGTGGGGTTTTGAAGCGTAAACCATAACGCCGCCCGGGCAGTTCATGGGTTTAATGCAGTACGTTTCGTCGTCGATTATCGTTGAATACATATTGTCCTTATAATGATCCCAGTGACCGCTTGTCTCCCAAAGGTGACGGTTCATTATAAGCGGGGTCGAAACTTCAACATATCCGGCGTCGGTGTGAATTTCGCGCCAATAGTCTATAAGCGCGTTTTTAAGCTGCATACCCTTAGGCAGGAAGAAGGGGAAACCCGGACCTTCCTCGCAAAGCATAAACAAATCCATTTCCTTGCCTATTTTGCGGTGGTCGCGGCGTTCGGCCTCTTCCATAAGTTTAAGATGTTCGTCAAGTTCTTCCTGCGTTTTAAATGCGATGCCGTTTATACGGGTCAGCATTTTGTTGTTCTTGTCGTTTTTCCAATATGCACCCGACTGTTGTGTGATTTTAAAAGCCTTAAGCGCCTTTGTGTAGCAAAGGTGAGGGCCGGTACACATATCTATATATTCGCCCTGTTTGTAAAAACTGATTTCCTCATCGGGCGGGAGGTCGCCGATATGTTCTACCTTGTAGTTTTCGTTTCTTTCTTTCATAAGGGCTATCGCTTCTTCTCGGGGAAGAATAAAAGGCTTAATGGGAAGATTTTCCTTTACTATCTTCTTCATTTCCTTTTCGATTGCCGCAAGGTCCTCGTCAGTGAGTTTGCGGTCGCCTAAATCAACGTCGTAATAAAAGCCTTTTTCGGTGGCGGGGCCGTATCCGAAATCAGCCTCGGGGAACAAACGCTTTATTGCCTGTGCCATAACGTGCGCCGCAGTGTGGCGGATAACCTGATTTTCCTGCTCTGCAGAGGCTTCGGCTACAGTTCCGTCTTTGTAAATAATCTTCATTATGATACATTCCTTTCTTCGGTGTGCTTGGTTATCGGGGCATAAAAAAACGCCCCCTTGAATCAGGGACGAAGAAAACGGTGTTCTCCGCGGTTCCACCCGCATTCCGCACTTTATATACGATGCGGCACTCGAACGCTTTAACGCAGCGATACGGCAACGGTTTTTTACCCCGAAGCACTCAAAGGCGGTTTCGCACGCCCACCTGCTTACGCCGCTTGCAGCAATGTGCGGCGCTCTCTTAAAGCGGTGACCGACGGGCTACTTGTCCTTGTCAACATTTTGTCCTTAAATATTTTACGCCCGATAAAGCGCCTTGTCAAGAAATTTTATTTTCCATTTTCAAAAAAAGACTTGACAAATACAAAATCATAACTATAATAATATATCATATATAATTTTAAGATTATGAATTCGGAAAAACATTATCATTCTTAAATTATATAGCATATAATTTTTTAGTTAATACTTTTCGGAGGTAAAGAAAATGTTTAAGTCGGAATATGTAAAACGCGTTTACGAGAGTGTTGAAAAATCAAGCGGCACTCAGAAAGAGTTTTTGCAGGCTGTAAAAGAGGTTCTTGAAACCATAGAACCCGTTGTAGAGGCAAATCCCGCGATAGAGAAGAACGGCGTGCTTGAAAGGCTTGTAGAGCCTGAAAGACAGGTTTTCTTCCGTGTTACTTGGGTTGATGATAAGGGGCAGGTTCGCGTAAACCGCGGCTGCCGCATTCAATTCAACTCTGCCATCGGTCCTTATAAGGGCGGTCTGCGTTTCCATCCTTCCGTTACCGAATCGGTAATTAAATTTTTAGGATTTGAACAGATTTTCAAAAACAGCCTTACAGGTCTTCCCATGGGCGGTGCTAAAGGCGGATCCGACTTTGATCCCAAGGGCAAGTCGGACGTCGAGATAATGCACTTCTGTCAGAGTTTTATGACCGAACTTTCCCGTCATATAGGTCCCGACACCGACGTGCCCGCGGGCGATATAGGCGTAGGCGCCAGAGAAATCGGATATATGTACGGTCAGTATAAGCGTATGCGTAACGAGTGCTCCGGTGTGCTTACCGGAAAGGGACTCAGTTACGGCGGTTCTCTTGCCCGTACCGAGGCTACCGGCTACGGTCTTTGCTACTTTACCGAAGAAGTGCTTAATAAAATGGCTAATGATTCGCTTAAGGGCAAAACAATTGTTATTTCGGGTTCCGGAAACGTTGCTATCTATGCCGTTGAAAAGGCGACCGAAATGGGCGCAAAAGTTATAACCGTTTCAGATTCAAACGGTTATGTAGTTGATAAAAACGGTATCAATCTTGAAGTTCTTAAGCAGATAAAAGAGGTAGAGCGCGGCAGAATCAAAGAATACGCCGAGCGCGTTGCGGGCGCCGAATACCACGAGGGCTGCAGCGGCGTTTGGACTGTTCCCTGCGATGTTGCGCTGCCTTGCGCCACACAGAACGAACTTTCGGGAGAAAGTGCGGAAATACTTGTTAAAAACGGCGTAAAATGCGTATGCGAAGGCGCAAATATGCCCTCCACACCCGAGGCCATTACCGTGTTCAAAAAAGCAGGCGTCCTTTTCGGACCCGCAAAGGCGGCAAACGCAGGCGGCGTTGCGGTAAGCGGACTTGAAATGTGCCAGAATTCCATGCGTTATAACTGGAGTTTTGAAGAGGTAGACGAAAAACTTAAAAATATAATGAAAAACATATTCAAAAACAGTTATGAAGCGGCAGAAAAATACGGCAGCAAAGGCGACCTTGTAACAGGCGCTAATATTGCCGGTTTTGTAAAGGTTTGCGACGCCATGTTAGCGCAGGGCGTGTAACGAATCTCCTGTATGTGCCCTGCGCCCGTATATGGGCGCGGGGCAACTTTATTTTTATTCGGCACACAGTTTATTAAAAACAAAAAGCAGGTCTTATGACCTGCTTTTTTGATTGTAAAAAGATTATGTTCTGTTTTTGCGGCGTTTGCGCCGCGGTTATTTCTTATTCTTCTTCCGTTTCAATAACCGAGGTGCAGAAGGGGCAGCGCGTAGCCTCTATGTTTATCTTGCTTTTGCAATATGGACATACCTTTTCGGTAGGCTCCGGTTTTTTCTTTCCGTGGTCAAGCATTTTATTTATTGCTTTTACAAGGAAAAAGAGCACAAGAGCAATTATAAGGAAATTAAGTACGGCGGTAAGTAATGCCGAAACAAAACCCATTATTTCACGCAGCGAGTAAAAATCTTTGTGCGCGCGTGTTACAAAATCAAGTATGGGCTGAATAAAATTTGCGGTAAGAGAGGTAACTATTCCGGTAAACGCGCCGCCGATGATAACGCCGACTGCAAGATCAAGCACATTTCCCTTAAGTGCAAAGGCTTTGAACTCGTCTAAAAACTTTTTAATTGCTTTTTTCATTGTTTTTCCTCCAAAGAACGGTATTTTCTAATATAGATTTTATCATATTTTCAGCAAAAGTAAAATATTTTTTAAAAGCAGAAAAATGTCTTTAAGTACAATATATTGTACGTAGGAGGGCAGAAATGACGAAAATAAAG